>DUVH01000010.1 GCA_012841145.1 Clostridiaceae bacterium | reverse complement strand
TCTGCGATAAGACGGCCGATGCCGATCCGAAAGAGGAGCTGACAGACGATCTTGTGTTCAATGTTGAAGATCTCATCGTTCTCTCCGCGGTGGCGAAAGATGAGGACGGCGGAAGCGGTCTAGACGGTGACGTCGAGATTCGAGTGAACGGTGAATTGTACGACGGTCAACCGCTCGCGGCGGGCGTGTACGGTGTCGTGTTCCGTGTGAAGGATCACGCAGGGAATGAGACGATCGTCATTCGCAACTTCACGATCACAGGCCAAACTGTGATCAATACAGGTGGAGATCTCGCGTTATACCCTGAACAGGTGAAAGATTTCGACCCGATGAAGGGAGTGACAGCGACAGATGCGATCGACAAGGACATCACAGATAAGGTGACCGTCAAATGCGATTTGCCTGAATCCTTTGAAGCCGGTATCCCCGGAACATACGTCTTTTCCTACAAAGTGACAAACAGCACGGGGCAAATGGCCGTGGCGTCACGGAAAGTCAAGATTCTCGGAAGACCGCAGATCTTCGGCGCGATCGACACGACGATAACGGAAGGCAGTGAGTTTGATCCGATGAAGGGCATTTCGGCGTATGACAACGATGACGGGAACCTTACCGAAGCGATTAAAGTTGACGGTTCGGTCGACGTTGCGAACCCGGGTGTCTATACTCTCACCTACAGCGTGAAAGATAGCCATGGGAACCTTGCCGTAGCGGTGCGCAAGGTGACGGTCGAGAAGAAGCCGGCTCCGGCTGACCCGATTACACCCGGTTCGATGTCGGTAGAGATTCCGTCAGGCTCAACTGAAGAGTATGGCGTCGGGTTAACTGCCGACGGTAACGTCGTGTACGAGAAGGGTAGATCAACAGGAATGGCCTTGAGGATGAACGGCGTAGAACTTGAAGATTTCCTCTATGTATCGGTAGACGGTAAAAAAATAGCGCCCGGTAACTATACTGTTGCAGCTGGGAGTATCATCGTCAAGCTGAAGAAGGATTTCCTTGATATGCTGTCTGTAGGTAAACACGTAATCGGCATACATACGACGAAAGGCGTCGGCACGAAGACGATTGAAATTAAAGTTGCTTCTACTGAGCCCACGAAGCCTGTTGTTCCCGCTACGGGCGAGTCTCCGAGCTGGCTGCTCTATGTCGGAGGATTGCTCATCGTGGCAGGTGTGCTATTCGTGATTGTACCTATGATCATGAGAAGACGCCGCAACGGAAACAACAAGTGATGAAATAGTCATTAGAAAGATTGTAGGAACCTTGGAGGTATCTCAAAACACTTTGCGGAGATAGTTTAAATTGAGCAATGCATCAAGAAAACTGTATCAACTTACTAGTAGGTTTTGAGCGTATTGAACTCGCCTGTTCGGAAGAACGGCGAGTTTTTTCGCGGAACGCAGAGGAGTAGAAGATGAAGAAACATATGAGAAAAGCGCTTTCGTTCGTGCTTGTTCTTGGTTTGTTGTTTTCTGCAATGGCCGTGTCCGCATTGACGGTGCCTTCAATGATCGCACCGGTATTGGCTGAGACTCAGAGCACGCGAAGTCTCCTGCCTGCGGATTACGACAAGACAATCATCAGGAAACAGTTTAGAGAAGCGAAAGCGGCGGAGCTGAGCGAGCTTCTTAATAAACTTGCGAATACGGATTACATGCGCGAGAGCGTTCGCGTCATGGTTGAGCTCAAAGCGCCGGCTGCCAGCGAATCAGGGAAATCTGAGAGCAGCGTCATTGCGTCGCAAAAATCGGTGCGCGACGCAGTTCGCAAGATTACGGGCAGTAAAGTGATCAATGGCTACGGCTATCTCGCCAACGGTTTCAGTTGCATGGCAAAGCGCAGCGATTTTCAGAAAATCCGCGAGCTTCCCGGGGTGATGAACGTCGTGGAAGTCCCTGTCTATAAGTTGACGATGTTCAACGCGCCCGACATGACGGGGGTATCCGCGGTTTGGAATCATGGGTTAGGATTCAAGGAAGGATTCAAGGGAGAAGGCATGCTCATCTCGATCATCGATTCGGGCATTGACGACTCTCATAAGGATATGCGTATCTCTGAGGTTGAGGACGTGAAGTTGGAACAAGGTGACGTCGCGGAACTTATCTCTGAGCACGGACTCCCGGGCAAATACTTCTCGCCAAAGATTCCTTACGGCTATAACTATGCCGATAAGAGTCAGGAAATAGTTGATAAGCACTTGTCCGGAAGACCGGAAGACGAAGAAAAAGTTACCATGCACGGCATGCTCGTCGCCGGCATCGCTGCGGGGAATGCGACGGATGACGATTTCGCTGCCTTCAAGGGTATTCGCGGTATCGCACCGGAAGCACAGCTCCTCGCGATGAAGGTTTTTTCTAACAACCACGTCGTAGGAGCCTATGCTGACGACATTTTGATAGCGATTGAGGATTCTGTCAAGCTCGGCGCCGACGTGATCAATATGTCGATCGCTAAACACTGTGGATTCTCTGATGTCGATGATGCGGTCGCACGTGCTATACAGGCTGCTTCTGAAGCGGGAACACTCGTTGTAATAGCGGCAGCCAATGCCGGTTTGGCGTATGACAGCCACGGCGGAACGTCTAATGATTTGGGTCAATACTTTAACGCTGTCGACAGCGGTTCAGTCGGTTCGGATTCCACCGTCGAGGCTGCGCTTTCCGTCGCATCAATCGATAACACGAAAATATTTGTCGATGCTATGTCTTACACTGTCAAGGGCGGCGATGCGATTACCTTCCCTGTCGCGGAACAGCAAGAGCCGGCCGGAGGGCGTACGTTTAAAGACGACAAATGGATTGAGTTGGTAGACTGTGGCGTCGGTTCAACGGCGGATGCGGCGGATAAAGTTCTGAAAGACAAGTACGCGCTCGTCCAAGGCGGTGGCGATCTGACGTTCAAAGAAAAGGCAATAAATGTTCAAGCGAAAGGCGCGATCGGCATCATTGTTTATAATCATCAGCCACAGTCCGGGCCGCCCACCTCACAAATGGATGGTGTTGAGGAGGGCGGTATTTCATCTGTTTTCACGACATTGGATGCCGGCGAAGCCATGCGAGCGGCAATGGACGGGGGAAACTCCGTTAAGGTCAATACGACAACACTCTTGGCAACTGCATCCGAGACGGCAGAGCCGTCCTCCTTCACGAGCTGGGGCCCCACTCCCGAGCTGAACTTCAAGCCTGAGGTTGCCGGTGTCGGCGGCAACGTCTACTCGACGCTGAATAATGACGAATATGCCACGATGTGGGGAACTTCGTTGGCCACGCCTCATGTCTCCGGCGCCTCGGCGCTCATCATGCAGGCGATGAAAGACAGCAGCGCCTTGAGCGGACTAGAGGGACTTGAACGCACTAAATATCTGAAGACGATTTTGAGCAATACGGCTACCGTGTTAATGGACGGAGATGTGATCCATTCACCTCGTCAAGTCGGCGCGGGTCTCATCAACGTCAAAGATGCGATCGATTCGCGCGTAACCGTGACGCATCATGGCAGCGGCAATATTGAATTGCTTGATTTTACCGGTTCGAAAACGTTTACGCTCGACTTTAAAAACTACGGCGCGTCTGCCGTTACGTTCACGCTGAAGCCTCCTGTCGTCTACACGGGCGTGCATGATGGAGACGTGTATGATATTGTCGCTCCCGGGGCGAGTGTGACGACGGCGAGCACGTCGATTACGGTCCCGGCAAACGGTACGGTATCGGCTGATTTTACGATCAATGCCGGCACCGTCAACAAGAACTACGTCGAGGGCTATCTTGAGTTTGAGGCAGCCGGAGTTCCTAGTTTGTCGATACCTTTCCTCGGATACGTCGGACACTGGGGCAATGACCTGCCGATCTTCGACTATGTCGAAGGTTTGGGACCGAACGGAGACGGTATTTTTGATCTCTTTATGGAGGAAAATGAGCATTTCCCGAAAATAGATAGGATTCTCAGCGCTACGCAACTTTATATGTACTCGAATCCATATATCAGACCGGACTGTGATCCAACGCCTGCAGGCAACTGGTCGGAATGGATTTATGGAAAGGTTTTCGATCCTATGACCGTCGGGTTCAATACGAATCCGGATGACAAGGAGGAAGACGGCTACATCAAGGCGCTTGCGCCGCGTGTCGGTGCATTCCGCGGTGTTCAAAATGCTGAATGTTTCATTACGGACGAGGATGGCAATGTACTTCGACAAGTCGGGCGGGTCGATTCCATCGAGAAGACGTCGATGTTTTTTTTGGTGGAAATTGGGCAACCGATCCCGCTTTTGTATAACACGCATTGGGATGGAAAGCTCTACGACAAATCGAACGGTGAATTCATCGATGCGGAGGAAGGACAGTACTATTACAATGTCCGCGCTCGCATGAACGAGAACTCCGAGTGGCAGTCGATCAGTATACCGGTCAAAATTGATAACACAGCGCCGACCGGACTCACGGTCCAGCAAAACGTGCCTTATGAGCACGGCGCGACATCAGTCACGATCAATTGCGGTCAGGTGACTGACGGCGACGGAACGGGCATTGACAAAACGTTTTCCGGACTAACTATTTTTAAGGATGGCAAGTGGAGAAGGCCCGATCAAAAAATTTCCGTGGACGATAACGGTAATCTCTTCGTGACAATCAAAGAGAATCCCACGCTCTTTGCGCAAGCGGCGAAAATGCATGCCCATGTCGTGATGGCCGACTATGTCGGCAACACTACGTTGAGTGATGACTTCGTGTTGTATGAGGACAGGGATTTTATCGAGCCCGCCAAGCTCATCCGCGATGAGCTTGGCGGCAACGACTCGTGGATACCGGCAGCGGATGGCTTCGTCACATACAATAAAAAGGAGAGTCAGGTTCTTCAAGGTCTTGAAATTCCGGAAGAAGTCGGGTATGTATTCGCTTTGACATCCAACGGCGTTGTTCGTTCGACGGTCAACGGCAACGGTGCTGTCGCAGACAAACCATACCTTCATAAAGTGGCCGCCACGGACGGCGTTCCCGTCGTTTTGGAACTGAAAGGTTATGATGCGAGTGATGCTGAAATCGCTTCAGCGGAGGGGAAGTTGCTCGTCGACCTGACTGCACCGACGCTTGCTCTTACTGAGACAGCGATCGAGATCAACACCGGCGGCTTACCTTACATCGCCAATACCGAGACAGTCAAGGTTATGGTCACGGACAATTTCGCTGAGGGGCAGAACCAAGTGATCGGTTTTGACGGCGAGGATCAGTTCGCTCTTGATGTCGGGGAGGACGGTACAGTGACCATCCCTGTTGCGG
>DUVH01000009.1 GCA_012841145.1 Clostridiaceae bacterium | reverse complement strand
GTCGCCGCGCGAGAGAAAGGGCTCGTACGATCTGAAGGCAAAACGTATATCGTGCGCGAAGACGACTTTATTCTTTTTCGATTCAACGTTTAATCCCGCAACGACTCAATCGGCAGAACTATCGGGAATCCCGGGCAGTGGGATGCCGCGCAGTCCGAACTCTTGGCGGAGAAGTTTATGGACTTTCTCTTCCAACTCCAGTAAAGTGCCGTTATTTTCGATTTCAAAGTGCGCGATCTTCCTGTATTGCTCCGGAGACATCTGGACACGCATGCGCCTGAGCGCATCGGCGTCACTCATGCCTCGTTTTCTGAGCCGCTCGAGCCGTACGTTTTCGTTTGCCGTGATCGCCCAAATTTGATCGGCATGATCGATAAATCCTCGCTCCACCGGGATCGGCGCGTCGAGAACGACAGCTTTGACTTTTTTCTTCTCAGCTTCTTTTAGACGGGTATCAACGGCCGCGACGACGTCTTCGTGAACGATAGCGCTCAATGCATCAAGTGCTCGCTTGTTCGTAAAAGCGAGATCCGCCATTTTACCGCGAAGAAGGGCGCCGCTATCGTCGATCAAATCGGAACCCAGTACTTCAGCGATGCGAGCGGTCGTATTGGACGCCCGATCCGTCAGCTCATGCGCGATGTCGTCGGCGTCAATAACCTGAATCCCCGCCGCACGACAAATAGAGGCGACGACGCTCTTGCCTGTCCCGATTCCGCCTGTGATACCAAGCACAAACATATAGAAGTCCCTCCAATCGCTCTAACTCAAATCACCCCAAGTACGACCGGCTTTCGCCTCGGCGATCAGCGGGACAGATAGTTCCATCGCCTGCTCCATAACATCGCGCAAGAGCGTCATAACGCGCTCCCGATCATCCTCGGACGACTCAAGAATCAGTTCGTCGTGAACCTGAAGGATGAGACGCGCATTCAAGTTCTCGTCTTTCAACAAGCGGCGGACTCTGACCATGGCAATCTTGATCAAATCTGCCGCCGTGCCCTGCACGGGCGCATTCATCGCCGCGCGTATTCCGAAGTTGTAAATATTTCTGTTCTGAGATTGAAGCTCAGGCAGATAACGCCTTCTGCGAAAGAGCGTTTCAACATAACCGCGCTCTTTGGCGAGTTCGCCCTGAAGATCCAGCCACGCCTCAACTTGCGGGTACTGATCGTGGTAGCGTTTAATGAGACGGCGCGCATTTGGAATAGGGATGTTGAGATCTCGCGACAATCCGAAATCGGAGATGCCGTACGTTATACTGAAATTGACTGTCTTAGCCGTTCCGCGCTCGTCGGCAGTGATATCAGATTCGCGTTTTCCGAAGAGAGCCGATGCCGTGACACGATGGACATCACGCCCCTCGTTAAAAGCATCCGATAGATTCTTGTCGCCCGAGAGATGTGCGAGAAGGCGCAGCTCAATCTGACTGTAATCGGCACCGATCAGAACATAACCGGGGGAGGCGATAAAAAACTCGCGGATGCGCTTCCCGCGCTCCGTACGGATAGGGATATTCTGAAGGTTCGGATTTGAGCTCGACAATCTTCCGGTCGTCGTCAACGCCTGATTGTACGTTGTCCGTATCCTGCCGTCAGAATCAATTTCTTTTTTCAGACCCTCGAGAAACGTCCCGCGCAACTTAGTCAACTCACGAAATTCGATAATCGATTCGATGATCGGATGGAATCCGCGCAGCCGTTCAAGTTCGTCGGCAGCCGTGCTGTACTGACCTTTTGAGCTTTTACGCCCCGTCGGCAGCCCCATTTCTTCATACAATACTTCGGCAAGCTGCTGAGGGGAATTAATATTGAACTCTTTCCCGGCATCGCGGTAAATCGACTGTTCAAGCGACTCGATCTCACTGAGCATCGAAGCCGATTCAGCCTCGAGTGCGTCCAGATCGATGAGAACACCAGTTCGCTCCATATCGGCAAGAACGTTGACAAGTTCCATTTCAATATCGGCAAGAATCTTGACATCTCGTTCAACAAGTTTGTTTTGTTGTTTCTCCGCCACATCCAACAGCAGGAGGCAGAGTCGTTTGTTCTCGGCATTTCGATCCTTCAACAAAGGCAGGCTGTCGTCCTCGTAAGGTTGGAACGCGTCGCCGAGCGAGGCTCGTAAAGCGAATTCGATATCGTCCGTTCTGCCCAGCTCATTTAGAAGGTAGGAAGCGATCATCACGTCAACTACAGGACGATGCGGCGCTTTCACGTCATTTTTCCTCAATTGCCGCTTAAAATCCCATGTTACAAAAGTATTCTCGCGCTGATCGATCAGCTGAACGATTGGAAATACCTCGGAGACAAAGAGACAAGCCTGATTCGTAATCAGGATCCCGTCGGCTCCGTCACTCGGCAGGAGAAAAGCGACCGGTACATCAGGGGCGACCTTCTCAGACCACTCATTAATCGAGTCAAAAATTGGAATGCGATCGGCGCGATCACGAAGACTCTCTTCAGCAGATTCGCTTTCCGCCGATGAGAGATTGAATCTCTCTAAAAATGAGCGAAAGTTCAGACGCGTCAGGAGCAGCGCGAGAGCTTCACGATCGACCGCGCTGTCGACGTCGGATGCTAGAAACATATCGGCTTCGTCGAGAGGGACATCCCGACAGATAACGGAAAGTTCACGCGATAGTTTCGCCGACTCCTCGCCGGCAGTCAAATTTTTCAAAAGTGCGCCCTTCATATCGCCGAGGTGCTCATAGACGTTATCAATGCTTCCGTATTCACGGATGAGCCTCAGCGCCGTCTTCTGCCCGACTCCCCTTACACCGGGGATATTATCCGATGCGTCGCCCATCAGTCCCTTTACCTCAATCCACTGTGCAGGAGGCAGACCGTACTCTTTCATCATGGCCTCGGGAGTAATGATTTCGCTTTCCGAACCGTCCCGTTTTGTCGTCAGAAGTACGACCGACGTGTCATCAGAAACGAGCTGCAGCGCATCGCGATCTCCCGTCAAAATATAGACGCGCATACCGCGATCTTCGCCAATACGCGCCAGTGTACCGATCAAGTCATCTGCTTCGTAATCATGCAATCCGACAGGCTGGAATCCCAAGCAATCGAGCAACTCACGAGCGATCGGTACTTGTCGTGCAAGATCATCGGGCATCGGGCTTCTGCCCTTTTTGTACTCATCGAACTGTCGATGACGAAACGTCTCTCCGGGCATGTCCATTGCGGAAACAACATGCGTCGGTTGAAACTCTTCTTTATACTTCAACAGCATGTTCAGAAAAGCGAACAGCGCGCCAGTCGGCAATCCGTCCGGCGCCGTCAAGCGATTTCGGCCCGCCATTCCGTAAAAAGCGCGATTGAGCAGACTATGAACATCAATGAGCATGAGAATTTTTTTAGAAGCCACGATATTATCCTTTCAGGCGATTTATCTCTCTCACATTTTAAATCAATTCAGCGCACTTTGCCGACAGCATAGCGAAGCAGCGTGCCGGCGACGGCGGGCGCCGTACCGCTCCGCGAATCCTCCAGAACGATCCCGATAGCAAATGGCGTTTTCTCATCGGCAATAAAACCGGCAAAAAGATTGTTCGTCACCATCTTGCCGTCCTCATCCTCAACATTTGCCGTTCCGGTCTTGCCGCGAATATCGATTCCCTTGATGTTTGCCTTCTTCCCTGTCCCGTCCGTTACGACAGATCGCATCATATCCGACATCTTGTCGGTCACGAGACGGTCAAGGATCGTGATAGTTGCATCATGATCAATCTCTCGAATTTCCCCCATCGGCGTCCTCGTCGCTTCGACGATGTAGGGCTGTCGCATAACGCCGCCGTTAGCGATCGCCGACGCGATCATGGCTAGGTGAAGAGGTGTGACGCTCACGCGATCCTTACCGCCCGGTTGTCCTATTGCCGCCCAAGTAATTGCGGCATCGTCCTCATGGCCGATATCGCAAACGCTCGGCGCAACCTTGAGTCTATCGAGCGAAAATTCCGTATTGAAGGCAAGCGCTTTGGCTGCCTCTTTAAGAGGCTGTGCTCCAAGCAGCAGACCAATATGACCGAAATAATGGTTGCATGAAGTCGCGAATGCCTTCTCAAGCCCCGGCGTACCGTGCGTACTCTTCATGTAGCGCTCGAAGACACCGCCGGGCATGAGCGCTTTTTTGCCGCGGCACGTCACCTTCAAATCGTGAGGATATTCTCTTTGATTGAGAAAAGCCGTTGCTGTCACGATCTTGAACGTCGAACCGGGCACATACCTGCCCAAAAGCGCCCTGTTGAAAAGAGCCGTATCGGGTATATTCTTCCAAGCGATGACATTCTCGGGAGCGACGGAAGGCTTTGAGACGAGCGCATATACTTCGCCCGTTCGATAATTCATGATGGCGACGGCGCCGCGCTTGCCCTTAAGCGCGCGCGCAGCCTCAATCATCAGATCGCTTCTGACAGTGAGGAGCAGATCGTCGCCCTCAAGTCCCTTTCCGGAAAGGTCGAGCTTTAGCTGCGTCAAGAACGGCCGTCCGCTGCCGAGAAGATGGTCTTGCCAGAGCGATTCAAGCGTATTGGTGATGTTGTGCGTGTAATCTCCGACAAGATGCAACGCAGCCTCCGCGAGCACGTCATTGGCTGCGTAACGGCGATTGCCCTGCTCGTCGCGTCCCGCGAGGATGACGTCATCAGCCGTAATGATTTCACCCGCCATCTTGTAACGTGATTTCAATGCCGCCTTGTCCTCGCCCGCTGACTCAAGCCATGTCGTTCGGGCGCGGTTACTCTGCGCGATAACTCCCGTGATAAAAAGAGCAAAAAGGACAGTAAAAACGACAACGAATATACGGATGTTCCGAAGGAGTGATTTCATCGCTCTATCCTCCGATCAAACGTCGTACCGGTCAATTCACCAATACTTGTGAGTCTTTTTGCCGAACATTTTACCGGCAACGCTGAAGAACGTGCCATAATACCTAGAAGCAGCGCGATCATCAGCCACTTGGCAAGGAATGAGCTGCCGCCGCGCGCGATAAAGGGCAGCGTTACACCTGTCAGAGGTATAAGCCCCGTCGTACCTCCGATGACGACGAGAGCTTCGATCAGAATGGCGGACGCGAGGCCGAGAATCAAAGCGCTCGTAAACCCGTCGCGTGCGCCGATGACACTTGACATACCCCTCAGCCAGATCGTCATGTAAAGAAGAATCAGCATGACACCGACGATCATGCCAAACTCTTCACAGACGATCGCAAAGATCATGTCGGAATTTGCAAGCGGGATACTGCCGGGACTGCCGTTGCCGAGACCGCGTCCGAACAGTCCTCCCCGACTGACAGCCTGCAATCCGTACACGATTTGGCGATTGTCGTCACCGATTCGATCCCACAATGAAATCCATCCGTAGATCCTTCGATTGACGTATGGAATCGCCCGATAAATCAAGACACCTGCGACACCTGCAATACCTAAAACGGAGGCGGATAATATATATTCCGATGTCATGACCGTAAAGACGACAAGTGTTACCGGAAATAGAATCATGATGGATCCGAGATCCGGCAATAAGACAATCAGTCCGGCATTGAGAATGCCCCATACGCCGAAGAGGATGAGCTGTCTCCCTTTCGGTCGTATCCTGAAAAACCATGCTAACGTGAAGATCCACGTTATCTTCGCAAACTCGGTTAACTGTAGCGTCAGCCCGCCCGGAAGCGGAATCCACAGTCCGGCTCCTTGCGTCTCCTGCCCCTCTCCGAAGATAAGTGTCACGACGTACAGCACGGGAGTCAGCACAAAACAGATCGGTGCCAACCGCTCGAGCAAATTCGTCCTTTGCGAAAGCAAGACGAGGATGACCAGAATGATGAGAGAGATCGCAAGGGCTCCTGTTTGGCCGACAAGCGCGCTTTTAAGGCTGCGATGCCACGACTCGATTGTGTAATCTTCAATATGAGAAGGAAAAACACGCGATAATCCGAGAAGTCTCGCCTGAACGGTCAGCCCTATTGTCGTAAGGCCTGTCGCCGCCTGAAAGACAACGGGATCAATACGCGGGATAAATCGACTCAGAACAAGGCTCACTACATGCAGCAAGAAGTAGACGGATGCGAGCACTAAGACGAAAAACTTGGCGACGGCACCAGTATCGGTGCCTCGCATCCCGACAAAGAGCGCGAGTAGAGATCCGAGTTGCAACAGCAGCGTCATGATGACGGCCGAGACAGACCAACGGGAAGAGACAGCCTCAGAGAGCTCGGACATCTGTGTCACTTCGTCAGTCACCGTGCAGGTGTCGTCCATAATAAAGCTCAAAACGCGCCTGCCGACGCCTATTTTATCACCTTGGCGCAACGATGTAGACTCCGTGACTTGACGGCCGTTCAGCCAGACCATAGCGGAGCGCTCAGGGCGCATCGTCCAGACTTTGTCATGATAGTAAATCGTTAAGTGTTGCCTTCGAATACCCTTGCCCTTTATGCGGATATCGGAAGCTCGCGATGAGCCTATCTGTGTCGTATGAAATAAGGGTAACGAAGCGACGAACTCAGGCTCAAGCGGATCTGACAGGAGAAGGAAAAAACCCGTCACAGGCCGTGTCGCGCTGCGCAAATTCGCAAGAAGCGATCGCAATGCGCGATAAAAAAGGACAATGGACGGAACGGCGATGACGACGAAGATACCGTATCGCGCCAAATGCATGTATGAAGAAAAAGTCATACCGATTCGTAAGGCCGATTCTCGGATAGCGATTGTCCCGCAACAACATGCGGATCGTAAGGAACATCAGGGAGCGAAGCGCGTGACTCCTGAACATTGACGTCGCCGCAGCTCTCAAGAACGGATAGAAGCTGTTTCATGAAACACGATAGTCCGAGCTCTTCGTCCGCCCCGATAATCTTCTCGAGCTTGGCGACTTCCTTCTTCAGATATTTCATATCGTCAACTTGTGTGAGACTGAAGATCTTCTTGTGGTCTGTCTGAACGAACTGTTCAGCCGATAAGAATAGCTCTTCGCGCATTTTTTCCCCAGGTCGCAATCCAATATATTGAATCGGTATATCGACATCGGGCACAAGACCGGAGATTCGGATCATGTCACGGGCCAGCTTATCAATTCTGACCGGATCGCCCATATCCAAAACGAATATCTCACCGCCTTTTGCGTATGCACCTGCCTGAAGCACGAGACTTGAAGCTTCGGGGATCGTCATGAAGTAGCGCTCGACCTTAGGGTGCGTAACCGTCACCGGATGACGATGTCTAATCTGTTTTTCAAAGAGAGGAATAACGCTGCCGCTGCTCCCCAGAACATTGCCGAATCGCACGGCCGCAAACGAAGTATCTTTCCAAATCTTGTCGAGCGCCATGATGACAATTTCACACAGTCTCTTACTCGCTCCCATCACATTCGTCGGGTTGACGGCCTTATCCGTTGAGATCAGAACGAATCTCGGAACACCGCACCGTGCTGCCGTCAGCGCGACGTTGTACGTCCCGTAGATGTTGTTCTTCACCGCCTCGCCCGGGCTGTCCTCCATGAGAGGTACATGTTTGTGAGCTGCCGCATGAAAGACGACATCGGGAGCGTATTCAAGGAACAATTGTTCAATACGTTTGCAATCTCGAACCGAACCGATGAGAACTTTTAAATTGAGATGTCTGCCATATCGTTCGAAAAGATCCTGCTGCAGCTCGTAGACGCCGTTTTCATAGACGTCATAAAGGATGAGAAGGGCGGGTTTAAATGAAGCAATCTGGGTCGCAAGTTCCGAGCCGATTGAACCGCCTCCACCTGTAACGAGAACCGTCTTATCTCGAATGAATGCGCTGACCTTGTCCATGTCATACTCGACTGCTTCGCGACCGAGCAAGTCGTCAATTCGGATATCGCGAACATCGGACAGGTGGACTTTCCCGCCATCGAGTTCGGTAAAAAAAGGCAGGATTCTGACACGGCAATCAGTACGATGGCAAATCTCCAAGATGTTGCGGATCGTCTCACTCGAAGCGGAAGGGATGGCGACGATGATCTCGTCAATACGCATCTCATGTGCCAGTCTCTCAATATCGTGGCGATCGCCGAGAACCGGCACGCCGTTGTTTCTATAATGGTGCGTGAGAACATTGTCATCGACGGCACAGACGGGAATCCTTCTGCTCTGAGCAGTCTTCAGCTCGACAATGATTTGGCTTCCGGCAGCGCCGGCTCCGACAATCATGACGCGTATTCTCTCGTTTCCCTTTGACCGCCTTCTCGAACGCCTCACCAGTCGATGTGACTGATAAAACCGGTATAAAAGACGAATCGCCGTCACGGCGCCCGTCAAGAGAAACCAAAACAAGATATACGTGGGAAGCGTGTAATTGCGCTCCATCAGCTGGAACACGAGTACGGACAGGAAAAGATGGGCCGTCGTCCCGGCAAAAAGTATCAAATACTGAGTGCCGCGCGCAAACGCCCACATCTGAGTGTAGAATCCGAAAAGCGGAAATACGACGAGACCGATCAGAACAAAAACAAACCACGTATCTTTAAACTGTCCCCAATAACGCGCGGGGACTACCCCTTCAAAAATGAGTAAAAGCGACAACAGAGCCGCGATAACAGTTGACGCGGCATCAAAGGCGATCAAGAACGCTTTGCGCGGCGTTAAATGACGAGTTGTTGTACGGGGTTGATTGTTATCCATCTATTCTAGAAAAAACTCATCTTTTCGCAAGCTAAACAAAGGTGTTATCGCTAACGGAGTGCCATATTTAATCTTTCAGGGCCTGAATGGAGCTGAGGTACGTGTTGATATCATTCAGGAGAAAATCCACATCAATGTCGTGAACTTGACAGGCTTCTTCCAGTGTCTCATTGTTTGCCATCATACAACCGACACAATGCAGACCGTGCCCCATCAAGAGACCTGCAAGATTACGGTCAATTCGAATGATGTCGATGATCAGCGTATCTTTCGTAACTTTCATAAACCAATTCCTTCTCTATATCATGTAACCGATGAACGTCTATTTCTGTTGGTATGGTACAGCAAGGCGACGCGACATGCAAGCATAACGGCGCATTGAGAGTCCTTACGTACCATTCGTGCGGCGTGCCGCTCAATTGGCCGGTCACGTTATTATATCGCCTTTTTCATTGAAAAGGCCGCTTTTTTACCGCTAAAAATGACTTCCGGCGACGACAAAAGACGCCAAACCCTTGACAAGACGCCATTTGATCGTGATAATAGGCAAAGAATTGCCAGAAGGAGGCTAATGAATGAACAAAAGTGAACTGATCAACGCAGTGGCGGAGAAAACGCAACTGACAAAAAAAGACAGTGAAAAGGCCGTCACAGCAGTTTTTGACGTCATCACCGAACAGCTTGCAAAAGATGAGAAAGTCGTTCTTGTCGGCTTCGGAACCTTTGAGGTTCGCCATCGTGCCGCACGCAAAGGTCGCAATCCGAGCACCAAGGAAGAGATCCTTATCCCCGCAACGAAAGCGCCGGCGTTCAAAGCCGGTAAAAACCTGAAAATCCAGGTGAACAAGTAATCGAAATTCTTATTTTGGCTTACCGTGAGGGCTGTCGGTCGATAGCCCTCGCTTCATTTCGCAGCAATTGCGGAGCTCAATGCTTACCGAACATCTCTGAACGTACAAGATGATCGGCGACCATCTCTGCTAATCTCACAATGGTGCGCGCGACGGGCAGACTTACATCGCGCTCCCGAAGCAATCTAAACGGCAGATACTCTCCATCTTCAAGCGTCTGCATTTCACGCATTGCGAGGTCGTCGAACAAATAACGCACATTTCTTTCAACCTGATAAGGCGTCATCTTGTATTTTTCGGCAATTATCGGGTATAGACGTTTGCTGATCGGATTGAGAAGCGAAACGTCGCCCGCGATCACGCGCATCATCTCCTGAAGAAGCCGATAGCCGCGCAGATGAAAATTGAATGCATATCGCTCCAAGACATTGTCAACCGCCAGATGCACTTCTGCCTGATGATGATGCTCATGAAGTGTTTGCTCCGCGATTAGATTCTCCGCCGTTGCCAAGACTTTGCGCGCGGCGTAAGGAGAGCCTTTACGACCGTCGACCAGATAATGAACTCTCCCGGAAGAATCCATCACGCCGAAAAGTCCCTGCCGATTCATTAATTTTTCGACATGATTGAGGAGTTCCCGATTGGAGGCGACTAAATAAAAACCGAACTCGTCTTTCGGCCTATTGCGCTGTTCCGTCAGCTCCGACTTCATATCTGAACGAATCGATTGATCTCGAGTCATCTCCTCCGCCCCTCCTCTCCGTTTTATTGTAGAGGCGGAAAATACTGAAATTTTCGCTCCGATCAAAAATTCACGGACACGCTTACGATCTTTTCAATTGATTAATGATCGGGAACATCGCCGAAACGAACGACGTTGATAATATAGAAAGTTCTCGGTGTGTAAGTGATTTGATAGCGGCCCTGGGCCCCCGATTTGAATACACCGGGAGGGAAATAATAGATCTGTCCGTCAAGAGTCAATGAATGATTTCGAGGCACTACCTCAGCGGGAATCTCGATCTCACGGACACTGTATTGACGATTGACGAGCTGCACGCTATCGAACACCATCGGTACGAGCAGAACGGCTGATAGGTAAGAGATCATAACGACCAGTACGATCGGCGCAAGATAAGAGAGGCGTGATTTGCAGGAGTGATTCCAGATTTTACGCAGAAAAACAGTGAGCAAAGCAAAAAGCGCGCTCACGAGTGCAAAACTGGCGAGCAGGCCTAAAGCAAAGTATATTATCATCATTATCATGTTTGATCTCCATCATCGTATGAAGCCAACAAGGCGATAAAGGCGTCCTCATCCATAATCTGAACCCCCAGCTGTTGCGCGCGTTCAGCCTTATTGCCGGGGTTTTCACCCACGACGACGACCGATGTGCGTGCCGAAACGGAACCGGCGACGCGTGCTCCGAGATTCTCCAAGGCAGCCCTTGCTTCGTTGCGCGTCATGGAGGTTAAAGTCCCGGTAAGAACGAACGTCTGGCCGTCAAGCGGCTTCTCAGTGTCCTTTATTTCTTCAGTCATCTTTAATCCGCTCATTTCAAGACGCTCCAACAATTTTTCCGTTTGCGGCAATGAAAACCAGTGACTGATCGAGCGTGCCGTCGCGGGGCCGATATCCCTGATAGAAGCGAGTATCTCCTCATCCGCCTGCGCCAAACGTCGAAGATCAGGAATCGCTTTCACAAGCGCCTGCGCAGTCTGGCGTCCCACGAGCGGAATACCGAACCCCGTGACGAGTCGCTCAAGCGGCGCATACTTTGAACGATCGAGTTCTGCGAGCAGCTGATCTACACTCCTGTCGCGACCGATAATACCCTCTTCAACCAATTTATCGCGTTTTTCATGGAGCGTATAAAGGTCGGCGATGGAACGGACATAGCCGGCATGATAAAGGGCGTTCGAGACCTTCTCTCCCAACCCGGTGATATCCATGGCTTCTCTCGAAGCGAAATACGTCAAATGCCGTACGAGTTGCGCGGGGCAGTCGATACCGGTACAGTAGAGGTCGGCACCGTCTCCGACGTATTCGGTCTCCGATCCGCACGCCGGACACGTGGAGGGAAGAATATAACGTTCCGTCTCTGTCGGACGCTTATCTTTAATGACTTTTATAACTCCAGGGATAATGTCCCCTCCCTTTTGGATGAGAACCGTGTCACCGATACGGACATCGAGCTGATCGACGAAACTTTGATTGTGCAGTGTCGCTCTTTGCACCGTCGTACCTGCGAGATTGACGGGCGCGAGATGAGCCAGCGGCGTAATGCGTCCCGTACGCCCGACTTGGGCCGAAATGTCGAGAACAACCGTCTCCTTTTGTTCCGGCGGATACTTATAGGCGATCGCCCATCGCGGAAATTTGCTCGTCGCGCCAATTTCTTCGCGCGGATCGAGTTGATCAACTTTAATGACGGCCCCATCAATTTGAAAAGGCAATTCGTCACGCTTCCTCTCAATCCTCTCGATAGCCTCAATCACCTCACCAGATGAACGGCAGACGGAGATTTCAGGGATAACGGGAACACCGAGATCCGACAACCAGGAAAGCGACGCGGAATCGTTCGAAAATGAGCGTGAAGAACGCTGAATCTCAAAAGCGAAAAAAGAGAGACCGCGGTCTCGGACAACCGTCGCGTCGAGCTGGCGAAGCGTACCGGCCGCGGCATTTCTCGGATTGGCAAATGCTTTTTCTCCGGAGTCGTCAAGCGACCGGTTGAGCGCATCAAATGACGCGTAAGGCATATAGACTTCTCCGCGAACGACAACCTCAGCGGGTAACTCGCTAAGCATAATAGGAATCGAAGCGATCTGGCGGATATTCTCCGTGACATCCTCACCATATGTAATACCGTCTCCGCGTGTCACACCTCTTACGAGGAATCCGTTTTCATACGTAAGGCTGACGGAGAGGCCGTCAATCTTCATCTCGACAAGAAAGATCGCGTCAGTGTACTGCGAGCGGATGCGGTCGACGAACGACGTAACTTCCGCGTAAGAGAAAGCGTCAAGAAGCGAGAGCATAGGATATCGGTGAGGAACTTGCGTAAATTTCGATGAGGCTTCTCCGCCGACGACAGACGTCGGTGAATCACGAAGAACGAGTTCAGGCCATTCATCTTCAAGCAGCTCAAGCTTGCGGAGAAGCCGATCATACGTCTCGTCCGACGTCAAAGGTTCATCAAGGTTGTAATAGGCGTGATTAAGCTCTCGGAGCACTTGCGTGAGTTGTCCGATCAGTACGGCGGCAGAATCCCGATCACCGGGATTCCCCATCCGTAATAAAGACTCCAAACGGTCGCGATCGAGATCCATCACTACTCCAATTAAACTTTACGCTTTGCCGTCACACCCTAAAACGTTTGTGATCTTATGAGCGACAATCTCCTCAATGGCATCTCTTGCCGGGCCGAGATATTTGCGCGGATCGAAATCTGCCGGGTTCTCAGCCAGATACTTACGAACAGATGCCGTCATTGCCAGACGCAAATCACTGTCGATATTAATCTTGCATACGGCCATACCTGCCGCTTTACGCAACATATCCTCAGGGATACCGATAGCGTCGGGCATGGAACCGCCGTAACGATTGATCGTATCGACGTATTCGGGAATAACGGAACTAGCTCCGTGCAGAACGATGGGGAAACCGGGTAAACGTCGCTCTATTTCTTCAAGTATGTCGAAACGGAGCTGCGGCTTTTGTCCGGGTTTGAATTTGTACGCACCGTGACTGGTGCCGATCGCGATCGCCAAAGAGTCACAGCCTGTTCGAGCGACGAACTCTTCGACTTCGTCGGGATCCGTATAGGACGCGTCCTCGGCGCTGACGACGACATCATCCTCAATGCCCTCAAGGCGGCCGAGTTCGGCCTCGACGACGATCATCGGGTCATGGCTATGCGCATAGTCTACGACGCGACGCGTCAGTTCGATGTTCTCCTCAAACGGCAGATGCGACCCGTCGATCATCACGGAGGTAAATCCTCCGTCGATACAATCTTTACATAGTTCAAAAGAGTCACCGTGGTCGAGATGCAATGCGATAGGCAATCCAGACTCGATCATCGCAGCCTCGACAAGTTTGAGAAGATACGTCTGATTTGCGTAGCGCCTCGCACCTGCCGATACCTGCAAAATAAGCGGTGCTCGCAGCTTGTTCGCCGCGTTGACGATCCCCTGAATAATTTCCATGTTGTTGACGTTGAAAGCGCCTATGGCATAACCGCCTTCATACGCTTCTTCAAACATTTTTTTTGTGTTGACTAAAGGCATGATTATTTCCTTTCCACGCGACTCGAAGGTCGCGTATATCCGTAGATCAAGTATAGCACCTGCCGAGACAGCAGGTAAATCTTTCTATGCCTCAAGAGACAAGCGCTTGAGACGTTCCAGCTGAACGCCCAAACTGTCCAGCTGATCCTCATATTGTGCTTTCTTCTCACGTTGCGCATCGACGACATGTGCAGGCGCTTTCCCAGTGAAATTAGGATTGCCGAGCATCTTCTCCGCACGTGCGATTTCCTGTTTCAGGCGTGCCTCTTCCTTTTGCATTCGTTCAAGTTCTTCCTCAACATCGACGAGCTCACGTAGAGGAATGGCAATTTCCCCACCCGTGAAAATAACCGTCACGTCTTCTTCATCGAACGATTCACCGTCATCAATCAGATTGAGCGATGAAATGCCCGCGAGCCTAGATAATGTAGGCAGGCCATCCCGAAGTCTCGAGACGAGCGCGCTGTCGTCAGCTCGGAAACTTGCGGCGAAACGACGTGCAGGAGCGATCTTGTACTCTGCACGGAGAGTCCTGACACCGCGAATAGCGCTGACAAGACTCGTCATCGTCTTTACGGCGTCGTCATCGAGACGATACTGATCAACATCCGGCCATTCCTCAAGTACAAGCAATTTTCCTTCATGCAGAATACCGTAAATGCGCTCCGTAACAAACGGCATAAACGGGTGCAACAATTTAAGCGAATCTGAGAAGACACGGTATAAGACTGACTGAGCCGCTCTCCCGGTGCTACCGCCTTCGCGCAAACGTTCTTTGACAAGCTCGATATACCAGTCACAGAAATAATCCCAAAGGAACGAATAAATCTTATCCTGAGCCATGCCGAGTTCCATCGCGTCAAGATTATCGGAGAGAGCCTTGATCGTCTCTTTCAGCTCCGACATGATCCAGCGGTCTTCAATCGTAAAATCGCCGTCAGAAACATCGGAAAATTCGAGGTCTTCATCGAGATTCATCACAATGAAGCGAAAGGCGTTCCAGACCTTGTTGATGAAATTTCTCCCGTTTTCAAACTTCTCGTCACGGCAGCGCAAGTCTTTTCCGGGTGTCGTACCGACCATCAGGCCGTAACGCAGGGCATCTGCTCCGTACTGATCAATGACATCAAGCGGATTAACGCCGTTGCCGAGCGACTTCGACATTTTTCGCCCGAACTCATCGCGGACCATCCCATGGATCAAGACGTAACGGAAAGGCGTTTTACCGGTGTTGTGGATCGATGAAAAGATCATCCTCGCGACCCAGAAGAAGATGATATCGTAACCCGTTACGAGGACGTCTGTCGGATAGAATGTTTTGAAATCGTCCGTTTCTTCCGGCCATCCGAGCGTCGAGAAAGCCCAAAGCGCCGATGAAAACCACGTATCGAGCGTATCTTCATCCTGCTTTAAACGTATACCGCCGCAAGACGGGCACTTATTGGGAGTCTTCTCGGCGACGATGATCTCATCGCAATCTTCGCAATACCATACGGGAATGCGGTGCCCCCACCAGAGCTGACGCGAGATGCACCAGTCGCGGATCCCCTCCATCCAGTTGAAATATATTTTCTTGAAATGGTCGGGTACAAACTCCGTGTCGCCCTTGCGGACGGCTTCGATCGCAGGTCCGGCGAGAGGCTCCATTTTTACGAACCATTGAAGCGATATTTTCGGCTCGACGATCGTATCACAGCGTTGACATGTGCCGATGTTATGACGCATCGGTTCAATTTTGACGAGGTATCCCTGTTCTTCCAGATCATTCACGACGGCACGGCGCGCCTCCTGCGTCGTCATCCCGGCATAGGGACCGCACTCGTCCGTCATGCGTGCATCGTCCGTCAAAATATCAATTGAGGGAAGATTATGGCGCAATCCGATTTCGTAGTCGTTCGGGTCGTGTGCAGGCGTTATCTTGACGTATCCCGTCCCGAATTCGGGATCGACATAGGAATCGGCAATGATCGGAATATCACGATCAGTTAACGGAAGATGTACCAAGCGTCCGACGAAGTGATTTCGACCTTCATCATCGGGATGCACAGCGACGGCCGTGTCGCCGAGCATTGTCTCCGGGCGTGTCGTCGCAATTTCGATCGCGCCGTCCCCATCAGCGAAAGGATAGCGAACAGTATACAGTGAAGCTTCTTTCTCCTCGTGTTCAACTTCAATATCGGAAATTGATGTCAGGCACGACGGACACCAGTTGATCATACGCTCACCGCGATAGATCAATCCCTCGTCGTACAAATCCTTAAAAACGCGTAGAACAGCCCTTGAGAGTCCCTCATCCATCGTGAAACGTTGGCGTGACCAATCACATGACAAACCGAGTCTCTTCTGCTGACCGGTAATACGTGCATAATAGATATCTTTCCACGACCAGCAATACTCAAGGAACTTCTCACGCCCAAGCTCTTCCTTCGTAAGGCCTTCCTTGTCCAGTTCCTGAACAACAAGGGCCTCCGTTGCGATCGACGCGTGATCGGTACCGGGAAGATACAAAGCGTTCTTTCCGCGCATTCTATGATAACGGATCAGGACATCCTGAAGCGTGTTATCGATCGCGTGACCCATATGAAGCTCACCCGTAATGTTGGGAGGCGGCATGACGATTGTAAACGGCTCTTTCTCCGATGGAGATTCAGCGCGGAAAGCGTCTCGATCTAACCACTCCTTATAAATGATCGGCTCCTCAATTTGAGGATCGAATGTTCTATCGATAGCGTCAATTTTTTTCATACACCCAGCCTTTCTGGCGTTTTCCAATCTCTTAAATTACTCATCTCGTTCGTCAGGGCGATAGTCGAGCTTTACCCTGATTAGAACTAGACTGCCGCGAGCTCCCGGATCGACAACACGAAAACCGAACCTGACGATTTCTTCCGTATCGTTCGCGAGCTCAGTATCTGCCCATCTGATCACTTGCTGTCTGAAAGCATCTTCGATTTTTCTCGGCGACGATTCGAACACAACACCGTTCGCGTCTTCCAATAATAACTGAATCATTTTTTCCTGATGATCGGGATTGACGAGCACGAGTTCTACGGCGCTGTAAGGCGTCAAATCGAGAGGCGGATACCAGGAGGCGAGCGCCACGGCGGCATCGATCTCGACAGGCCGTTCATCGGCGTTTACGTACTCGAGTTTAATATCGGAATGACTGTATCCGTTAACCTCGTTCGTCAAAGATAATTCGGCGCGTCCTTTCGTGACGCTCCACAGGCGCTTCTTCCCCGGCAAATTTCTCTTGCGCGGTCGCGGCGAATCACCATCCAAAAATTCTTCCCAACTAAATTCTTCCAATCGATCCATATCAAACCAAGGCATCGGTACAAGATACTGAGACGGTTCTAAATCGACGCGGAACGGCAATACCGGCATCCCATCCGATCCTATTAAATTGGCGTCCCCGTTGAAAGAGGAAAAACCGTACGTCAACGAGACGGGGTCTTTGATCTGATCGTGCCACACGAGCACGCGCACACCGTAAAGAATGCGCGCTTCCGCTTTGACGAAGACGCGGTTGCCGTCGCATATAGCAAACCCTTTCAGGACATTCTCACCGTGGCGCAAATTCAGTCCGCCTCCTCTGACAGCCGCGGGAGTAAAATCGACCATCCATTTATTGCCGATACGTTCTAGCGAAACGGGTTCCGGCGCGCTTCTGGGACGATCATCGCGGGCGAGAAATCCTGAAGCGAGACGAGCCATGCGCCGTCCGACTTCTCTCTTTGCATAAGGTGTCAAGGCTCCGCAAAAGGAACCGTCCTCCTTATAGTCGAGAGGAAGATCATACAGCGTCACGAGGCCCGTGTCGGCATTCAACGTATGCCTTGCAAGCGCAAGCATCTCATTAAACGCGGCAAGACCGATCGCGTTCAAACCATTGTACAGGTAAGAGGGAAGCTGTGACATGATAAGCGTAATCTTCTGATCGACAGGAACGAACACCTCTCCGAATGTTTCGACGAGATAGCGAAGCGCCCGCAGATAATACTCCGGACCGTCGACATCGCTCTCCCCTTGTAACCATAGAACACCGCGAAGAGATAATCCCACAAAAGGCGACACCTTGTGGTTGAACATCGTACTCGGCTGCTTGCGCGGCGAAAACTCATGCGCCAGCGGGATCATTTGTTGAATAAGTGTAGATTTCCGTATCGTCGCGCGAGGTACGACGAGAGGTGCTGGATCAGCCCGATCAGGCTTCCTTCCATCGAGCAAAGCAACCGTCTGCGGGCGAGGAAAACTCTTAAAAGCGCCAGTCCCGTAACGGTCTTCCCTCTGTTCGCGTTCCGCCGTTTCGGCATTCCAATTGTCGCGATCGCGATACAACCGCACTTCTCGAACATGGTTTCTGATAATAGGATCGGCTTCTATGATCTCGCGCGGAAGCCATGAATGAATGTAGGTTCCGGGACAAGCGGCGTTGATCACACCGACAGGAATCTGCCACTCGTTGTAGAAATCGACGGCAAACGAAAAGGCTACAGCCGACTGATCCTTCATTAGATACACCTGATCGCCGCGCTGCCACTCTCCGCCCTGCGCTTCGCCCAGCGGCGTATAACTGTACTGTCGTATTTGTTCTGAAAGTCCGTCGAGACTCATTTGGAAGAAACGAATGTCGCGGAGATTAACGCATTCATCCAACGCATGCTCGACATCGGACTCGCGCACTGTCTGTGCCATATTGTCCTGACCGGCGGCATACCAAAGTTCACCGATGAGAATGTCATCAATGACGATGACGTCCGTGACGGAACGAACGGTCAAGCGACACGGATCCTTCGACGCGACGAGCGGAGGCAGCCTGAACTCGAAATAGCCGTCACGTCCGGCAATTTCATCTTCTGAAAATAAAACGCCGTACTGCATCTCAGCGTCTGGAGATTCATGTCGATCCGCAGGAAAACGTTCAAGCTCAGCAGAAACAACGGTCTCGCTTGAGGCAAAACCGTAAAGTCTGTTGACTGCCTTTTGTTGCAGAACCATCCCGTTACCGTAAATGGTCGCTAATCGCAATTCTGCCATTTGGACGTACTCCTGTTCAATTTGAACACTGTAAAATCATCATCGCGTGTTCAACGTATATGATTAAACTTCGCCCCCTCGGCGAATGATGGTTATGTTTGCCATTTTGACTGTCATTCGAGACGCTTGTCAAGTGAGCCGGGTAGACATCGCGGCAATAAGTCACAGTGAACGCGTTTACGCACGACGCGTGCCCCAAGTGCGTCGTCATTTGACAACCCCCCATCACGGACGAGCGCTTCGAGGAGCAAATCGACACGCAAGTGAAGGTCGCTTCCCGCCCCTCCCTTAAATTCAATTGAATCCTTCTTGACAACGTATGTCTCAAATATTCTCGAAGCGATATCAACCTGACTCGTTCTGCCTTTTCGAGTCCAGGAGATAAGAACAGGATGTCCTCCCTCAAATGTCCGTGAAAAAGCCTGCCCGATCGACGGTGCCTCGATCATGTAATCTGCTGACTTTACAAGCGACATGAGACTCTTTCTCGTATCGGGCGCCTCACCCCAATCAACAATCTCTACACCGCGCGGGAAAGAACGGTTAAGCCTTTCAACCATAGGCTTGAGCTCGATCCGCTGTTCCAAAGTAACTTCGACGGGATCGCGTCGCGTTTCGATCCCCACTCCGACAGGCAATCCGAAGACGAGAATCGGACGCGGATTAAATGCGTCTTCTGTCCAAGCGATCGGCCATCCAGCGCGATTGAAGGCACGTTCAAAAAGGCGCATATTGTCAAGGTGCGCAAGCCAGACGGTCGCCCCGCGTCTCGCAAAATAAAGAATCAGTCGATATTTTACATCGTTTTCATTCAACACGAAACACCGCCATTATCGCTGCAAGCGTCATGAACCGAAGGCGAACAAACGCCCGTTTGCCAAACACTGCAGCCGCAAGCCGAGCATCCGTCAAAACAGGACAAACTCACACGCCCTTCACGTGATCGCCTCCTTTCGCGCTCAAAGAATCGACGTGTCACTCCGATATCGAGATGCTCCCAGGGAAAGATTTCATCCTCCGCGCGTTCCCTCGTGTAAAAGTCGGCTCCTCCCGGAATCAGGGAAAGCGCATCCAGCCAAATATCGTAATCGAAGTGTTCGTGCCATGCATCGAGATAGGAGCCGGCACGCCATGCGCGCTCAATGACGTCCGAGAGTCGCCGATCACCGCGCGCCAGCACCGCCTCGATGACGGAGCTTTCAAAATCATGCCATCGGTAAGATATGCGCCTGTCGGTCAAACCGTCTGCCAGCCGTTGTTGCTTCTCGCGCATCTCGTTGATCGATATCTGACGTTCCCACTGAAAAGGAGTAAACGGCTTGGGAATGAAAAACGATGTGCTCACCGTCACGAACAGACGCTTGGATCGTCTTTCTTTAGGCAGATCACGCCAGACAGAGAGAAGTCTCATCGTCAAATCAACGATCCCCTCGACGTCTTCATCAGTCTCCGTAGGCAACCCGAGCATAAAATAGAGTTTCAAGCGATCCCACCCGTTCTCAAAAGCCGTACGGGCCGTGTCAAACAAATCATCTTCCGATATGTTCTTATTGATGACATCGCGCAACCGCTGTGTCCCCGCTTCCGGAGCAAAAGTCAATCCGCCGCGTCGCGTCCTTGCGATGCGTTCGGCAAGATCAAAATCGAAAGCATCAAGACGAAGCGACGGCAGCGACAAGTTGATATGGCGCGGCTCCACCATCGGGAGCAGCGCGCGTGTGAGACCGTCAATATTCGAGTAATCGGACGTCGAAAGCGACAACAATCCCATCTCATCGCATCCCGTACTGTCTATAAGTTTTTCCGCCGCATCGACCAGTGTCTCGGGAGAGCGTTCACGCAACGGTCGATACGTAAAACCCGCCTGACAGAATCGGCATCCTCGCGCGCATCCTCGAAAAATCTCAAGAACCATGCGGTCATGCGTCACTTCCATATTCGGCACGATCGGAGACGTCGCGATCGGCGCAAGATTAAAGTCACGAACGATCGCCTTGCGCACACTCTTCGGCGCAATCGGTTCTACCACGCTGATTTCTTCAATCTGTCCGTCGTCACGGTACCGCGGCTCATAAAACGCAGGGACGTAGATGCCGTCCATATGGCAGACACGACGAAGGAAATCGTACTTGGATCCTTTTGAAACCTTATGTTCTCTGTATTCATCGACGAGTTTCGGCAATTGGAACTCTCCGTCCCCAAGCAATATGAGATCAAAGAAGGACGCCATCGGTTCCAGATTACACGCAATCGGTCCTCCTGCAACGATAAGCGGATCACTGTCGTTTCGATCAGCTGCGCGAAGAGGAATTCCCGCAAGATCGAGCATTTCGAGAACAGCCGTATACGCCAGCTCGTAGTGGAGTGAAAAACCGATGATATCAAACTCCGAAAGCGGAGTCATCGTCTCGATCGATACAAGAGGAAGGTCGCGCTTCCTCAGTAAAGAGCGCAAATCGACATCGGGAGCGAAACAGCGCTCGCAAAAAACATGGTCGTCGCGATTGAGGGCAGCATAAATAATCTGAATCGCCAAATTCGACATCGCAATTTCGTAGAGATCAGGAAAACAGAACGCAAAATGAACGCGATCCTCTTCACGCAAAGAGAAAAACTCATTTCTCTTATCAATTGCGTAAAGCTCCCCTCCGACATAGCGAGCCGGTTTTGCGACCGATCGCAATATCGAACGAAACTGAGGTGATTCGAATCTCTGCATCCCGGAGAGTCACTCCCCGTCTTCAGAGGAAGAGCGGAGCAGTTCCTCGCGCATCTCCTCGAAGCCCGCTTTTCCGAGAAGTGCGAACATATTACGCTTGTATGCCTCGACGCCCGGTTGATCGAAAGGATTGACACCGTTCATGATGCAGGATAAAGCACAGGCTCTCTCGAAGAAATAGATTAGTGCGCCCAGCGACTTCAAAGAGCGATCAGGAAGCTCAATGCGTATATTCGGAACTCCGCCCGATACGTGCGCCAACGCCGTTCCCCTCGAAGCCTGACGGTTGACGAAACTCATCGGCTTGCCGGCAAGGTATTCGAGTTGATCAAGATCTGCAGGATCGCCCGGTATCATGATCTCGTGTTTAACACTCGCAAAATCGATCACTGTCTCGAAAAAGACGCGCGGACCTTCCTGGATAAGCTGGCCGAGCGAATGAAGGTCGGTCGTCAGGTCGACGCTCATCGTTATCAAACCTTTGCCGTCTTTGCCCTCGCTCTCTCCGAAAAGCTGTTTCCACCACTCGGCAAAGTAGCGCATGGAAGGCTCGTAACACGCGAGAATCTCTGCCTGAAACCCTTTTCTCATAAGAATCATGCGGTTGACGGCGTATCGATCGGCAGCAGAAAACCCTTCTGAAAGCGGAGCCATTGATCGTTCGCGCTCGGCACGGGCACCCTCCAGCAGTTCACGGATTTCAAACCCCGCGACAGCGATAGGCAGCAGGCCGACAGGTGTCAGGACGGAGTAACGGCCACCGATATCATCGGGAATTACAAAAGTCGTGATCCCCATCTCATCGGCATAGCGTCTGAGCGCACCGCGCTTTTCGTCTGTCGTAATGACTATATGCTTAGCGAGCTCCTCCCGCTCCGCATCGCGGAACAGCGTATCACGGAGGACACGAAAGGCGATCGCGGGTTCCGTCGTCGTCCCGGATTTCGAAATGACATTGAGCGCGACGCGTTTTCCTTTGACCACGTCAATCAGGTCATGGAGATAGTCGGAACTGATCTGATGACCGGCGAAAAGAACGAGAGGGCAACCTCTCTCTCCAGCCGGTAATAGCATTGAGAAATGATGCGACAGCGCCTCGATCACAGCTCTCGCGCCGAGATAGGAACCGCCGATACCAACGACAATCAAAACATCATAGTCACGACGAATGCGCCCTGCCGTCTCTTCGATACGCTCGATAAGCTCCTCCGGGAACGTCATTGGAAGATCGAGCCATCCCGTGTATTCAGAACCGGGACAAGCGCGACTGTCAAGCAGATCGCGAGCGGCAGACAATTGGCAAGTCATCTGTTCGCGCTCATGTGACGATATAAACTGATTCGTCAGATGATCCTTAACATAGAGCATATTTATTACCTCTCTCCTTATTCTTCTTAATCTATTAATTGAACTGATACTTTTTGTCAGCACCGTGACCGAAATGTCTACAAGGATCTCACCGTGTATCGCGTTGCATCGCCCCCGGTGACGCGGACGACTCGCCCCTTCGATATGAGCTCATCAGCTATAGCGGGATAAACGACATCGAAGCGCTCGTCACCCCCGCGACGAGCCGCCGCCCGATCGGCTTCCTCATCCTGCGTTCCGAGAGGCCGTATGCTCCCTAATCGTGTTGGCCGAATCGCGCTCACGACTAGTGCCCGCTTGCCGACCAGGCTGTTGCTATTTTGCGCTACCAGAACACTCACGCGTTTTTCAAGTGAACGGCGAAAGACTGTTAATACAACCGCAAGAACTGAAAGTCCCGCTAATACACCGCTCAATATGTAAAAAAACCTGTTAAGCTCTGTAGGTGTCATCTGTTCACCTCGATCCACATCGGCACGTAGCCAAGCTCCTCCATCGTCAATTCTCGACGGGCGACCATGTCGTCGCGACATTTTTTATATGCCTCAACCCATGTCGCTTCATAGTACGGGAGAATTAGAAAAATAGCGGCTCCGGGAATACAGATACACATCGAAGCGAGAAAAAACCAGCCTATAAAAGACAAATCGAGTACAAATAGTCTCCACAGGGAACCTTTCGACATGCTCTTAGAGAGCGTGAGTGCACGGCGAGTCCCGATGAGAGGATTATCAGCCAATATATAATCAGTCATCCTGTATTGATAGCGTTTAATAAGCAGAACGATTGAAAAAAGAATCATAAAAATACCCAATACGATGAAAAAGACCGGTGAATAGACGAACTCGGGAAGTCCGTACGCGTCTAACACGCGATCGACCAATGCGGGCGAAACGGAATCTGCTCCCGTCTTGATGTACGCGATCATAAGAAGAACAATCGGCGTGAAGAAGAAAATGTTCGACAGATAAACGGGAATCGACCATATGAATAGCCATAGCGATTTCCATAAAGTACCCGACAACGTCGCCACATATTGCCCGCGTCTGAAAGGAGAAAACATAAGTCCTAACGGAGGCGCGCTGTAATGAGGATGCGAAGCTCGCAGAAACCACCTTCTCGCGCCGATGCGGATCACGTTCCCGACGAGAATCGCGTAAGACAATGACAGTACAATGATCAGGAGAATCAAGGCGATTGACAGTGGAGGGTATCCTATGAATTTGTTGAATATATCCTTTATGTGAGCGAGAAGTTCATCGAATTCAGCCGGCTCTGACTCCAGCTGAAATCGCCCCCAACGAAACAGATTCGATGGGGTGAAGAGACCAGCAAAAAAGGTCGTAAAGGTATTCGATAAACGAAATAATAGCTGCGCTATAACGGCGACCAATACAGCCGTGCTGTATTTGCCTCTGAGGTTTGCCTTTGCATCTCTTTTAAGAAAAAAGCGGTTGAGCTTATAACCTCCGTCCATGCGTTTGATTATCTCCTAGCATTGATGTTAATCCCAACTGAACAGGTAGCAACCGCTACTGTCCGTCATCGTGTTTCCTATACGCTTAAGGGGTTCACTTCCCTCATCGGCGACATCGACAGTTACCGTCTTCGAGTCTGCGATCGCTCTTGTCAGCCAGAGGTCGGCAAGCGTGTCCTCAATGCGCCGTTGAATCAATCGCCTCAGGGGTCTTGCGCCGAAGCTCGGGTCGTATCCGTCGCGTGCGAGCGCGTCACGCGCATCATCCGTTACGCGGAGCGTTATCCCGCGTCTACCGAGATCGCGTTTCGGTTCTTTTAACATGAGGTCGACAATTTCTCTGATCTCTTCTCTCGAGAGCTCGTGGAAAACGATGATCTCATCAATCCTGTTGAGGAATTCCGGCCTGAAAAGTTCTTTCAACACTGTGTCGACACGTTCCTCCATTGCCTGATGACCGTGCGAACCGAAACCGATGCCGTGTGATTTCAACGTCGTGCCGGCATTCGACGTCATGATGACGATGGCATTTTTAAAACTGACAACACGCCCGTGACTGTCGGTCAAGCGGCCGTCATCCAAGATCTGCAGCAGCATGTTGTAAACGTCGGCGTGCGCCTTCTCGATCTCATCGAACAGGACGACACTGTAAGGCCTGCGCCTGATCTTTTCCGTCAGTTGTCCACCCTCGTCATAACCGACATAACCGGGCGGCGAGCCAATGAGCTTGCTGACCGTATGCGCTTCCATAAATTCAGACATATCGAGACGGATCAAGTTATCTTCCGAATCAAACAAAACCTCCGCCAGCGTCTTCACAAGCTCCGTCTTGCCGACACCGGTCGGTCCGACAAATAGGAACGATGCCGGTTTATCCTTCTGCGAGAATCCGGCTCTCGAACGCCTGACGGCGCGTGCGAGCGCCCCGATAGCTTCGTCTTGCCCGATAACGCGCTCGTGGAGCTTGTCCTCAAGGTTGATGAGGCGCTCCGTCTCGGACTCCGTCAGACGTTGAACAGGAACACCGGTCCACATCTCGACGACTCCGGCAATGTCCTGATCCGTCATGACAACAGGCTGACATACCTTCTCCACTTCCGAGATCTCATCGAGTACGCGCATCAGTTCCGAGCGGATGTTCGCCTGCACCTCGTATAGAGGCAAGGCATCATCCTGTGACGAGAGCTCGGCAATCTCTTTTTCGTTGTCGCTTTGCCACTCCTCAAGCTCAATACGGCGATCGTGAAGTTTTTTAAGTTCCGTGAGACAAGCGGAGTCGAGATTTTGTCGCGATCCCGCTTCGTCAATCAAGTCAATCGACTTGTCGGGCTGATACCGATCCATGATGTAGCGATCGGAGAGACGGACGGCTGTCTCAAGAACAGGCGTCGGATAGACGACGTGGTGGTGTTTTTCGTAATAGTCTTTGACACCGATGAGAATCTTCAACGTATCCTCCGGCGACGGCTCCTCGATCATGACCTTCTGAAAGCGACGTTCCAGCGCTGAATCTTTTTCGATGAAACGGCGGTACTCGTCGAGAGTCGTCGAGCCGATCACTTTAATTTCTCCGCGCGCTAACGCCGGCTTGAGAATATTCGCGGCGTTCATCGCACCCTCGGCGTCTCCCGCCCCCATAATGTTGTGAAGTTCATCAATCACGAGAATGACGTTTCCCGCGCGTCGCGCATCGTCAACGACACCTTTCATGCGGCTCTCGAATTGTCCTCGAAATTGCGTACCGGCCACCATTGCCGTCATGTCGAGCAGATAGAGCTCTTGCTCAAGCAATTTTGCCGGAACTCTGCCCTCGACAATTCTGACGGCAAGCCCCTCTGCGATCGCAGTTTTGCCGACGCCGGCTTCGCCGATCAAAGCCGGATTGTTTTTCGTCCTGCGGTTAAGAATCTGGATCGTCCGCGCCAGCTCTTCGTCACGGCCGATGATACGATCAATACGGCCGGCAGCGGCCTCCTCAGTCAGATTAATGGCGAATTGGTCGAGAAACTTCAATCGGCGCTCGCGTTTTTCCTTGGCTTTTTTCTTATTTCTCGCCGTTTTCCGATATCCGGCGATATCGTCAGATTCACCGCCTACATTAGCGGGCATCAGCTCGCCGATCGAGGCATGTGGACGAAGTGACAGACGAGGCTTGTTGTCATCGCTCGACTCCTCGACATCGTCTCCATCAGTGAAATCATGGCTACGACCAGCGTCTGCCCCGGCAAACGGCATAACGCCGGGGATATCTCCCGAAAGAAGCGCCTTCAGTAAATCTTCAGGATTCTGCGCTGAAATGCCAGCGAGAACCTCGTTCATTCGCGCAGTGATTTCATCAATGTTGTCCTCATTGATTCCCGCCCGCGTGAAAAGCTGGTCAATCCCCGGCAGATCCGACTCGTAGGCACACTTAAGACAGATTCCCTGCATACGCGGCTCGCCGTCTTCAATTTTCGTGGTAAACACGACGGCTTCATTTTTATGACAAATGGAACACTTACTCATTCTTTTTTATTCGTCCTATCGTAATCTCCACACTACATAATATGTGAAGTACAGCTTTAATGACAAGCGCGGGCGTTCAAATGCCTGACTCTAAGCGCAATCCGCGGTCGAGTATAAACTGTAAATAATGGCCCGTATAAGAATTCGGGCATTTTGCCACTTCTTCCGGCGTACCCGTTGCGACAACCTGCCCGCCGGCATCGCCGCCTTCCGGCCCAAGATCGACGATGTAATCAGCCTGCTTGATGACATCAAGGTTGTGCTCAATGACGACGACCGTATTACCGGCTGATACGAGTCTTTGCAAAATGGCCGTTAGCCGGTGCACGTCCGAAGCGTGAAGGCCTGTCGTCGGCTCGTCGAGAATCAAGAGCGTATTGCCCGTACTCCTCTTCGACAGTTCAAATGCCAGTTTGACACGTTGCGCCTCACCGCCCGACAACTCGGTCGAGGGTTGTCCGAGCCTGATGTAGCCTAAACCGACATCCTCCAGCGTCTGCAGTTTTCTATAGATCGCAGGCATCGTCTCGAATACGGAAAGCGCCTCGCTGACCGTCAAGTCCAGCACATCACTGATTGAGAGTCCCTTGTACCTCACTTCAAGCGTCTCTCTGTTGAAACGCTTGCCTTGACAGACATCACATTTTACGAAAACGTCAGGCAGAAAATGCATCTCGATCTTATTGACCCCGTTTCCGGAGCAAGCCTCGCACCGGCCGCCTTTGACATTAAAACTGAATCGCCCAGGTTTATAACCTCGTTGTTTTGCGGCGGGCAACTCCGCGAAAAGCCGCCTGATATGGTCGAATGTCCCTGTATACGTCGCGGGATTCGATCGCGGTGTCCTGCCGATCGGTGACTGATCGATGGCGATCACCTTGTCGAGCTGTTCGACTCCTTCAATCGAGTCAAAGTCACCCGCTACGCGCCGAGCGCGGTTTAATTCAGTTTCAAGTTTTTTCAGTAGTATATTGTTGACGAGCGAACTCTTACCTGAACCGGAAACACCTGTGACACAAGTCATAACGCCCAGCGGAATCGATACGTTGATCGACTTAAGATTATTTTCGCGCGCTCCGTAGATCGTTAAGAAACCTTTATCCTGTTTCCTTCTTGTCTTGGGTATAGGTATTACTTTTCTGCCCGATAAGTATTGACCTGTCAGCGACTCCTCAACGTGAACGATGTCATCCGGTCTTCCCTCAGCGACGACCCGCCCGCCATGAACACCGGCGCCGGGACCGATATCGATGATATGGTCGGCCTCCCAAATGGTTTCCTCATCATGTTCGACGACAATAACAGTATTACCGAGATCGCGCAAATTCTTTAGCGTCTCAAGAAGACGCACGTTGTCCCTTTGGTGCAGACCGATACTCGGCTCATCGAGCACATAAAGTACGCCGGTCAGGCTCGAACCGATCTGTGTCGCAAGCCTGATGCGCTGTGATTCACCTCCCGATAGCGTACCGGATGATCGCGCGAGTGTCAGATAATCGAGGCCGACATCAAGAAGAAACTGCAGCCTTGCACCGAGCTCCTGCATGATCGGCCGTGCGATGGCGGCGCGACCGCCGTCAAATTCGATCGACGTGAGAAAACGGTGCGCCTCCGCGATCGACAGGTGTGTCACCTCGTCGATGTTCTTGCCGCCACATTTAAAGGCCAAAGCCTCTGGGCGCAACCTTGCACCGCGGCAAACGGGGCAAGGTGTTTCAAGCATAAAGCGCGCGTAGTAATCTTTCATATCCGCGGAGCTCGTTTCAACCTGACGACGCTCCAAAGTCGGGATTACTCCTTCCCACGATGTACGATACGGTTTCCCTTTGTCATATTTCGTGCGACTCGTATCGACGATAATCGTCTCCCTGTTGTTACCGTACAGAATCATATGCCTGATACGATCCGGCAACTTATGCCAAGGCGTTTCCAGAGAAAAGCCGTATCGATCTGCCAAAGCCTCGACATGGCAGTACGTCCAGCTGTTTCGATCGGTAAAATGGAAACCCATGATATTGATTGCACCCTCGCTAAGCGAAAGTTCAGGATTCTCGACGATCAGTTCGGGAACGAAGTGTGAGCGGCTGCCGAGTCCCGTGCATTCGGGACAGGCACCGTAAGGGTTGTTAAAGCTGAACATACGCGGCGATACCTCGCCGAGACTGATCTCGCAATCGGCGCACGCAAGTTTCTGCGAAAAAATCGACTCGCTCACCGAATAACGGCCTTCCTCTGAGTCGTCCGCATCGGAGCGCCGCTCCTCGAATCTGACCATTACGATATCATCAGCCAATTCACTCGCCGTCTCAAGTGAATCAGCCAATCTGTTCTCTATACCCTCACGACGAACGAGTCGGTCGACGACCACTTCAATCGTATGCCTTTTATTGGCCTCAAGCTTAATGTCGGGTGACAATTCAAGCTGCTCGCCATCGATTCGTACACGGACGAATCCTTGCGCGCTCAGCCTCTCCAAAAGTCGAGCATGCTCACCTTTTCTATCACGTACAACCGGGGCCATCAGCGTAATACGCGTCCCGTCAGGTCGTGACATGATCGCGTCGACCATCTGATCGACAGTCTGACGCTCAATGACTTTACCGCACCTCGGACAATGCGGAATACCGACTCTCGCATAGAGCAATCGCAAGAAATCATAGATTTCCGTCGTCGTTCCGACCGTTGACCGCGGGTTTCTGCTCGTCGTTTTCTGATCGATCGCGATCGCAGGCGACAAGCCGTCGATCCGATCGACATCAGGCTTTTTAACTTGACCTAGAAATTGACGAGCGTAAGACGAGAGCGACTCAACGTAGCGACGCTGACCCTCAGCATAGATCGTGTCAAAAGCGAGCGACGACTTTCCCGAACCGGAAATGCCCGTCACAACGACGAGCCTGTTACGCGGAATCTTGACATCAATATTTTTTAAATTATGTTCACGTGCTCCATACACGGCGATCTCAGATTTCATGCATTGATTTTATCATAGGCGTCGTGTCTCAATCGTGCCGTACGTGCTGAAAAGTTACCCTCACAGGCCATTTAACCGCCTAACTCGAATCAATATCACGTCTATCCGACAACATGGACGATTGATTCCTTAAGGAGCAGATTAAGCAAACTAGTAACTGACCGCAGCGTCTTTTCGTAGATTTCGTGATAGTATATTGAGCATGTCAGAGCTGTTGCCGACAGTTTCAACGAAGGTAACAAAGGAGAGTTAGCTTTGGTTCTAAGTGATTTGCGTATCGGACAATGTGCCCGGATTTTGCGCGTTAACGGAGGCGGAGAATTGCGCCGCCGACTGCTCGATATGGGCCTTACCCCCAATACAATCGTCAAGCTCGTTCGAGTGGCACCTCTCGGCGATCCGATTGAGCTCTGTCTCCGAGGCTATAACTTGTCATTGCGCGAGGAAGCCGCCCGCGATATAGAAGTAGAACTTCTTCAGGTAGGATCAGTCTCTTGCGGGAGAGCTTGTCAGATTCACGGTTTTCGGAACTGTACCGAATGCGCCTTCTTGGAAGAACGAGCTGAAGCTGATGCTTCTTGTCCCGGCTTCGTGCAGGAAAATGAGATGGATGAAAACGTCCGAGCATCCGAATCATCTCAAGATCATCCTCTCAGGAAAAAGAGAAAGCGCAGAAGATGGCTAAGGAATCGTTGACATTTGCCCTGATGGGCAACCAAAACTCAGGCAAGACGACTCTATTTAACAGATTGACCGGCAGTCAACTGCACGTTTCGAACTTCCCGGGCGTCACCGTGGAGCGCAAGTCGGGGCATCTTCGCGAATATCCCGATTCCGAAATTGTCGATCTCCCCGGCATCTACTCACTATCACCTTATTCGCCGGAAGAAGTAATCAGCCGAAACTTCCTAATCAAGGAAACACCCGATTGCATTCTCAATATCGTCGACGCGACAAGCTTGGAACGCGGTCTTTACCTTACTTTGCAACTGATCGAGCTCGACATCCCGATGACATTGGCGCTCAATATGATCGATGAAATGTCGGCACTCGGACGTCAAGTCGATGTTGACAAACTGTCAGAAGAGCTCGGTATCCCCGTCGTAGCTATCTCAGCGAGTCAGAATAAAGGCGTCTCCGAGTATATGCGTGTCTCGATGGAAACAGCGGTCAATAAGACAAAGCCGCTGAAACCCGATCTTTGCAGCGGCCCCGTACATCGAGCGATTCACTCCATCGCCGCGATGATCGAGGATCACGCAGAAGAAGTCGGCGTCACACCTCGCTTCGCAGCAACGAAATTGATTGAAGGTGATGAACTCTTCGTACCTGAGCTCGGTCTCAATCAAAACGAGCTTGAAGCCGTCGAGCACATCGTCGTTGAAATGGAACGCGACACGAAGACGGACCGTCTGGCGGCGCTTGCCGATATGCGCTACGCATTTATCAGCGAGGTCGAATCGAGAGTCTTGCGTTCAAAGTACGCAAGTTATGAGGAAGCTCCATCCGCAACGTTAACGCTCGATCGTATACTGCTCCACAAATGGTTCGGAATCCCGATCTTTCTTGCCGTCATGGTCGCAGTCTCGTGGATTTCTTTTGGACCTTTCGGGCAGTTTCTCAACGATACGTTTGCAGATGCCATTACAAGACTCGGAGAATATGTCGGCACCGCTATGGCGCAAGCCGAGCTGAACCCGATCATACAATCACTTGTCGTCGACGGCATCTTCAGCGGCGTGGGAAGCGTCGTCTCCTTTTTGCCGATGATTCTTGTTCTCTTTTTCCTTCTGTCTTTACTCGAAGTTACGGGTTACATGGCGCGCGTCGCTTTTATCATGGATCGCCTGATGCGCAAAATCGGCCTTTCTGGTGCGAGCATTGTACCTCTTTTGCTTGGATTCGGCTGCTCCGTTCCTGCTGTCATGGCGACGCGAACACTTCCATCTAAACGCGACCGGATGCTGACCGTGCTCCTTGTGCCATTCATGAGCTGCTCGGCAAAAGTTCCCGTTTACGGTCTGATCGCTGCAGCGATCTTCCCGCACCACGTAGCGCTCGTGATCTCTGGACTATATCTGCTCGGAATCGTTCTTTGTGTCATCACGGCGCTGTTTCTGCGGCGTACCGTGTTTCGCGGAGAAGCTTCTCCTTTCCTGCTCGAGCTGCCGCCCTACCGATTCCCGTCGCTGACGTCACTGTGGAGACTTGTCAAACGCCATGCAAGAGAGTTTATGGTGAGAGCGTTCACCGTCATCCTGCTCGTCACACTCATCATATGGGTGCTCGAAACATACGATTTCCGCTTCTTCCCCGTCGACTCTCCCGAATCGAGCATGCTTTCCGTCATCGCAGGCAAGATCGCTCCCTTTTTCGTTCCTCTAGGCTTCAGCAGCACGCCGACGGTCAGCGCTCTTCTCGCCGGATTCTCAGCCAAGGAGACGATCATCAGCACACTGACTGTTGCAACGTCAGGATCGGGCATGCCGCTCACAGATGCGCTTCATCAACTCTTGACGGCGCCTGCCGCGATCTCTTTCCTCGTCTTTATCCTTCTTTATACGCCTTGTGCCGCTGCCGTCGCCGTTATGCACCGCGAACTTGGCATCCGTGGCGGGCTCTTCCTGATTATCGCGTTCCAGACATTCTTCGCATGGATCGTCTCTTTCATCGTGTACCGATTGGCGCTCTTGGCGAGTCACTCGATCACATTGTTCTTCCTTTCTCTGATCGCCTTTTTCGCTCTCATATCCGTCGCTCTTAAGCTTCTCAACAGGATAAATAGAAAACAAAATGCTCTGTGATACCATGAAACGAATAAACTTTGCTAGGGAGATGTCGATATGAAAGCTACGTTGTCACAATTTGAAGACTTTTTAATCGACAAGAAAATCGCAGTCATCGGCGCCGGCATCAGCAATCGCCCGCTCATCCGCTGGTTGTACCCGAAAAATGGCAACATCACCGTTTTCGACATGATGAAGGGCGACGACGAGAGGCTGCGACGAATTCAAAGTGACTTCAAGCACGACGGCATCGACCTGCATTGGTCGACGGGCGACCGTTACCTTGATGAGCTTACGGGATACGATCTCATTTTCCGCACGCCGCGGATGCGAACCGATCTCCCTGAACTTGTGCGCGAACGCAAGCGCGGCGCCGTAGTTACTTCTGAGATCGCACTCTTCATGGAACTTTGTCCCGCACCTCTCTACGGCATCACAGGAAGTGACGGTAAAACGACGACGACGACGCTCATCAGCCTCATCCTTCAGGAGGCGGGATACTGTGTATACACCGGAGGAAACATCGGCACTCCCCTTCTCGACCAAATTGAAAAGATACGCTCGACTGACCGCGTCGTTCTCGAGTTATCAAGCTTTCAATTAATGGACTCGTTGCCCGTCGTTAACCACGCCGTCATCACCAACATCATTCCCAACCATCTCGATTTTCATCGTGATTTTCCTGAATACATCGATGCCAAGAAAAATATCTTCCGCTCGCAAGGCGTTACCGATACATTGACGCTCAATGCGAATGATGATGTTTCGTCACGTTTTATCGGTGAGCCATCGGGGCGCACGCGTTTCTTTAACGCAAAGGATCTCGGAAATGACGTGACGGCGTGGCGTGGCGCCGGGGCGCTCTATATGAGGCGCTCGCCGTGTTCTCAACCCGAGACGATCATTCAGGAAAAAGATGTTCTGTTGCCGGGCTCATTCAATCTTGATAACGTGATGGCCGCCGCCGTCACGACGGCCGATGACGTCACCTTGGACGCCGTAAGAGCCGTAGCAAAGACTTTCAAAGGCGTGGCCCATCGCATGGAGCTCGTTGGCGAACACGACGGCGTGCGCTGGTACAACAGTTCCGTCGACAGCTCTCCCTCAAGAACGATGAAGACATTGGCGGCATTCCGGGAACGAAATGAGCGGCCCGTCTTAATCGCCGGCGGACAAGACAAAGACAGCGACTACACAGGCCTCGGTGCCGCGATCGTCTCGACGACATCAAAGATTATCCTAGCTGGGCAGAACGCCGACCTGATCGAAGACATCATACGCCGGGAAGCCGACGTGGCAGCTGTCGATATCGGCAGCCTCACGCTGATCCGCGTCGATAATTACGAGCAGGCTGTCAATGAAGCGCGCAAGCTCGCCTCCCCCGGCGACTCCGTTCTCCTCTCGCCAGCCGGTACGAGCTACGACAAATTCCATCACTTTGAAGAACGCGGGAACTATTTTCGACGGCTCGTACACGATCTTTAAACTGATCATCTAGGCTGTTGCGGGAACGGAAAGGCCGTGTTATAATCCAAAAAGTCGCCCGCGGCCCCATGGTCAAGTGGTCAAGACGCCGCCCTCTCAAGGCGGAATCAGGAGTTCGACTCTCCTTGGGGTCACCAGATGCGGAAATGGCGGAAGTGGCAGACGCGCTAGATTCAGGTTCTAGTGATCAATAGATCATGCAGGTTCAAGTCCTGTTTTCCGCACCAATAAGGATTGCAAATGCTTTGCATGTACATTTGTATTGCAAAGCTTTGCTTTTTTTATTAGATTTTATTTCATTTGAGTTCCAAAAGATATACTGATAAATATAGCTGATAAATATGATCAAGCTCGACAGGCAAATGCTTTTATTCTTTATTTGTATATAGTATAATTGCAAGAAGAAAAGAGTACTGTCAAGTAATGTTCGCAACTTTGGTTCTCTTGTTCCTGCGAAACTGCAACAAATATATTCTTGAGAGAAATACTAAAAACACCTAGGGCACTAGCCTTGCCCTTCCCCCAAAATCTTTTCTTTAAATAGAGGATGCAGTTCTGACAATTCCTCAAAGGTGCCACTGGCAACAAGACAGCCCTCATCCATAAATAGGATACGATGGCTATTTTGGATAGAAGATAAGCGGTGTGCGATTGAGAGGAAAACCCTGTTTTCCAAAAAATCATCCATCGCTATTATTAAGCGCTCTTCATTGGCAGAATCTAAAGAGGACTGAGCTTCATCAAAGATAATAAAGGAACTGTCCTTTAAGATGGCGCGGGCAATGGAGAGTCGTTGCCTTTGTCCGCCGGAAATCTTTAATGCCCGTTCTCCAACTTCAGTGGCATACCCCCCAGGAAAGTCCTCAATAAACTCGTGTGCTTGGGCAATCTTTGCAGCTTGCCGAATTTCCTCTTTTGATACACCCGGCCGTCCCATTTCGATGTTGTCCTCGACGCTCCTTTTAAACAAGTAGGTGTGCTGTGAGACCACAGACAACGCATTTCTCCAAGACTCCAGCGTATATTCTCTGATATCTCTGCCATTTACTAAAATTCTTCCTTTTTGAGGGTCGGCATAACGTTGTATAAGCCTTATAATTGTTGTTTTCCCTGAGCCGGACTCTCCTACCAGGGAAACCTGCTCACCCTTTCTTAAGCTAAAGTTGAGTCCTTTGATTTGTGGGATAGATGTGCCCGGATAAGTAAAAGAGACATCTTCAAAAACAACAGTTTCAATAGAACCTTCAAATACCAAGCTACCCTTATCTTCTACAGATATAGGGACATTAAGGAGATTGAGAACCCGTTCACTTGCAGCAAAAATAGATGAGAATTGAGATGACATACTCATAAATTTATTCAATAACATCACAATACAAGCATTGAGACTAATCAGTGTAGGCAGCCACGCAAAACTAAACGCATTACTTATAGTTAAATGATTGGATATGAGGAGTGTGCATAGAGTCATCAGTGCCACGATACACAAAGTATACATATATTCTCGGGATCTTCTTAGAGCATCTTTTTTCTTGGCTTCATCATAGTTATCTACGGCAATACCAAATCTTTGCAAGTATCTGTGCCACGCTTGAAAGGTCAGTAAGTCTTTAAGCCCTTGGACTAAATCTACTCCTAAGCGAGCAAGAATTCCATAATTTTTACGCAATTCACGTCCATCTTCTTCAGATTTCTTTTTAAAAATCACAGCACTAAGGAGATACCCCACAATCCATAGCAAAGCGTTTAGGGCAAGTACCGGATGAAGATAAAAGTAAAAGGAAAGAATCAAAAGAGCGATAACCACGGTGACGATAAAGATGTTGATGGTATGAGCATAAAACCACTCTAAGATATTCATGTCATTAGACACAATGGATACAATCTCTGCAGAGCTCATCCCCTTACCAAAGATAGGCAGAGCTTTTTCTAATCGATCATAGATGTCTTGACGCAGTTTATACAAAATCCGATAGGCGATATCGTGTTCCGTCCACATATTTATATAGCCAAAGCACGCCTGTAGGAATGTAAGGAGAATCAAAACAAACAAAAAACCTTGATAATTCAAGGACACTCCTCTAATAATAGCCCCTATGACATAGGAAACCAGAAAGAGAGAGGCCATGGGCATAAGCTCATATAAAAAACAAATCACAACATTAAGCACCATGTACCAACGAAAAGAATGAAGGTGCTTAAACAAAGAGGATATGATTTCAAGTCGTCTCATCTTTCACCTCCGTCTTCGTCAAAGGATACAAGTCTTGCTTGATGAGCAAGCAAGCCGACATATTCAGGGCTGCTTTCCATAAGTTCCTCGTGGTCACCGGAAGCTCTGACGAATCCGTCTTCCAAAAGATAGATTCTGTCGGCATTGACTATGGTGGAAATACGATGAGCGATGATGCACAGCGTTTTATTCTTCGCTAAACGCTCCAGAGCATCCTGAATAGATTTTTGATTCTTTTCATCTAAACTCGATGTTGCCTCGTCAAAGAGAATAAGATCAGCATCCCTAAGAAAACATCTGGCAATGGCTAAACGTTGCCGTTCCCCCCCGGATAGTCTTGTGCCATGTTCACCCACTAAAGTATCAATCCCCTGAGGTAATTTATCTACCACATCTCTGAGTTCAGACTTCTCTATAACTTCCTCAAGTTCTTCTTCACTTGTGTCTTCCTTTGCAATCATTAAGTTATCTTTTAAACTGAGATTAAACAGATAGGGCTCTTGCCATACTGCCGCAAGTTTACTTTGCCACTTTTCACAAGTCTCTTTTGATAATACGTCGTTACCCCAGTATATTTTCCCTTCCTGATAAGGATAGAGTCCTGCAATAAGTGAACTTAGTGTGGATTTACCACTTCCGGATTCACCTACAAAGGCAGTAATCTTTCCGTCTTCTAATTCCACCGATACACCTTTGAGCACCTTTGCTTCGGTACCATAGGAAAAGCTTAGTCCCTCTACTTGAAGTCCGGAAGACTTTTCTGCAGGAGGATCAAAGGAACTTCTCATCTGCCTTTCTTCAGTCTTTAAAAAGTCGGTAATTTTGCCCGAAGCACTTAACCCATTAAATCCCAGGTGCCAGGCATTCATCAGCACCTGTACAGGGCCAAAACAAGAGCGAACAATAAAGAGAATTAAGATAAGTTCCGAAAACCCCATTTCGCCTTTTAAACCGCAATAGGCGGCATAAGCTATGGAGAGCAGAGCGCCCGTGCCAGAGAAGAGTTCAAAAAGAAAATTCTCAATGGTAGTAACTTTCATGTTGTCCATAGTCTTTTTATGAATAAGTTTCGCCTTGGCTTGAATCTTCTCTTTTTCTATTTTACAAGCCGGAAGATTTTTTAGTGTCTGCATTCCTTGAACGAGATCTAAGAAATCTGAACCAAAGGCATCATACTCCTGCCAAACTTCTTTTCCTGTTAGCCAAAGGTATTTATAAGTAAATAAAGGCAAGATGACTACACCGAGCAACCCCGCCAACATGATGTAGGCAGTCACTTTGTTGATAAAATAAATATATAGAATTGTTCCCACAGATACGCTCATAACCGTTAAAAGAGCCGGAATATACGTAGAATAATAAGGGCCTAAGGCTTCTACACGATCTAAGAGCAAAGTATAAAGCGCTCCGCTACGGGCATCATCCGTGTAAGTGAGGCCAAGTGTCTTGATCCTTTCCAGCATCCTCTCCCTGAGATTGCTTTTTACCTGAGCTTCGCAGTCGGCAGTCCAACTTAGCACTAAGGGCTTAAGAAGTATCTGTAGAAGTGCTATAGCCAAAAACAGCAACAATAGAGGAAGATCAAGCCTAAAATCCTTTACTAAACCACTGACGATGACGGAGAGCGTATAAAACTGAATTAAATTCAAAAATGCAGTCAAGGCAACGACAAAAGAAACTCTGATGATATAGCGTTTGTTTCCTCTTGCCAAAAACAATAATGCTCTATTGATTAACATGCCGCCTCTTCAACTTTATATAAGGTTTTATTTATCAAGACACGGGAATGTCCTGCTGTTATCTTGCTATTTTCTACAGAAATTTGGCGCCTTTAGTTAGTGGTGGCTAACCAAGAAAGATTTTACTAATACTTTACTCTACTGTCAAGACTTCTCTCGGTCTTCATATTTTGTTTTTAATGGAAGAAATGGGGTTGACGCTCAGGTTTACCCGGCCCTTATGCTGTCCATCGTGCTTTTCTCGCCATCAAAATAGACAACGGCGGTATTCCCGCAATAGACATTTCCATAGATGTCAACGACATAGGGGATGTATTGATAGTATCCTGGTTTTAGTTTTTTGATTGAAAGATCAATATCCTCACTCCAAGTTATCGTTCCTTCCTCATAGTAGAGCTGACCGTCTTCCGAAAAGGGATCTTCATACAGTATCGTAAGTTTCATTCCGTCAGATATATCGTGAACACGAGATGATAGATCACTTTCCAACACATATCCTTCAACTTGAATGCTCTGTGTCGGCTTGAAATAGGTAAACAAGAAATTGCAAAGCTCGCCATTTATCTTCACGGGGGCGGAGAAAATCGTGTGCGTATCCTTTTCTTCATACACATCGGTATGGAGCATCACATCGTTCATGAAGACCCAGTTGCCTTGGAAGTTGACCGTATAAATGCCCTCCGCAAAAGAAACGTCGTTATCCGTTCCCACGCAATATAATTTTTGAGTCTCCTCACTCCCCGCAAAACTATGAAGTTCGTACCCTACCGATTGTACGTATTGCTCCGAAAAATCACTAAGGATAAAGGACATACAGCCATTATCGTCATATCCCATATTGTCAAAAACGATCGTGCTTTCCGGTTTGAAGTAAAGATAATCAATTAAAAAATCCATATATAAAGAGTTCTGACAGATTTCTTTATATTCTGTAAGCAAATCGGCTTGCTCCGTTGGGAAATACAGGCTCATGCCCATTGCACTCTCGTGCGCGGCGCCATTTACCTTTGTGATAAAAGACGAAAAATCGTAATCAATACCAAGCGAATCTGCAATCAAGCCGAGATCAAATAGGTTTGTTCCACTGCGGCTTTCCCCTTTGGCACCGAATTCCTTACCCTCCGACAAAGCTTTTCCAACATATGATAAGTTGTAGTCAATCTGCCTAGCGATTTCCTCTACCACAGCATCGGCTTTTTCCATTTCTGAAAGGTTGATAACAGAGAGCGTATAGGTCGCCTTGGCAGATTGCTTGTCGGCGTACGAATCCAGCACATCGGTATAGAAACTTTCCTTGCCCAAGCTAGAAATGAGCGTCGTATAATCCCACCCCGACAAAGGCTCTAATTCCTCGGAAGCAATCATATAGTTTGCATAAGACTTAAGAATAGATGCCATATCGTAGGTCGCCATAAGGCAGGCGTCAAGTCCGATAAACTCAAATTTTTTGCCGAGAACATCCTGTGTTGACGCTAACGCATCCTTGATCTCAGGAAGCGTTAGTCCGTCGTTTTCAAAATTCGCATCAAAGCAAACGCCTTTTATCGAGCCGGATCCATGATTCCATAGAATAAGTCCGTATTGATCTGCAGGATATTGTTCGACTCCGAATTTGATAAAATCAGCAAGAGTTTGACTTTCCCCAAAATTTTGCTTTACTGTGTTTCGGTCAATCAGCTGTTTATCACCGTCTTTTATCAAAAATCTATCGGTCGATTGTGCGGAAATCTCGATATCTTTCCAATACTGTGAGCCGCCTGTCTGAACGATAACATTGATATTGGGACTGAATTCAGCAGCCTGCATTTCAGCAATATTAGCGCTCGCTTCACCAAAACGGCTTTCAAGATCACTGCCACATAGATAAACGAGCAAAGTGAAGCTATCTTGTGACGTATTTATATCACTCTCTTCAGTTGATGCAGAATCGTTTACACTTGTACCGGGTGCCGTTCTTTTAACAGAACAGCACCCGAAAACAATGACACTAATCAACAAAATAGTCGTTACTAAGAGCAGAGACTTTTTCATTTATTATCCCGCCGGGGCAAAACCTATAAGCCGGTTATAACTAGGAACAACGAAAAATTCCGTCTTAGCGTCGAGAAACAATGTCGCCCACACACTTGTGGAGTAAATAAAGTCAACTTGTAAAACGTCATCCTTCGTTACAATTGGAGAACCTGCACCGTCTTGAGTTACAGTGGTAACTCTTAATTCACCTTGAGCATTAGCATCACTGTAGGCCCAAAGTTTCATTGCATCGACAAACTCATCCAATCTAGTCACAGTTCCGTAGTACTTCGCATTTCCCGTCGAATACAAATATCGATTACCTTCATCCGGCAATACATCCACAAAGCCGGCAGCACGCAAATCATCTGCCAAACTCAAATTTCTTTTTTTAGCTCTTTCCATCATGGTTTGGTAGGTTTGGTCAGAAACAGATTCAAAACCTTTAGTTATTTCTATTTCATGCTGAGTTTTAGTTGGATATCTCTGTCCTTTTGAAACTCCATTTGTATTCATTATCTTGGAAATCACCTGTCCCGAAACCAGCAATTTGTCGTTCCCTATTGTAGCTCGAAGACCCATTTCATGAATTTGTTTGAATGCACCATCGATCTTTTCCATTACTGTGAGCATATTGGTACGAATAAGATTTGCACTGCCTTTATCTCCGGTCACGTCACAATACTGCAATGCGATGGCAGCGTTTGAAAGATAAACGTTTTGCACTTTCGTCACAAATGCCCTTTTGGCATTGATCGTTTGCGATTCAAAATTATACGACATATCAATGACCTGGAAATAAAGATCAATAATACCGCCTGATGTTCCGCTAGCATTACTAAGTATTCTGTCGCCGTATTGTATAACAGTTTTCACATATTCATCATTGCCGTTCAATTTCCCTACTTGATCCGTAAAACCTTTGAGGAGCTCGGTAGAAACTGGCCCGATGGCTATGTCAACGTGCTCATGATATTCTTCCGCACCTTGAAGTATTTCGTGTAAGTAGTCGATATTTAGGGCTAGGCGTTTGTAGTTAGGATCTACATAATGATCACTGCCTTTGTAATTTAAGGGGATTCCCGAAAAATAGTCGTCGCGAAGCACATTTTCCCTAAATAGGCTCAAGTCATCCGAATAATGATTGGCGTGATCACAGAATCTATTATAAATGTCGATCAATTCGTGCTCAACACCCCAATAACCCCACTGTGCCCTAGCAGCATTGACTTCACCATACACCGTGGTAAGGTATTCATTGAATTTATAAAAACCTTGTTTAGCGGGAGTATCATTACCGCTAATTGCCTTCACATACTTGATCACATCCTTGTGACTCAAAAGCTTCACTGAGGAAGAAATCAAGGAGCTTTCTAATGATTGGAAATGATCCAAAGTATTCTTGTATTGTGAGACTTCAACTAAAATTGCGAGTTTATTGATATTATCGGTTAGGGTAGATAGCGATAATGAAAGTTTCGAGATCGAATCTTGAATCGCATTCAGTTCGGGATTGGAAGTATCAACGCCCAAATAATCATAGACATGAGGCAAAACAAACCCGGCTAACGAACTGCCTATTTCACCGGCCAAACCACCTGCCGCGCTCTTTCCAAGATCGGCCCAGTCGATACCTTTACTATCATCTGAGTAGGGCGGGACGAAGACCATAAACGAGTATGCATCACGCCCCAAGCCTGTATTCAAAACTGAATCAGGTATATTAAAGGACAGTACAGCGCCGTCTGTCAGTTGAGAAGAAAAATCAGCCGTATATAAGATTTTCTCCGTATCGACAGAGGAGCATTCGAAATCCGTAAGCCCGTCAGCACCGGATACTGCTACGTCATCCGAAGAAATACCCTCCTTAAAGGTGGCGTTATACGGCGTAAGTTCAATATAAACCTTGCCGTTTTCCATATCTGTTATTACATTGCCCTTTACTCCTGCCATTGCACTGTAAGGGCTAAACGCATACTCGATTTCTTCTGTATCGGTTTTTAAAATCGCGTCAACAACTATAGATGAAAGCAATTCATTTTCATCGGTATCCGCGGTAAGATTATCATCAATTTTTAATTTGAACGAATATACCCTGTTTTCATAGTCATACGACTGTTCTGCCACGGAGTATAAATTGCTCAAAACACTGATACCATCCTGGACACCCGTAAACCCCTCGGAAAGCATTACTTTGCCAACGGTTAAAACATTTGTGTTCACATCAAAGCTTACGGAATAAGGATCAATTTCAACTTCAGGTTGTAAATAATCCAAGTACAGTTCCGTATCAGTTGAGAGCTCAGAATCTATTGCGCTTGCGCTCAACGTGGCACAAATAGCCATACCGGTATAGTTCTCGGGAATATTCGTTATGACAAAAACAGCCTTCGTATCACTCTCTCTCGTCACATCAATGGATGCGTCAAATCCGCTCGGGAAAGAAAGCATATCTGAAGTCATGTTTTCAGCGAACTTCCAGTCTTCTGTCAGGGTTGCCGTGATGATGGCCTCATCAGTTCCTTTGTATAAACCCTTGTAGTCGATGTTCAACTCAGGTTGAGGCACGTATGTGTAGACAACAGCGGCAATTTTCTTCTCATCTGCAGTTACAGCCGTATCGGACATGAGAATATATGAAATATTATCGTCATAATCAAAGGGGGATTTGAAAGTAACAGCAAGGTTTCTATCATCCGTTTTCGTAACGGAAAAGTCAATTATTTGTACGCCACTTTCTTCTTCGCCATCGTTACTAAATGCCGATATCGTGAATTTCTCTTTACTTACTTCCACAAACGAGTCATCTATTTCATCCGCCAAGGTAAGCGTGCCACTGTATTCTCCTTGGGATTTATATTCAACCATCACTGATGTGTAGTAGATTTCCAGTTCTTCAGAAGGAGGGGGGGTATCTTTTTTGTCTCCGCAAGCTGCCAATGTCGGCAAAACCATGCAAACACAAAGAAGTAAACTTAAAAATCTCGTTTTAACACCTGTTCTCATAAGCGTATGTCCTTTTCAATATTGTTACTACGTTATAATTGTGTCGATTTTTTATAACATAATGTTTAGAAATTTAAAGTATCATACACTTAAGAAAATTTCAATAGTTTTTTTAATCATTTTGCAAAGTCTCTTTTGGACATCGCTTCGTCATAAAAGCTAAAAAACACTCGTTTTCTATTCTTCAACCAATACTATTCTAGGGTTATCTCTTACGGCATCGATCACCTCATCCGCAAGTCCTGTGCAATACACTGTTATGGGGTTATCCTGCCTTATGAGCGGTGAAAGGTTCGTAACAGATGTATTGCTTAAATCGACCTCTCGCAAGTTTGGAAGCCCTGCCAATACACTTATATCCTTCACGTCACAATAAGCAATCTTCAGCGTTTCCATCTTCGTAAGCTCTGCTAGGGGCTTCAAGTCTGTCACCTGTGTCTGGCTTATATCAAGCGATTCCAGCGACAGCAAACGTGATATCGGCGTCAAGTCCTTCAAGGGGTTTTGACAAAGATCCAACTCTTCCAGCATTACCATGTCCTTGAGCGGGAGAAGGTTCCCCACATAATTGTCACTCAAATTGATCGACTTTAGTTTCATGCCGGAAAGCGGCGACAAATCGAATATATTTTGCGAGGTTAGCGTTAGTTTTCGCAAATAGTACATGTTCGGTATATCATCAAGCGAGCTTATGTCGCCACGATGCGGGCAAAATCCATCGTCTGTCATATATTCGACCGTACCTTTACCCAAGTGATTTTTTACTAGAGAAACATCAAGCGAAGGATGGATGACATATGTCCCGTATATGCATATCTCGTCTATTCTGCTTGTTATCTCGCTACGGATGATCGTATCGGCTTTTTCCTTGTTCAGTACGAGCCGTACGGCCATATCAATATATTCACTTGTAAAAGTGACGGGTTGATTCAATTCCTCCTGTGTGAACGGCTGATTTCTTACAGCGGGAGTGTCCATAATAGAATTGACGCCGCTCTGAAAGCCCTGTGTTCGTCCAACAAAAAGCCCTAAAAAGAAAACGGCGACTAGGGCAGCGCCTAGTACAGAGCATAGTAGGATTTTACTCGTCAGTCTTCGCTTTACCCAAAGAATATGTCTCTTTAACTGTGCCGCCGTCTTATTTCGTTGGTCGCGGTCTTTCCGTATGCATTTTTCAATAATAGGAACTAAACTCTTGTAAGGGTAAACGCTTTTCAGGTTCAGCCGATCCGGCTTTCCCGTCGCCATGAATATCATGACCACGCCCAATGCATAAAGGTCAGCTCTGTTATCGCTCTGTTCACTGCCGAATTGCTCAGGCGGCATATACGGCCTTGTTCCGGCTACTCGCGTATCTCTTTCGTATTCCGCGCTCCCCATGTCATGACGAAAATCTCGCGCGATGCCGAAATCAATTAATTTAATATCGTTTTTCCCGGAAATAATGATATTTTCCGGTTTAAGATCGCGATGGATAACGGCAGGACTCTGATCGTGAATGTAGCTCAAAATATCGCAAAGCCTGAGAGCTATATCTGTCAACATTTCAAAGCTCAGAGGGCCGTGCTTTCGGACATAAGTGGCCAGATCATCACCTTCAAAATACTCACGCACAATGAAACCGCGTCCGTTATACTCCCAAGCTCCATATATTTTAGGAATGGCGGGGTGATCCAGTTTAGCAAGTATTGCGGCCTCTGCAGTGGCATTATCGCCGCTGTCCGGGCCTGTAATGCGAAGAACGGCGCGTTTACCGTCCAACTTCCTAGTTACAAAATAGACCTCGCGTCCAGGTTGTCTTTTTTCCAGGCTGTCAAAGATGAATTGCTCCTTCAGCCCAAAGGGCATATCCGAATCCGCGATTTCCTGTCGGAGAGCCGCGTTATACGATTGAAGAAAATTTGCAATATCGGCTATATCGGACAAACGGTATCACCGCCTTTCAAAGTACGATATTATCTTTCCTTACCTGTTATTTTAAAGCAATCCGATATCCGTTTGTATGCTCCGAGCATACAAATGTTAATGCACCGGCATGCTCGGTATATCGCAAAATACGGATGTAACCAGTCTTACAGCAAAAAATTGATGCCTATACTAAAATTACTTTGTAAGCTAATTTAGCAAATTCAATTATCCAAAACTTTTATTCTATGGAGGGTATTATGGAAAACAATTGTGATAAAAATGTTCAGGTTGAACCGAAGAATTCATTTCCGCTGATCGGACTACCCGCTCCGAAATTCACCGCAAATACGACGCACGGCGTGATAAATTTCCCGGATGACTACAAAGGAAAGTGGGTTATCCTCTTCTCCCACCCGGCGGACTTTACCCCCGTTTGTACGACCGAGTTTATGACCTTCGCGTCAATGCACGAAGAGTTCAAATCGCTCAACACGGAACTCGTCGGACTCTCGATCGACTCCGTCCACGCCCACTTGGGCTGGGTAACGGCAATTAAGAACTATTCGTGGAACGGCATCGAGAACCCGGATGTCAAGTTCCCCGTCATTGACGACGTAAAGATGGAAGTGGCCAATAAATACGGTATGCTCCAGGGTGAATCCGATACGGCTGCCGTGCGCGCAGTCTTCTTCGTCGATCCGGAAGGTGTCATGAGAACAATCCTTTACTATCCGTCATCTCTAGGCAGGAATTTCAATGAGATCAAACGCATCGTCATCGGCTTACAGAAGTCAGATGCCGAGGGTGTCGCTCTCCCCGCCAACTGGCATCCAGGCAAAGACGTCATCGTGCCGCCACCGGTCACAACGAAAGCTATCAAAGAGCGTGTCGAGGAAGTCAAAGGTAAGGACGAGTATACACAGCTCGACTGGTACTTGACATTCAAGAAAGATGAGTAAAGCATAAAACAGCCTTTACCTAACAAGAAGCGTGGGCGTCTCAACAATGAGGCGCCCACGTTATTTCAATCATTTTTGCTGTAGAAACACTGGATAACTGGACTCAGTTTTTGCTCCGCTTATGAGCGAACCTTTGAATCAACGAAACGAACTGACTCAGCGTCTCTGCTTACCTTCGCGTCGAATCGATGATGATGTAAAGAGAAGCACAGCGCCAACAGACAGCAACAACAGCGCTGCCCACCAGACGTGGTTATACTTAACCTCACCCGTCGCCGGTGGCGTCACTGCAGACTCCGGATCCATCTTGTCCGGCATTGTCACTATGACCTCATCGGGCGAATCAGATGTCGTCGTTTCAGGATCAGCCTCTATTCTCCTAATAATTTTAACAACAGATCCCTGTTCTGTGTGTATGCCGATGGAATGTTCCTTCTTGGGAAGGTTGTCCAAAAATCTCTTAGTCAGTTTGACTATGATGCTGCCGTCTTCTACAGTGTAATTATCAGGTGTTTGTTCTATTTCTTCACCATCTACCGTCAAAGAACGGAAGTCATTTTTACTTAGTGCATCGGAACCCTCAAACGATACTTTAAAGGTAATTCCGTTCGATTTGCCGATGAAATATTCCACAACGCCATCGTTAGCCAATACGATGTCATTGCCTTCATTCAAATCCGAAGGAATATCGATGATCAGCGGCTTTGAATCAGACTCAGTAACATCAGGTAACTGCTTGTCGACTTCAGAATCCGGCGCAGGTTCGGGCTCAGGCGCGACAAGCAAGATATTTTGGCTGTTGACAAACGCCTTCGTAAACAGCTTTACTACATACTCTCCTGGCGGCAGGCTACTCAGAAAAGCGTCTTTGAGCGTGACAATAATGCTGCCTTCCTTTACGTCGTAATGTTGGCGTGCCACTCGTTGTCCGTTCAATGTAACATACTGAAAATCGTCTACATTGCCCTCAATCTTTAATGAAATGCCGCCCTCTGTCACGTCCTCAGCAGTTTCATCCTCGGACTGCTCTCGTTGCTGAAAAATAACGACACCGTCTTCTCCAATCTCGACGTTGTCATCTTCCGTCTCTAAAACTACGGGCGCTTCAAGAGACTCCTCGACGATGTTGATAGTAAACCTTACTTCCAAGTCGGGAGACGAATCGCGATAGCGCCAATCCTCTTCCTCTTCCTTTTCCTCATCGAATTCTTCTTCCTCATCGTATTCGGCGTATCCGGGAGGATCGTATCCGGCAGGCGGTTTATCTAAGTTTTTGAGATTAGCTTTAGTATCGTAAACATAGACGAATTCCGATTGACCCGGATCAACATCTATCGTCAACAAACCGGTGGTCTTGTTATACGTATAACCGGTCGGAAGAAGTCCTTCATCATAGAAACTGACTTCTATATCCTTAATTCTTGCAATATCGACGCCTTCCAAAGAGCTGAGATCAGCAACATACTGATCACCTCTTCTGACAGCAATAACTTCCTCGCCGTACTGTTCTCCGGCAGTAAACTGCCAAAGAAGAGGAAGTCCGGAAACATCCAACACTGCCAAACAATTCATACTAGTATCAAGTTTTTGTAGCTCTTTTTGTTCAGACAAGTCCAGATTGTCAAGACTGGCGCGATAAACATTGAGGGTGACTAATTTTTGACATGCAGATAAATCAAGTGAACGAACAGGGCTATAGGAGCAAATGAGCTTTTTCAAGTTAGTCAAACTTGATACATCAAGTTCCTCTACGCTGGTATGGGCACAAATAAGCGACTCGAGTTTTGTACAGCCCGATACGTTCAATGAATTCAGTTCAAGACACATGAAACACATCAATTTGCGCAAGTTCGTACAATTTGATACATCGAGAGACTCTATGTAATCTGCATCGGCAATCAGCAAAGACTCAAGATTCGCACAGCCTGTCACATCCAGATCCTCTAATTCGCGACAAAAACAAGTGAGACTAGCCAAATTCGTAAAGTACTTGATCCCTATTATGTTAGTCACATAATCATCGTCTAACACAATTTCCGTCACGGCTTCGAGCTCAGCGACTTGCAAAGTACCGTCTCCGTTCGTATCGTAGTACTGAGTTACAAATTCCCTGAAGGCATCATCAGGGAAATTTGTCTCGTTAATCTCCACATCTCCTTCAGTTGCCAGAATTGGCGGTGCGAAGGTCAGCAATAACGCGAAGGCTACTACCAACACAACAATCTTACTAAGATTTGTCCTCATGCAAATCCTCCTTGTTACATCGAAACTAATGCTCATGTCACCGTTTGCTAATACTGGCAGTATCGACGACGGTATCTCGCCATTCTCATATCTATTATTGACGATTGAAATCTTTATACATTTGATACATGGTACCAGACACAGATTATTTATTCAAAGAATCCTTGTTGTTTTTAAGGCTTTCCGTCGTTACATTATTGTTACGTCAGTTGTCGTCATTGTTGCAATGGCAAATATTTGAAGAGAATACAAGTAGCAGAAAAGTTCGGCCGCTATCGCCTACATGAACCCGCTACGTTTTGATGCTGGCTGTTTTCATGGCTTTCAACATGAAAAAGGGTGTCTCAATCACTTAATAAAGTGTTTGAGACACCCCCATTTTTCGCAAAAAACTATTTCCCTGAATTATTACTACTAACGGCTCTCTCTTCTCCGACGGTAGATAGAGCTCAGCAGCAACACCGAACCGGCTACAAAAAGCAGTAAAGCGAACCACCAGAACTGAGTAAACCTTACCTCACCTGTCGTAGGCGTTACAGGCTTTTTCGCATCAGTGGTAGGCATTGGAGCCTTTATTAGAAGATTCTTAACGCCGGTACCTTTAGAGGTAACTATTGCTACCTTATACACATCTTCCGGCAGACTATTTAAAAAAGCCTGCTTCAATTTGACGATGATACTGCCCGCTTCCACGGTGTAATTGTCAGAACCAATTTCCTGACCATTTACCTCTACGCGCTTGAAGTCAGCAACATCCGCGCCATTCACCTTGAAAGCAGCGCCAGTAGACGTACCTTGGTGGAACACGACACTGTCACCTGACGCATCAATATCATTTCCTTCGTTCAATGACGCCGGTATCTCAACATCCAGCACTTGCTGTGAAGGATCAGTCGTCGTGGGCGCGGTCGTAGGTTCAGGTGCGGTCGTAACGGGTGTCGTAGGTGTAGGTGTAGGTTCAGAATCTGCCTCCGGTACAGGTTCAGGTTCTGGTGCGGGATCCGGCTCAGGTTCGGGCTCAGGTTCAGGCGCGACAAGCAATATATTTTGGCTGCTGACAAACGCCTTCGTAAACAGCTTTACTACATACTCACCCGGCGGCAGGCTACTCAGAAAAGCGTCTTTGAGCGTAACAATAATGCTGCCTTCCTTTACATCGTAATGTTGGCGTGCCACTTGTCGTCCGTTTAACGTAACATACCGAAAATCGTCTACATTACCCTCTATCATTAATGAAATGCCGCCCTCTATCACGTCCTCAGCAGTATCATCCTCGGACTGCTCTCGTTGCTGAAAAATAACGACACCGTCTTCTCCAATCTCGACGTTGTCATCTTCCGTCTCTAACACTACGGGCGCTTCTGGAGACTCCTCGACGATGTTGATAGTAAACCTTACTTCCAAGTCGGGAGACGAATCGACAACGCTCCAACCCTCTTCCTCTTCCTCATCGAATTCGGCTTCCTCATCGTATTCGGCGAATCCGGGAGGAGGAACATCCAACTTATCTAGATTCGCATTAGTATCATAGACATATTTGAAAGCCGTATATCCAGGATCGGCGTCCATCTTCAGGATACCAGTCACAGGATCGTAAGAAAAACCGTCGGGAAGCGGATCGCCGTCATCAAGTGTCACTTCCTTGATGTTGTCGATATCGACACCATATAACGCACCGAGATCAGCCTCGTAATGCTCGCCTCTTAGAACAGCAGATACATCGTCAATCCATTGTTCTCCCGCGGTAAGCTGCCAAAGGTCAGTACATCCCGAGACATCTAAAGAGGTAAGACGATTATCTGAACAATCGAGCTTTTGCAACTTATCTAATTCCGATAAATCCAATTCACTTAGATTGCAACGCCAGATGCTGAGATAGATAAGATCCTTGCATGCCGATAGATCGAGCGACTCCACATGGTTAAAAGAGATACCTAATTTCTTAAGCTTCGTCATACCCGATAAATTAAGTGATTCAAGTGATGAAAATCCACAAAAAAGTGTCTCGAGATTTGTACATCCTGTTACGTTCAATGAAGTCAAACTACTAAACATCATAATAGTAAGATCAGTCAGATTCGTACAGGAGGATAAATCGAGCGGCTCTATGAAGCAGTCCGAACCTTCACAATAAAGCTTCTTAAGGTTCGTACAGCCGGTCACGTCCAATGTTTCCAAAACATAACCAAAGTAACTAAGATTCTCCAAGCTTGTACAAGCCGAGACATCGAGCGAAACCAAATTTTTACAATCAACATTAAGATCCGCCAAGCTTGTACAACCTGAGAGATCGAGCGAAACTAAATTTCCACAATCAACCTTAAGATCCGCTATTTTTGTAAAGTGTTTAATACCTGTAAGATCGACTATGTTGTAACTATATAAATCTATCTCCGTCACGGCTTCGAGCTCAGTGACTTGCAAAGTGCCGTCTCCACTCGTATCGTACTGAGTTACAAATTCTCTGAAGGCATCATCAGGGAAATTTGTCTCGTTAATCTCTACATCTCCTTCAGCTGCCAGAATTGGCGATGCGAAGGTCAGCGATAACGCGATGAATGCGACCAACAACACTGCATTTTTTTTAAGATATGTCCTCATGCACACCCTCCCCAATAATCTCGGAACTACTGCTCACGTCAACACACAAAAATTGCGGAAGTATCGACGACGGGGCTCGCTACTTTCCTACCTATCGTTGACACTTGAAATATAATTATATTTATTAAATCTTACCAGAAAATGATTATATGTTCAAAGAGAACCTATTATTTTTCAGACTTTCACTCGTTACATTATCGTTACGTTAGTTGTTGTCCACCCGATCCTCAACAAGCACCCAGTTCTTAAAATCGTTGGCATCTCCGCGGATTTTGTATATAAGGAGCCTTGCTGGAGACTCGTCAGTTTTTATAAGGCGATGGTAAAGATATCTAACATCGCTTGAATCCTCAGGAACTTCGAAATACGTCTTCCCGAGTCCCTCATGCGGAATGCCGGCTTCGCTGTATATAAATGGTCGGAATTGATCCGCTGAGACAGGTGCACCATTAAACGCTAAGGGAGTACCCCCTTTCCCTGCGGGTTTGATGAACAGAGCAGTGACGATTGGTTCGTCGAGAGGCAATCTGTCATTCTTTCGCGCGCCATGGTCACCCGTGATGATGATTGTACTGCTCTCGTAGAGTCCTAATTGTTTCAGCTGATCGAGGTATTCGAAGACGATATGGAAACTCCCTTTCGTCTGAACCATCGCGCTTGAAGTACCGGGTTCAGCGGGTTCGGCCTTTTCATTCATCACGTAAGGCATATGCGGACCCTGCATGTGGATATAGGTCAACCTCTTGCCATGCTCACTCACATGAAGTTTTTCGCTTTTTAGCTGCCGGTAAAACTGAATATCGTCTGCAAAATACGGCGGATATCCTTCTGTCGAATCCGTCGAAATCAGTCGGCTGAACTGATCAGTCGATGTCCAGAAAAAAGGTTTGGCTAATAGCGGAGCGTACCGGAAAGCCGATAAGCGTCCGAATTGCACTAAGGCTTCTTTGGAATGAATGCGTATCTCGTTCTCAATGATATTGTCGGCCACATGTTCTAAGTCCGCCACGTCCCTATACGTATACCCCGGTTCCATATAGAGGTAAATATCATATTGTTGTTTACGAAGTCCGGGAAGGAACGTCGATGTCGACCAGGCGTCCTTCAGATAATCATTCATCGGACGCTCGAACATGTGAAGTTCTCCTGTAAACATATTGGCGACAGAAGGGAATGTCTGTGAATAAAGTGAAATATTGTTCGTAAACTGCGTGAAACCGTCAAGCCGATCAAAAAATCGCGGATCGTCATTTCTCACACGATCGATGTAGCGGTTGTCGAGGCGATCCAGAACGATCACGATGATGTTATCCTCTTGAGCTACTTCGTTGATTGCCTTTGTTGACAGATACCTGTTAGATCGCTGAGGTGTAGACGTCGGCGAGAATTGAAGCGCAATCATCGATACGAGCTGTACTATCACCAAAAGTGTCGATACCGCCCTGATCGTTACGGTATGGATCTTCTTTCCGGCAGCTTTCAACAAAAATGGAATCGCCAATAAGGCGATCCACACGAGCGTATTGACGAAAAAGGCGCCGGTTTTCGCACTCCAGTCGATCGGGTCGCCAGTCAATGTTCCGAGATCCCTGTTGAGAAAATTGCCCTGCACGTACCCCGCCAACACGATTCCGAAAACAAAAGAGATGAGCGTGCTGAATAGTGCTCCTCGAAACAAGATGAGGAAGCCGCACAAAATAACGGCGACGAGCGCACCGAAGAGCAAAAGGGGCGGAAGCAGCAACTTGAGCGGGAAATTGAAATAGTCGACATTCAGCATATAGAGTTCGTATATGCCGAACACGATAAATGTGAAAGCAAAGGCGACGCTGACGCAAACCGAGCTCAAAAGTCGGCTGCGGAACGACTGTTTATCCCCTGCCGGAGGCGACATCCTGAGGTGCGTACGCGATGTCGTGACACTATTGCCTTTCTTCTTGGAGAAAAGCCTGATAAAAAACTCCGAAATACGGACATAAAGTCCGACAATCGAAAGTCTGACACGTGTAAAGAACACGCCGATCGTGACGCCCAAGGTAATGACGAGAGCCGTAACAATTTGGATGATATACGTTGTAGTCGCGGGGTCAATGTAGGCATGAACCGGAACGGAAAAGCTGAGGCCTGCCAACAGGAACGTAAAGAGAATTGTCTTTACCTTACGATTCATCTTTCATCTCCTGTTCCATCGTACTTTCGAGCTCTTCCAAAATCTCCTGCAAAAAGTCCGCTTTCGTTCTATTACCGGAATTATCGACCGGGAGCGGTTCGTTGAGCATCTGTTTTATCTCATCGTCGATACCGCTATTTAGTATACTCCGCCAACGCGTTACGAGGTCATCGCAGGACGGTTCGACAGTCTCATCCATACGCCTCTTAAGGGCATCGATGATGTATTGACCTCCGCCGCGCGCACCGTCGCCAACATCAAATATATTTTGACTGACGACGTCGGCAATACGCCCTCTGTATTCATCGGCATTATCAAAAAGCGTATGAACGACGTCGAGGATTGTATCAAGGTCTTCGACATCGATTGAGATACCGATCTCATCACGCAATGAAATATCAAGCGGGACAAGAGGAATTTTCTTGTAATTCGGATTGACGACCTTCATCGGCGTATTGATAAAAAGAGATGGCTTCTTCCTCGCATACGAGAATTCATTCGCGATAGACGACCAGTCGGTGATCACGAGGTCGGCAGAATAGACCGTTTCGCTTGAAGCGAACGAAGTCTGAATTTCAAAATCGTCTCCCACATCATCTTTATAACGCTCGATGATCTTTCTCATTTTACCCGGGAATCGCTTGATGAATTCCGGGTGGGGCCGAACAACGATGCGATAGCCGGCTCCTAAAAGCGGGCGCAACGTCTCCTCCAAGCAGTACTCGAGAATGTTGTCCTGTTGCCAAGATGGTGCGATCAGGATGATTTTCGGGTCGTTGATTACGTCACCGATCGCCTCTGCGCCTTCAATCATCGAATCTAGCAAGGGAAATCCCGTTTTGACAAGCGTCTTAGCAGGAAGGTTATAGACGCGCTCCATCTCGCGCACTTCCCGGATGTGGTTCGGGCCGTAGCAGAAAATCGTATCGAAATAGTCGAGCGCGTTCTCCTGAAGCATCAGGTGGAGGCTCGTCATTCCGTGATCGGTATAGATATATTCAATATCTTTCCTTACGAGCGAACGCTTGATGTGGTATTTCTCAAGGTCGGGCATCGTCATGACAACGATATCAGCATCCATCAACATCATCACGCGGATCAAGGCAATCGGCCCGACATAATACGCCTGAATGCGTGCTTTGTTCATCGAGAGCACGCGGTCTCGCACATCGCTCGTGACATAGTGGATGACGACATCGGAATGCTCGAGAATGTAGTTGATGTACCCTTCAAAATACTTATAGAATCCGTCGCTCTCCGAATAGAAAACGAGACGTTTATCCTTTGTCGAGTTAAAACGTTTAACATCGGCTCGCTGTCTCCTGCGTTTCTCTTTATTAAGCGCCCTTTGCTCAAGTTTCTCTTCCTTGCTGAGTTTCGGCGCTACCAGATGTTCAATCTCCTCGGCGTATTCACCGGGATCATAAATGATATTGCAAAGAAGGAGAACAGGTATCGACAGGAGATTTCCCGCGATCCAGTACAAGCCGACGCCGCACGGCAAGATAGCGGCAAAAAAGGCTGAAAATGCGACGAGAATGACCGTCATAACCCTGCGACTGACGACTCCTTGCGCTCGCTGGAGCACGTTATGCTTATTCTGGTACATCGCCAAGACGAAAGCGCTCAATCCGGAGAAAACAGGGTATAGAATGCTGAGCGAGTTGATCGTCGGTACTTCCGCAAGGTTTAGACCGAGAAATTTGAGATTCATTGAAGCGATCTCGTTTACACCGGGTAATCCGCCAAAGAAGGCGATATTCTCTTGTACCGTTTCGAGAACGGTCAGCTCCGCGCTCGTTCCAAGTCCGGCAACCGTCGTTCCGGAAAATGTCGCCGTCCTCTCAAGCAGCGAATTGATCACGGAAGGTTCAAGGCGCAACAGGTGTTGGAGCGGGTTGTAGATGACATTAATCAGACCGAGAATGATCGGGATCTGTACAAGAAGCGGCAGCATCCCCTTCCAGGCGCTGTACTTCTCGCGACGGTAGAGTTCCTTTTGCTTAGATGCCATCTCTGTACTGTTGCCGGCGTAACGCTGTCTGATTTCCTCGAGCTGCGGGCGTATTCGTACCATGACGATTGAATTCTTCTGTGAGATGAGCGAAAGCGGGAACATAATTACTTTCGTTATAAACGTGAAAAGGATGATGGAAAGTCCGTAATTACCTGTCAATCGATAGCAGGCATACATAAGGTAACCGAGAGGGATACCGAAGATTGTATTGATGAGGTGCATCATTGACGACACCGACCGCCTAAACTCATACGCCGTACACTAACTGAACGCGTAAAAATACGCAGAATAATCTTTAGCGAAACGATATTGACCGGGTGCGTATTCGCCCAGCACATCGCCGTTGTTCATCTTGAATTCAGCCCAGTTACTCCATACCAAACCGGCAATGGCAATGTATGCGTAGATTTTTTTCTTCTGAAGCCTGTCCTCAGCCCCGTTCTGGTAGAAATTGATCAGACAATCGACATGCTCCTTATCAAGCAGAGAGTAAACGGCGAACATCGCGACATCGATGTCCTTGTCCTGCATGGCGGCATATTCCCAATCGATCAGATAGACTTTTCCGTCAGGAGTAAAGACAAAGTTGTCGGCTACGGGATCGATATGAGCGAGAATAATATGGCGAGGCTGTTCCAATGTCCATTCATAAATGTCCCGGATTGTCGCTTTAGTCAGTGCGTAATCGCCGTATCTCGACGGCGTATCACCGCGAAGCGATTCATAGTATTCGAGTCGTTCCCACGGATCAAACAAGTGACCGACGGAAAGATTCAAATCATGAAAACTTCTCAAAACATCCATACACCTCTTCAGGTCTGACTTAGATCGCGGGTCACAGACGCGTGCATCTTCAATATAGCGGGAAATCTTAATTCCCGTCTTCGGGTCAAAGTAAAGAACCTCATCGGAGATTCCGCGACCGGCTAATAGCCGATAAACTTCGTACTCCTGTTTCCTGTCGATCAGCGCCTCACTCCCGCGCCCGGGGAGCCGGAGCATAAACGTCCCGCTACGACACTCGAAGATAAAAGAATCATTCGTCATACCGAGCTTCATCGGGACAAATGAAGTGATCTCGGGGTCATCTGACAATGCTTCACATATCACAGGCATATACTTTTGTTGAATATACTTCGGACCCAAGACGCAAATTCCTCCTCTCTTCGACAAAGCAGAGCGCAGTCCCCTTCCTGTACGCTCTCTTGTCAATCATTTAACACAAAAATAACTTATTTATGCTAACTATTTAACACAAAACTGACGAAATCGTCAATCAAATCTGTCTTTACGTCGTCACATCTCATATCGGGCTATAATGTAGTCATCATTTTACGAATCGCATGTCATGATACGAATGACAATATGGCGGTAATAATAGCCGAACAGAATGAAAGGGTTAAGCTCGTATGAATGTTAAACATGCCGTCATTATGGCGGCGGGCCTCTCCTCGCGTTTCGCGCCGCTATCTTACGAGAAACCGAAGGCTCTGTTCGAAGTGAGAGGAGAGATTCTGATCGAACGGCAGATCGAACAGCTTATGGAGTCCGGCGTTCCTTCAATTGTCATCGTTACCGGATATAAGTCAGATATGTTCACTTACCTTGCGGATAAATATCACGTCAAGCTGATCTTTAATGAGACGTACGACACGCGTAATAACCACGGAAGTCTCTATGCGGCTCGTGACTATCTCTCGGATACGTATATCTGCTCCGCTGACAATTACTTCACGGTCAACCCATTCGAAAGAGACGTGTCGGGCTCCTATTACTCTGTCGTCTACGCTGAGGGCGAGACGGATGAATGGTGTGTCAGCACGGACGATGAGGGAGTCATCACCGGCGTGACGATCGGCGGACGCGATGCCTGGGTAATGCTCGGACACGCGTATTTTGATGAAACATTTTCTCAACATTTCGTACAATATCTCCTCGATGCGCACGCGAGGGATGATACGTACGATATGTTTTGGGAGGATATTTTCCTTGATCATCTTGATGTCTTGAGAATGAAGGCACGTAGATATCCGAGAGGTAATATCTTCGAATTCGATACATTAGATGATTTGAGAGCTTTTGACCCGACGTACCTTGACAATTCGCGGTCGACTATTCTGAAATATTTGGCGGCATCGCTCAAGTGTCAAGAACGCGATATCCGACAGATAATACCGATCAAAAACGGTGACAGTCATGTCCAAGGTTTTCAATTTATCGCGGACGGCTGTCGATATGCTTTTCGTTATGCAGATTCGTCCATTAAGCGCCTCGATGAGGTACTCACATCGTGAACAAGATCGAGAACATGAAACACGAGATGACCGTTGCCGTCCGCAAACTCGCCGAATCGACGCGACGCGTCGGCGGACTCGGCTCCGCCATGCAGGGCGGACTCTCCGGAATTGAGGGTACGAGAATACACCAGCTGTTTTTGAAAACGGCGCACAGACGATTCCCTGGATGCGATCTTTTTGCCGAAGAATCGCTCTCCGGAGTTTTTGCGGCGGACGATCTTCCTGTTGATTTGATCGTGCAAGGACGATGTGACCTGATCGTTCTCTCTCCGAAAGGCGAACTGACACTCATTGAAGTTAAAGGATTTAGAGGAAGCGCGCATTCTCTCCCTTCCGAGGGCGATGCCGCCCACTGGACACAGGCGTATCTTTACGCGCATTTACTTCTCGAAAGCGGTTTTAGAGACGGTTTGATGATTGATGCTTCAGACGTAACAATCGAACTCCACTATACGTCGTTCGATGTGGACGAGTCGTTTGTCCTGACGCGCCGGATGACATCCGACGAACTGTCCATTCATTTCGATCAGACGTGCAGGCGATATCTTGAGGTGGCAATGCCGCTCTTTGAGCATAAAATGCTTCGAAACACGCTCAATAAAAATGCCGGATTTCCGTACGAAACACTGCGCGAAGGCCAGAAACAGATGATGCGCGAAGTGATCGCCGCCATTCGCGATACAGCCAAGCTTTTTATTGTCGCGCCGACAGGTATCGGGAAGACGGTAGCGACACTCTACCCCGCGATCAAAGCTCAGGCCGGCGGTTTGACCGACCAGATATTCTACCTGACGCCGACGAGATCGCAACGGAAAATTGCTGAGCAAGCCTTAGATGACCTCACTTCTGCAGGTTTTCTTGTGCGCTCGATTACATTCAGGGCGAAAGAGCAACTCTGCTTAGCCGGAGATCTGTTCTGCAATATGAGAAAATGCCCCTACGCCGTCAATTATTACGAAAAGCGTCACAATGCGTTGCGCGAAAGTTTTAAATTGCAGCGTATTTTACCTGAAGATATCATAGAGCTGGCAAAAAAATACGAAGTCTGTCCATTCGAATTGTCGCTTGAAATCGGAGCCGGATGCGATGTCGTCATCTGTGACTACAATTACGTCTTCAACCCGCGTGTGCGCTGGTCCAATCATCTGGACGACACGAAATTGAAATACACACTGCTCGTCGACGAGGCGCACAATCTCGCGCGCCGTTCAAACGAGATGTTTTCGGCGACACTTTCAAGAACAACTCTCCTTAATTTAGTCGAAATGTTTAAGAATCTCGCTTCGACAGGCAATATCGAGCGTGATGTCGTCATTCCGGAAAACACCGCTACAAACACCGCGTTACGCAGTGAGGCGAAAAAATGTATCGTCGCTATCGAGCGACTCTTGCGTCGCATCGATCAATTCGCAGACATTCTTACGGATACGGCACGTGGCTCTAAAGGCGCTGAGCATATAAAAGAGCTCAGTCCATTTAAGCCGATGTTCAGTGAGCGATTTTTAGCGATGCGCGAGATTCCGCCTTTTTTTATACAAGATGTCGAGTCACTCACAACAGCACTCTCGGGATTCTTTTATAAGGAGCTTCAATTCGACGGTCGCGAGAAGCTTATGCTCCCTTACTTTGATCTTCTTTTTTTTCAAAAAGTCATCGAACACTATTATGACAGCACATACATCAATACGTGGCGCCTTTACGATAAAGGTGAAGTCGTCGCGTCTCTCCTCGCGCTTGACGCATCGAACCATCTGACCGATATCTACCGCGACAAATCACCGGTTGTCTTCTTCTCCGCGACGATGACGCCGCCGTCGTATTACGTCTCACTTCTCGATGCCGACAGTTCAGTTGACAAACCTGAAATTCTGATGCTTGATTCGCCGTTCGATTCTTCAAGGCGCTTTGTCCTGAATGTCGACGCGTATTCGATCCGTTATAAAGATCGCCATCTTACGCTTCCCGTCATTACGTCGCTGATCCTCGATGTTATTGGAGAAAGGAAAGGACATTACCTCGTATTCTCCCCTTCTTTCGCTTATCAGAGAATGTTGGTGAACGAGATAAAACGTCACAAGAATTCGGCGAATGAATTTCTCGTTCAACCGACCCGAATGACGGAAAAGCAGAAAAATGCGTACTTGAACCGCTTTAGAATGCCTAAAGGCAAACGATCGCTCGTCGGCATGACCGTGATCGGATCTCTTTTCAATGAGGGAATTGATCTGATCGGCGAAGAACTGACGGGTGTCATCATCATCGGAACGGGATTGCCGGGGGTATCGCCTGAACGCGAGATTCTGCGCCAATACTATGATCAAAAGACGAGCAAAGGTTATGAATACGCTTTTATGTGGCCCGGTTTCAATCGCGTCACCCAAGCGGTTGGGCGCCTTATCAGGAATGAGGACGACTTCGGACTCGTACTGCTCGTTGACGATCGTTACAGCCGCCCCGATTACCGTGCGCTTCTTCCTGAAGAATGGCGCACAATCCACACAAAGGACAAAGACGAGACACTTGGCCTCGTCCGCGAATTTTGGAAAAATTTCGATTGAAAAATGGATCTATAACGCTTCGTTAATCCTCATTGCGTCCTGCGGCGGGGAAAGGCCAAGGAATGTGCCCTTCTTGCTGAAGCATGGCCGTCATGCGACATGCTGTCGGAGTCTGCGCAAGGCCGCCCAGTGCCGTCTCGCGAAGCGCCATCGGCATCATGCGACCGATCGAACCCATCGCCTGAATGACCTCATCGACAGGAATGCGGCTCTCGATGCCTGCAAGCGCCATTTCAGCGGCGGCGATCGCATTGACGACGCCCACGGCATTCCGTTTGATACACGGAACTTCGACAAGGCTCGCCACGGGATCGCAAGAAAGTCCTAACAAATTCTTTAAAGCGATCGCCAATGCATGAGCTGATTGTGACGGCGACCCGCCGGCCGCCTCCACAAGCGCGGCAGCCGTCATCGCCGATGCAGAACCGACCTCTGCCTGACAGCCGCCTTCAGCGCCCGAGATCGATGCCTGGTTCCCGATAAGAGCGCCGGTACCGCCGGCCGTAATAAGGAAGTTGAGCTGAGCGCGACGGTCGAGGTTCAGCTTATCGCGCATTGTAAGAAGTGCCCCGGGCAATACTCCCGATGAACCTGCCGTCGGAGTGGCACAGATGACGCCCATCGCGGCGTTCACCTCATTGACCGCGAGCGACTGAATCATTGCCTCGAGATAAAGGCTGTCCCCGAAAGGCGAACCCGTAGCACGGAATGCAGCCAGACGTTTCGCGTCGCCTCCCGTCAAACCGGAAAAAGAGGTTACACCGGCTATACCCTTCGCAGCGGCTTTCTCCATAACGGAAAGATTCTTCTCCATTTGCCGGAGGATTTCATCTTCCGTCGTCTCATTCAACACAATTTCAATATCAAGAAAATAACGCGAAAGGCTGATCCCGCTCAAATTACAATTATGAACGGCAGTCGAGAAATTTTTCGGATAAAGTTTCATTAACAATACCTCCAAACACTTATTATTCACCCGGTACGTCGTTCGCAGCATGATCGGGCTCACGCATAAGTTCACTTAAAGAGATGATCGGTCCCAACTCCTTGATCGATCTGATCTCATCCATAACAGCTGCCGGAATAACCCCGTCGGTCGCAATCGTCATCAGGGCTGTCGATCCGAGCTCCTTTCGCGACACCTGCATGCTGCTGACATTGATGGTATGATCCGCCAAAATGCGCGTCACCCTCGCGATCATCCCCGTGCGGTCTCGGTAAAAAATGAGAACGGTCGGGTTATCAAAACTGACACGCACGTTGAAACCGTCGACCTGCGTGATATTGATCATGCCTCCGCCAACCGAACACGCCGTCATACTCATAGATCTGTCGCCCGAATACATCAAGACGTGAGCCGTATTCGGATGGTCGACGTTCCTGTCGGAAACTTTGATGTTGACTTTCAGTCCCTCTTTTTCCGCAAGCTCATGAGCGTGACGTATCTCTTCACTGTCGGTCGATCGACCGAGCAATCCGCCGATCAAGGCCAGATCCGTCCCGTGACCGCGATACGTATGACCGAATGATCCGAACAATGTGATGTCGACTTCCTCAGGCTGTTCGCCGAAAATTGATCGTGCAGCCAAGCCGATTCTTACAGCTCCGGCCGTATGCGAGCTCGAAGGACCGACCATCACCGGTCCGATAATATCAAACACACTTCGAAAAACTGCCATATAATTCTCCTATAAAAAATCACTCACCTGCGTTCATGCGCTGTCAGCTGAATAAAAAAGTTGGGTTATGCTCGAGGAGTTCGAGTCGATTGTAGCGTTTCTCCATACGCTCTTCAAGCCAGCGATCTGCAAAAGCAGAAGCCTCTGATCGCGTCTCTTCTGATGCATAAAAGCGAAACAACCTCTTATAAGGAGCCGATGCTATATGGCGCAGTAGCGCTAAAGTACCCGGAAACAACGTCGTCCATTCAGCCTGAGTCTTACGAAACTCCTCTTTGCCGCATAGAAGTCCGCCTTCTAAAAAACTGAAACGGTACGGTTCATCGACGTGTCCGTGGCAACGGACACACGAATCAAGACATGGTGTTAAACCGATCTCCACCATCAGGCGCAATGTCGCCATTCGCGCGACAAAGACGGGGTAATCCGATACTGATATTTCGTAGAGGCAATATGCCCAGAGTTCGAAAAGCGCACGATTCGGCTCATCATGCCGCGCGACATCGGTAAACACCTCGGCAGCATGCGATGCAGCCGTCAAGCGATCAAGATTTTCGGCAATCGCGATGAAAGACTCGATGACAGAAGCTGATCGAACAGAATAGCGTGACTGTTTAACTGTCAGCACAAATTCAGACAACGAAAACAGTTGTGTCGCCGCTCGTATTTCACTTCGCAGTCGCTCGCTCGCCGGGGCAAGTGCCGTAATCAGTCCGAGCTCAGGAGTCAATAGATGCAGGAGACGATGTCTCTCCTTCCAAGGAAACGAGTTCATCACGAACGCTTTTGTCGTGATCGTACTCATCAATCCTGTATCCCCGATTCACGCAGATAATAGGCGCGATTTTGCCAGTCTCGTCTTACTTTTACGAACAGTGAAAGGTCAACACGCGCCTCCAGAAGCGATTCGATGGCCGACCTTGCGGCGATGCCGATCGACTTGATCTTTGAACCTCCCTTACCGATGAGAATCTGCTTGTGCGAGTCTTTATTACATAAGATAACGGCGTCTATAGCGACAAAGCGACCGAGATCGCCTTCATCCTCATCAAATGATTCGACAATGACGGTCACTCCATACGGAATTTCCTGTTCGGTCTGTAAAAGTACCTCACGCCTGACGAGCTCACCGACGAGAACTCGCTCCGTCTGATCCGTTTCATCATCTGCAGAAAATAGCCGCCTCTGAACCGGCAGCAATCGCCTGATCTCGTCAATAAGTCGGTCTGTCCCGTCACCGAATTTAGCCGACAAAGGAACATACGCATCAAGCTGATACGCTTTATCGTACGCCTGTATGAGCGGCAAAACATTTTCTTTCCTCGTCGCATCGACTTTATTGAGAACAAGGATAATAGGTTTTCCGTCCTTCCGGGCCTGCTCAATCACCTGCCGCTCAGCCGTACCGATCACGGGACGCCAGGCGGCGTCGATCATCAGAACGACGACGTCAGCCTGATGAATGGAATTAACGGCAGAGCGCATCATCGCTCTCCCGAGACCCGTTGTAGGCCGATGAATCCCCGGTGTGTCGATAAAGGCGATCTGACAGTCGTCCGCAGTATAGACACCTCGTATAGAATGACGCGTCGTCTGCGGCTTGGCCGTCGCGATCGCCAATGTGCGCCCGGCAATTTCGTTAAGAAGTGTCGATTTTCCGACATTCGGCCGTCCCGCCAAAGCGACGAAACCGCACGGAATTTCTTCCAGATCTCTTAGAAGCTCCTTCTGGCGACGTATCATCTCAGCCTCGTCATCCTCATCTTCATGGTCGAAACCGAGAAGATGTAAAACACCATGAATGACGAGGAAGCGAAGCTCTCTCTCGAATGAATGTCCCAGCTCCTGCGCTTGCGAGTCAACACGGATCGGCGCGATAACCATCTCACCCAAATCGAGTGTCGGACGGCCAGTCCCGTCGACATCAATAAACTCCCAATCCTCAATAGGCTTCAGAAACTCGCCCCGGCGCATCTCGTGACTCGGAAAGGAAAGAACATCCGTTTCGGCATCGATACCGCGCTGCTCGCGATTGATGCGACGCATAACTCTCGGCCCGACAAGCGTGATATCCAACGAGACTGCGATGCCGTCCTCCAATAAGCTCAAAATTGACGGGGCGTGATACAGGACATGTTCGGCAGCCTCGGACATGACATGATACGTGTCGCGATTCCGGTAGACACGTTGTCTATTGTAGCAATTTATGTCAATCATAGTGTCACATTATCAGGCGGCAAATCACTGTTTCCGGAACTTGTGGACGATTGGCGTTCCGAGGATCGGCGCGATTGTTTCTTCGTCCTTTGCAAGCGATAGGGTACGCGTTCATGGAAGTGACCTGCATATACGCGAAGGAACGATTGAAGAATCGTCTCAACATCGGCAAAGGAGAGACCGGACGAGACGAGTTGCTCCTGATCGATCTTGTCTTTGATAATATTTTTGATGAGAAGTTCAGCCTGCTCAAGCGTCTTGACTCCTTCCGATCGCATCGCCGCTTCAGTCGAGTCTGCCAGCATAACGATCGCCGACTCTCTCGTGCTCGGCAACGGAGTTCTGTAACGGAAAGAATCGATCGGCGGCGGTTCCTCCCCCCTCTCCTCGGCTTCCTGACACGCCTTGTTCCAAAAATACTGCAAAACAGTCGAACCGTGGTGCTCTTGAGCGATCCGCAGGAGCGGCATCGGCAATCGATACTTTCTGCCGATCGTCATACTGTCCTCCGGATGCCTTGTTATGATACGCGCGCTTTCAAGAGGCGCGAGATGGTCATGCGGATTTTCACCCGACTGGTTCTCAGTAAACATCAGCGGCGCCTCAAGCTTGCCGACATCGTGGAAATACGCTCCGACACGAGCGATCATAGCATCCGCACCGATCGCCTCCGCCGCCGTGTCGGCAAGATTAGCCACCATCATCGCATGCTGCGATGTGCCCGGAGCTTCTACGAAAAGACGTTTCAACAACGGGTGTCCGGGCTGCGACAGTTCAATGAGACGGAGCGGTGAAACGGTATTGAAAATGAGCTCAAATAGCGGCATAATACCGATCCCGATAATCACGGACAGGGCGCCGGAAACGGTCGCCTGCGTCACGTGACTCGATATTAGAGCCCACGACTCCTTCTGCAGGAAACTGACCAGAAAAGCCGTCGTCGCCGTCGTCAGCGATGTAGCGAGAATAATGCGCGCGTAATTGTCCTGCCTGCCGCTCGTCCCTCTCGTGAAGAGTGAAGCGACGAGACTCCCTGTCAAAGCGACAATCGCAAACGACGGATTAAATGAAGTCATCGGCGCAATCAAAACAATAAGCAGCGAAGTGACAAAGATGGATGTGCGCAGGCCGAAATATGCCGTGACGACAACGGCGGCGAAATAGACAGGTGAAGATAGAGGCAGCTCACGCGATAAATATGCCGCCATAAAGAGCGGTAACAGGATCGCGATCAAAAGTGCGATCATCGTACGCGGCGTCGAATATAGGAGTTCCGAAGCGTATCGTCTGAAGAACATGACGCCAATCACACAGATGAGCAGCACGAGAAAAGCGATCGACACCAGCCGCTGCCAGTCAAATCTGGTTCCGACCGTCAAGTTAAGATCGTCGAGCATCGCCTTCGATTCAGGTGTGATCACATCCCCCTGGCTGATAATGCGCGCCCCCCGGTTAATCATCACGGGATCGCTCATCACACGATCGTACGCTGCTTGGCGCGCTTTGTCCGTCGCTTCTTCGTTGTATTCCACGTTCGGGCGAATGACAAGCGTCAACAGGCGACCGACAAGAAAAGCGTCGTCACGATAATATTCCATGCTCGACTCAAGGCGCACGACCGTCTCCTCAATAACAGATCGAAGGCCGGCATCGTCAAGTGTCTTCACCGTGACGGCATTCGTCTCGGCAATGACGATCGCGTTCAAATTGCGAAACCGCTCATCCTCCATCCTGATTAACGCGTCGGCTTCACCGGAAGGCAAAACGAGACCGAGCGTCTGGTCGACTTCCGAAATGAGTGATGAGACGGCAATTTCGATCTCATGATTGTCAGGTCGACGCGTCCGAATATCCTCCGCCGGAGTCGCTTGTGTCGGATCGTCAGGTATCGACGGATCGGTGATGATTGAAATATACGGTTCCTTGTAAAGAGCATCACGTCTCTCGCGGACAAGCAACATGAGCTGACGCATCGCGTCAGAAGATTCATTGCTGAGCGCGTCAGAACGAATCATGACATTGGGAATCTGCGCCATTTCCTCAAGTGCGCGTCTCATCGTTTCGGCATTGTCGGCAAAATCGAGCGGAGCGGCGATGTCGTATGAACTGATGTCACCGATCTGCAAATCGTATTGTCTTGGAGATGACCCGATGTAGATGGTAATGATCATGACGATAGCCGCGATGACCACAAATGCGGTATTGATGGCGAGACGTGTTCTCTTCTCTGATCCTTTCATCGATCCGTTCTCCTTCTGTCCTCTTTCACGCGCGACGCCTCCTTCTCGTATGCACGAATAATACGCTGTACGAGCGGGTTTCGAACGACGTCACGTTCCGTAAGACGTACACTCGTCACTCCTTCAAGAGAACCGAGCAACTTCGCCGCCTCGGCCAGACCGCTTCTGCGACGCTGAGGCAAATCAATCTGCGTAATATCGCCTGTCACGACGGCACGCGCATTGTACCCAAGACGCGTCAGAAACATCTTCATCTGTTCGCGCGTCGTATTCTGTGCCTCATCGAGGATAATGAAAGCGTCGTCAAGCGTTCGACCGCGCATATACGCAAGCGGTGAAATCTCGATCTCATTGCGTTCCAAATGACGCTGATAAACATCAAAACCCATCAGGTCATTGAGCGAATCATAAAGCGGACGCATATAGGGATCGACTTTGCTTTGCAGATCGCCCGGCAAAAATCCGAGGTTCTCGCCTGCTTCAATCGCAGGCCTTGTCAGAACAATGCGTGAAATCTCGTGCGCTCTGAACGCCTTGACGGCCATAGCAACCGCGAGATAAGTTTTTCCCGTTCCGGCAGGCCCGATGGCAAATGTCAATTCATGGCTCTTAATCGCATCTATGTATTTCTGTTGACCGATTGTCTTACTCAGAATAGGGCGTCCCTTTGCGTTAACACATATTAAACTCGGTGAAAACTTTTCGGCACTCGCAAAATCACCCTGTAATGAAGCGTCGACTAGATATCGGATCAGCTGTTCAGTGACAGGCGCCGTGCCTGCGCGGCAAAGTTCGTGCAGGCGGTTATAGATGCGACCGGCCGTTTCAACGGCTTTCTTATCGCCGCGAATGACGATTCCGGTCGCCGTCGCCTCGACCGCGACGCCGAGCGATTTCCCCACGATCTCCGCGTGTCCGTTGCACGTACCGAGGAGCGCGAGGCCTTCATCCGGGTGATCCAATTCGAGATGTTTTTCAAAGACTGTCACATTTTTATCCATCATTTAGTCATTATAGCCTGTCAGACAAATTACGGCTCGAATCAACGTTACAAATCCTCAATCGGCTGGCTCCAGAAGATCCATCGCGTAGCCTATCCTATCCTCACTCAACGCCGGGATGATAATCTCCTTCTCCGATCGAACGGTGATAGCGACCGATTCTTCACCGAGCTGTTTCTTGATACTCTCGCTGACCGATTGCAGGTATGGCACGACAAAACTGTCAATTTTCGTCGGACTGATGATCGCCTTAATTTCGAACGGTTCAGATCGGCTGAACGCAATACCGTTAATCATTATGTTCTCGCGGCTCGTCCTGATCTCCGTCGTCGTAACTTTACGTTCGTTGTTGATGGAGATCGCCTGTGCGCCGAGCGCGGACAATTCGTTCGTAAACTGACGGACGAGCGCGTCCTGAACCATGTAGTTGCCGATCGGCGACAGCGTGATAACGACACCGTCGTTTTTTACAGCTCTCAGCCCGGCAAAAGTCGCAAACTTCTCTCTTTCCTCCATGACAAGAAGATAGCTCTCGCCTTCGCCGCGTTCGAGCTCACGAATATAGTCGTACAAACGTGCGTTTCTATTATTCAATTCTTCGTTCTTGCGCTGATACTCGATGATTTGATTCTGCAATTCCTGTAAACTCTTGCTGCCTAAGTCTGAGGCATTGACATTTTTCATGAGAAGCGCGATGACTGCACCGACAAGTATGCAGACAACGATGACCGTTCCATATTGCATTAATTTTTTGTTTCTCATATTTCGCACCTCATTTAACGGTTGTAGCGATTCAGTCTAAGGCGTTTCGAGAAGATCCATATAGAGCGAATAGTCTCGAGACTTCAGGAATGAGGGAAGAACGACTTCAGGCTCCTGAGAGACATTGAGTCTGATGCCGATTTCAGTTTGCGTGAGCCGCGCCAAGTAAGAATCGCTCCGCACGATTTCGACGAGATCATCAACGGGACCGATGGCGGAGATCACATACGGCGGCATCTGCCTGACGCCATACGTTAGGATCGTCGGGCCGACACAATTGATCTCCGATATGGCTGTCAGCCTCACATCGTTGAAAGAAATTGCTCTAGCTCCTCCCGCCCAAAGAATATTAATAACGTAATTGATCGTACTGTCATGAATGACCGACTCGATTGGATCTTTCAGCGGATCGTAATCAGGTTTATCGTCCAGCGTAATGACAACGCCACGCCCTTTTACGTCGGTCAAGCCGGCGATCATAGCAAACTTGCCGTGCTCAGCGATCGCTTCAGAGAGAACACCCTGTTCGCTCAAGCTGTCGAGAATCAATTTCTTTCGGGCTTCCAGCTGATCGTTCTGCATTTGAAGTGATTTGAAATTCGCTTCCTCTATAGCAAGCTCTTCGCGCGCCCGCACGACTTCGGCGCCGACATCATCTTCCGCGGCCATTGATGTCAAGTCTTTCACGACAGACGCGACCCCGAGTCCTATGAGCAGAGACGCCACTATGGCGAATATCCTTTTCCACTTCAAGTTATTCATACGTTAAGGATACTCTATCGCCCGCGTTCATGGGCGACACTGTTTTGAAACCTTTGAAGAAAAGGCTGAAAACGTTCAGGCAGCAGACTGCTTACATCGACGCGCTCACCTGTTATCGGATGGTCGAACACTATACGTGAAGCGTGAAGGAGCTGATCGTCCGATGTATCATTCCCCGCTCGACGCCCGCCATAAAGAAGATCTCCAACAACGGGGTGACCTATGTAAGCGAGATGAACACGTATCTGATGCGTTCGTCCGGTAATCAGCTGACATTTCAGATGAGAAAACTCCGCGTCCGATGCCATCACTTCAAAACGTGTCTGTGACGGTTTCCCGTCATCTCGGACTTCCATTTTCATGCGTCCGACTTTCGCGCGTGCGATTGGCAAATCTATCATGCCGCGCTCAGCATCGGGTATACCGCGTACGATCACATCATAATATCGCCCGACATGCCGTTCACGGAAAGCTCGCGCCATACGTGCGTGCGCCAGATTATCGAGTGTGACGATAAGAAGTCCCGACGTGCCTTTGTCGAGGCGATGGACGATACCGGGGCGATGATCTCCACCCGCATCGGAAAGCCTGTCGGCAAAACGGGAAAGAAGAGCGTTTACGAGTGTTCCCGATTCGTGTCCGAAACCGGGATGTACGACAATGCCGGCATCTTTCTCGACAATTGCAAACCATTCATCCTCGTACAAAACAGTCACGGGAATGAACTCGGGTTCAGGTTTTTCCTGAACGATCTCGTCGGGCGGCACGGCAACGACGCGATCGCCCGTCCGGAGTTTACGGGACGGCACCGCATTTCTGTCGTTAACGGTGACTTGTCCGTTCCTGATCCGGGACTGCCATCGCTCTCTCGATACGGAAGGAAAGCGGAGAGCCAAAAACTTGTCTAGCCTCACACCGCACTCTTCCGGCTGAATGATCAGGGCATCACTCATCATCGACCGTCACCCGAACGATCCTGCGACCTTGTTTCGGGAACATTTTGCGCGTTAAGTTGACTTGACTCATGCTCACATTCTTCCGAAAACTCATCCGACACATCTTCATCGCCCATGTGACTTCGTCTTGCAGGTCTCAATGATAAGAGTCCGTCTAAAAATGTCCGGTCAAATATGATGAAGATGATAAGTAAAGCCGTACCGACTGTAATAAACGAATCTGCCACATTAAACGTGGGAAACACGTAATCTCCAAAAGTGAACGAGAAAAAGTCAGCCACTGCTCCCACGCGCAACCTGTCAATCAAGTTGCCCGCACTACCGGAGATGATGAGGATCAAGACGAATCTCAAGCGCTTCCCCGTCGTATGTTTGAGTACATAGAGAAGCGCTACCGTAATGAGAAGCGAAATAATACAAAGGAAGACAAGCCCCCACGACTTATCCGACAGGAAACTCCAAGCGGCGCCTTTATTGTATGTAAGGCGCAATTCAAAAAAATTCGGAATGACCGTTACATGTCCCGTCCGGCCGATAAGGCGTTCCGCCAAACCTTTTGTCCATTGATCGCAAGCGATCAAAAGCAGAATGATTATGGCCTCCATACGATTAGATCCTCCACATTTTCATACGGTGAGCGCCAAATGCCCGCCAGTGTTCCTTCCACATTGCTGCCGTACAATACCATTGTCTCGGGTATGGAGATGCCGATAACGGGTAAAGCTGAAAAAATACGCGATACCGCTTGGGCGTAAGCGTTCTCGGAGAAAACCTCGTGATTTTCACCTTCAGGTGAAGAGACAAGGTGTTGCGCTTCCAAAAGAGTGACAATATCGTCAGCATCGACATATTGAGTCCAATCGAACAATCCGGCATCATTCAGACCTTCGAGATAATCGACAGGATCCAAAAACAAGTACGTTTCATCAATCAGCAGCGCAGCATCGTAAGAACCTCTTCGAAGTTTAGAAGCCCATTCTCTCTTCGAGACGGTCACGGGAGAGAATTTTCGTCCGAGACGAGCCACACATGCGCCAATGTTGTCAACGAGCCGGTACGGAGTAAATCCTTCAGGTATAAGCAGTACAAACGGCTCACGCGTATCGGGTCTCACTGGGGCGGGAGCGCCCGAATCATCGGACGACTCAGAGGGTACCGTTTGATTGTCCGGACGCTCGATTGCGGGAAGATCGGGTATTTGATACTCGGGAATCGATGCGTTCTGCCTCCTGAAATCTCCCGCCAGGAGCGGATAGTACGCTCGGTTGAAAGGTGCGGCAAAGTACTCCCCTTTAGAATCCGAACGAATTTCACGTACCATGTAATTGCGAGACAAAATGGCGGACTCCTGATCGGTCTCACGGAAATAAATCGAAATATATATGGGGTAATCGATACGCTGTTTTCTTATTCTCGTTCGATCGGCATAAATCGACGTCTCGGAGACATCCAAGACAAGCACATCTAAATCGCCCTCATCAAATGCTTTCATGGCAAGAGCCACGTCATCGAACACCGTAGCCGTGATTTGCCTGATTCCTGTACCGGGCGTGACGCGTTCAAGCGTAACAAGGCGGCCGGCACCGGTAGATGCCACTCTCCATGCTCCGCTCCCGGAAACGGGATTCATCGAGCGCTGATCGACGTCTGACGCGGGGACTATCGGGAAGGTCAGAAGCTCGGTAATACACGGATCCGGTTTCTGCAACTCCAGAAGAATAATATCTTCGCCTTCCGTCAAAACTTGCCGGATATTCAGATATTTTTTATTCTTAGCGGATGCCATAGAAGAATAGGGTGACGCCTGAAAACGTGAACCGTCATCATATGAAGCGCTCAGATCGTCTGCATCCGGATTGGCAATAGAACCCTCTTCGTCCGTCTGGAAGTCATCTGGCGTTTCCTCTTCGTTTCCGAACCCTGCCGTTGAAAGGCTGATCGTCTTGAGCAGTGACGCCTGAACATCTTGTGAAGTCAATTTTTTTCCGCTGTGGAATGTCTTCTGATCGTCTATTTGTATACGGTACGTCATCGTTTCGACGTCATAGGCAATTGATTCAGCGAGCCACGGCACGATCTTTCCCTCATGGTCGACCTTGTAAAGCGATTCATAGGCAAGCGCCAGGAGCGATCGCGTCGTGTAGTGCTTAGGGTAGAGAGGATTCATATTCGCTTCCCGGCGTATGGCGACGCGCAATTCCGTCGCCGTCTCCCCTCTGCCTGGAGGCGGCAGCGTGGCAACTGAATCGCCGTCTGTAGGAACCGTCTTGGAAAGACCGTCATCATCGGAGACAGGCGCACATGATACGAGACAAAGCAAGCACATGATACTTAATAGGATCGCTACAATTCTTTTCAAAGTTTCCTTCTTTCTCATAACAGCCGAATTAGATTAAGCCTAACACACTGTCTCATTCAGAGGAAAGAAAAAGCAGGCCAACGCTTCAACTCTTTTTTGAGTTTTAGGATGAACCTGCTTTTGTTGTTGGTTACTTTGCCTGTTCCGGCCGGCAAGTGTGCGACCGACGAACGGACGTTCGCCTACACGTGACTATTTGGCATATTCGCTGTAACGACTTTCTCTGATCATATTGACCTTAATCTGCCCGGGGAAATGCAGTTCGCGTTCAATCGTCTGACAGAGCTCATGTACGAGTAACGGCATTTCTTCATCCGAAACACTGTCCGGCAATACCATGACGCGTATTTCGCGGCCCGCCTGAACGGCATAACTCTTCTCGACACCCGGCACCGATTGCGCGAGTTCCTCGAGCTTCTCGATACGCTTAATGTACGTCTCGATGTTCTCTCTTCTCGCCCCCGGCCGCGCCGCGGAAATGGCATCCGCCGCAGCCACAAGGCATGCGATCAGTGACTCTGGCTCCACGTCATCATGGTGCGATTCGATGCTGTTGATAACAATCGGATCGAGTTTATATCGCCGAGCGATTTCACTCCCGAGGTCGACGTGCGAACCTTCCATCTCAAAGTCGACAGCTTTTCCTATGTCGTGTAAAAGTCCTGCGCGCTTCGCATCCATCACATCGAGATCGAGTTCTGCCGCCAGCATACCGGCAATACGGCACACCTCGACGGAATGCTGTAAAACGTTCTGCCCGTAGCTCGTCCTGTATTTCAAACGTCCGAGAATCTTGATAACCTCAGCAGGGAGCCCCATCACACCTGTCTCAAAGACAACTTGCTCGCCGGCTTCCCGGATCGAATTCTCGACGTCGCGGTTCGCCTTCTTCACCATCTCTTCGATACGCGTCGGATGGATGCGGCCATCCTGAACAAGCCTCTCGATCGCCAACCGCGCGACCTCGCGCCTTATGGGATCGAAACTCGACAGGATTACGGCTTCGGGAGTGTCGTCTATGATCAGGTCAACACCTGTCAGCTGCTCGATCGTTCTGATATTCCGTCCTTCACGTCCGATAATGCGCCCCTTCATGTCTTCGTTAGGGAGCGATACGACGGAAACGGTTGCCTCTGAGACGTAGTCATGCGCGTAGCGCTGAATCGTACTGACGACGAGTTCACGCGCTTTCGCGTTCGCGCTCATCTTCGCCTCTTCTTCGATCTCCTTGTACATGATGGCGATATCTCGACGATACTCACGCTCCGCCTCTTCCAAAACGAGGGTGCGCGCCTCTCCGACCGTAAGATTCGCAATACGCTCAAGCTCTTCGCGTTTCTTTGCTTCAGACGCCTGGAGCTCAACATCTCGAGCATTCAATAATTCTTCACGCTCCGTGTAGTGACGTTCTCTGTCTTCGAGACTCTGCGTCCGCCGATCCAAGACCGTCTCTTTTTGATCAATCCTTTGGCGTTCACGCGTCAATTCCTGACGTTTCGCCCGTACATCGCGTTCCAATTCAAGTCTGGCCTTGTGAACCTCCTCTCTTGTCGAAAGGAGAATCTCGCGTTTCTTGTCCTCTCCCGTCTTCACGGCTTCACCGATAAGAAGGGCGGCATCTTCTTCAGTCTTTTGCTTTGACTCCAGTAATTCGCGGCTTTTCTTGCTAAACCCTTTATGATAAAACAGTGCTGTCGGTATGACACCGATCAGGACGCCTGCAAGGATACCGAGCGCTAAACTTAGCCAATCGATAGTAATCACCTCCATATTAAATTTTCAAGTTTCGAAAACGATAAAGATTTGATATGCATCAAGCACCGTGCGAGTTCAAATTGAACTCGCACGCTCGTTTGTTCTAGAATCAGTCTAAAATTGATCGGCTAAAATGTCAATGAAAAGATACGTTTCGTTACAGACGCTCGTATACGATGACCTCAATTTCCTTCGTAAGTTTTTCAGCTTCCTCCAAAAGCGCAACACAGGTACGTTCTGCCTTCTCTGCGAATGCCCTGTCTTCAAGACCGGGGACGTTGATACGAACGTTCATAACGGCAGACTTCAATGCGGCATGCGCGAGATAAGCGCTGACTCCGGCGTCTGAAATGCAGTTTTTATGGCCGTATCTCGATAGTGACCCCAAATGCTGCAGGACTTCAAATGATTTTGTCGCTGTCTCAAGAGGCGCCTGTGTCGCAAGGACGGTCGCATCAGCCATCGCTTTGCTGCGAGCCGCCTTTTCCTCGTCGGTCTCTCTCGGAAGGGAAAGCGCATCCATAAAACTGTTAAACGCTAAAATATCCTTGTCGATTAAATCAGTCAAATCTTCCTGAAGGCGTACGAGCGCGTTGAAATCGGATTGTACGGCGGCTTTCGTCATCTCGTCATTCGCGAGATACGATTTCTTTGTATGCGTCAAGTTATATACCATCTGACCGAGCGCCGCTCCTAGGGCTCCAACAAGCGAAGCGACACTACCGCCTCCCGGCGTCGGACTGTCGGAAGCCGCTCGACCGAGGTAATCGGAAATAGGTAAATGTTTGAATTCTTTCATGATGACTCCTCCTGTATCTTCTTTGTAATCTTACTCTACCATGATTCCGTATAGAACGTCGTCCGCGCATTGGCTGAATTTGCGTTAAAAGCACAAAGCATCGGTGACTTGACCGCGTTCAATAAGCTCGGCTACCGTCTCGATATCTTCCGAAAGGGGGCGATCCTCTTTCAACATGGGAATCGTCCCGCGCAAAAGTTCGTAGAGACGGTTCGTCCCTTCGCCCAGCCGCCTTTTCTCCTGCAGATCAATCGCTTGCGCGGCACACATAAGTTCAATCGCAATTACACGCCTCGTATTCGCGATAACCGTTCTGACTTTTCGCGCGGCAAATGCGCCCATACTGACGTGATCCTCCTTGTTTGCCGAAGACGGTATCGAATCGACACTCGCGGGGTGTGACAAGACTTTATTCTCCGAGACGAGAGAGGCGGCAACATATTGCGGGATCATGAATCCCGATTGAACGCCGCCATTCTTGATAAGAAACGCGGGCAACCCCGACAATTGCGGGTTGACGAGCCGCTCCGTTCGGCGCTCACTGATGTTGGCGAGCTCCGCAACGGCGATCGCAAGAAAATCCATAGCAAGCGCGAGCGGCTGACCATGAAAATTGCCTCCTGAGATCACTTCGCACGTTTCAGCAAAAACGAGAGGATTGTCGGTCACGGCATTTGCTTCTGAAGACAGCACATTACGTACATATCCGATCGCATCCAGGGACGCTCCGTGCACTTGAGGAACACAGCGCAATGTATATGCGTCCTGTACATCTCCTGAACGCGTGTCGACGTATTCCGAACCTTCGATGAGGCGACGCATCTCCGAAGCGACTTTCATCTGGCCTTGTTGTTTACGCAGTTCGTGTATTCTGGGATCATAGGCACTTTTGAAGCCGCGTAACGCCTCAAACGTCAACGCCGCGGCACCGTTCGCCGCGATGAGAAGATCTTCAGCTTCGAGATAGGCCAGCGTCCCGACGCCGAGCATGACGGCCGTCCCGTTGATCAGCGCGAGCCCGTCCTTTCCCGATAATCTGATGTGTTTCAAATTGCGCGCATCCAACGCCTCGTGACCGCTCATCTCAACACCATCAACAACTGCTCTCCCCTCTCCGACTAAAACGAGCGACATGTGCGCCAAATTCGCAAGATCTCCCGACGCGCCGAGAGAACCCTGTTCCGGAATCACAGGTGTAATGCCGAGATTGAGAAAAGAGACGAGAAGATCGGTAACTTCGGGGTTAACACCCGAAAAGCCGACACAAAGCGCATTAAGGCGCAACAACATGATCGCTCGCGCCGTCTTTTCGTCGAAAGGCTTGCCCGTTCCCGACGCATGACTCCGAATTAAATTGAGTTGGAGTTTATTGTTCTTGTCTTCCGACAGATATATTCTGCTGAACTCGCCGAATCCCGTCGAGATACCGTACGTCGCCTTTCCGCTCCTCAGTATCTCGCCTACGAGTGCGTGCGACGCCTCCATACGTTTTCGAGCATCAACGGCTATGGCGATCTTACGTCCGTCGACGGCAACTTCTCTGACCTCCTCAAGCGTCAAATCTTGGCCGTTAATAACAAGTGTTTCCGCTATCGTTCCATGTTCCATCATTCTCCATCCGCCTGATTGGCGATCCCCCTCTTGAACGTTCGTTTTAACTATAATCTATAAATAATATCGCTACACGTTCTCTAACTCATGAGCCGTCCCCCGCAATCAGCTGCTCCGCCAATACGCGTGAAGCATGATCATCCGGCCGTCCCGAGAGAAGGCGCGCAACTTCTCTGACGCGATCCTTTCCGTCAACATTCTGTACGGTCGTTTTTGTGCGCCCGCCTTCAACAACCTTGCCGATCAGAAGATGTCTTTCGGCAATCGCCGCGATCTGTACGCTGTGCGTGACGCAGATAACTTGACAGTGTTCAGCAATTGACTTCAGTTTACGCGCAATCATCGTTGTCGTCTTCCCGCTTATCCCCGTGTCAATCTCATCGAATATCAACGTCGACACGTTGTCAACCGACGCAAGAATCGTTTTAATTGCGAGCAGAACGCGCGAAGCCTCACCTCCCGAAACGATTGAAATCAGGGGCATTGAAGGCTCCCCCGGATTCGGCGCGATTTTAAAACGCACCGCATGCGGATCTGTCGGTACATAGTCATCGTCGATACTCATCTCCTCGACAGAAACTACGAACGATGCGTTTTTCATATTGAGATCCTGAAGCTCGCCATTAATTGATTCAGAGAGCTCGGCAGCGGCTGCTTGTCGCACGCCAAGCAGCTTATCTGCGGACTGACGTAAAGCAACAAGAAGATCATCTTTACGATCGAGAAGACGGACGAGTTCTTCTTCCGTCCGATCGAGACGATCGAGCTCCTGACGAGCCCTCTTGCCGTAAGCAATGACAGCATCGAGATCGTCGCCATACTTATCCTGAAGGCGCCTAAGGAGACTTAGGCGTGCATTGGCACGCTCCATTTCTTCAGGACGCACGTCGAGTTTTTCGTAAATTCGTTCCAAGTCTATAGCGATCTCTGCCAGGTCTTGGCGGAGAGATTCGGCACGATCGTAAATATCCTGCATGTACGCGCTATTTTTAGAGGCTGCGTTTATTCGGGCGACGACTTGCGATAGACCTGCCTGTATCGAACGCTCGTCATCGCCTGAAAGTTCGATCATTGCCTGACCGATATTCGTCGCTATCTCGACGACCGCCGTCATTGTGCGTATCTTTTTTAGAAGTTGCCGATCTTCGCCCGGTACGATTTCAGCCCCTTCAATTTCATCCACTTGATAACGGAGTATATTGCGCCGACGTTCGCGTGTCTCCGGATCCGTAAAAAGCTCGGCTAATCGCTTTTCAATTTTTTTGAATTCACTGTAATACGATGAATAGGCTGAGCGCGCCAGTTCGACAGGTTCGCCTCCGAAAGCGTCCAATAACGCCTGATGAACCGATTCTCTGAAAATAGATTGCTGATCGCTTTGGCTGTGAATAGCGATGAGCCGATCCGTTGTCGCGCGAAGCTCGGTGGCGGTGACGAGACGACCATCTATTTTTGCGTAACTTCTGTTGCTGTCTCTCAATCCGCGCGTAACGGCGAGTTCATCGCCTTGATGCTCAAACAAAATTGATACAACCGCTTCCTCGGCGCCCGAACGCAACATCGAACGATCGCTGCGACCGCCGATGGCGAAATCGAGAGCGTCGACTACGATCGATTTGCCCGCTCCCGTCTCACCCGATAGGACCGTTAACCCTGCGCCGAAACTTAACCCGGCATGCTCCACCAACGCAAAATTGCTGATCTCGACGTGATGAATCATAAGGGTTATCTGGATTAGCCTTCCTTCGCTTCCGAGTTGTCCGTCTTCGACAACGCCACCAGCTTCAATCTCAGTTTCTCGGCAACATCGTTTTCACGCGTTGCGACAAAGATCGTGTCGTCGCCGGCGAGCGTTCCCATAATCTCATCGAGGTACATGGAGTCGAGTGCGGAAGCTGCTCCCTGCGCCATTCCGGGCAGTGTTTTCATGATGATGAATGCATTCGACCTGTTGACCGAAACGACGGCTTCCGCAAAGACGCGACGCATCCTGCCTGCGGCGACTTCACCGCTGTGGCTGAGCGTGACGTACTTCTGCGTACCTTCACCCGTCATCACCTTGACGATTCCGAGCTCCTTAATATCACGTGAGACCGTCGCCTGTGTCACATCCATCCCGGACGCCATGAGAGCATCAACCAGATCTGCCTGCGTTTCAATATTCTGCTCATTGACAATGCGCAGAATACGCGATTGACGTTGCTTTTTTGGTACTTTCTTCATCTGCTGAGTCCCCTTTTATGGATTTTTGTAGGAAGTGTCTTGAAAAAATCCTCATCCCACAAGCGAATGTACTGTACTTTTCTGTCAGAGACACCGACGGTAACGCGCGAACCTATCGTCATTTCATAACCGACGCGCCCGTCGACAGACAGAATGGCGCCGCCTTGATTGGAAATCAAGCGCAACGTGATCTCCGACTTGAGGCCTATTACGTATGATCTGTTTTGCAACGTATGAGGGCAAATAGGCGTGATCAGCATGACCTCCGCTGTCGGATGGATAATGGGTCCGCCGGCAGAGAGTGAGTACGCCGTGGAACCCGTCGGCGTCGCAATAATAACACCGTCACCCGGAAGATTTTCAACGCGCTCTCCGTCAATTTCGAGCCCTACGTCAATCGATTTGACCACGTTGCCCCTCGCGAGCACGACGTCGTTAAGCGCCTCCTCGAAAACAATGCGATGTCCGCCGGTATCATAACACGATGACGCGAGCAACGCTCTTTGTTCGATCGAATAATTTCCGTCAATGAGAAGCTTAACGGCCCTCTCCATCCGATCAACGTCAATCTCATGCAAGAAGCCGACGCTGCCGAGATTGACACCTGTTATGGGAAGATTTTTCGCGCTTTCATGATGTGCCGCTGATAAAAATGTCCCGTCTCCGCCCAGACAAATCAACAAATCACACGTTTCATATGAATCGCGAATGAGGCACTCTGCACTGAGTTGAGGAGCGATATCCTCTTCAATGACAGCCTCAGCTCCTCCCTCGGCAATACACGATATCAACCGACGTGTAACGACGAAGCCGGGATCTCTTGATAAATTGGGATATAGTGCGATACGCACGACTACAACCTTTCAAGTCGGGATTCGGCTACTATCCCGATTTTTGCGATTTCTCAATAAGACGAACCATACGCTCCGCAAGTCCTGACGCGTCGAGTCCCTCATCTCTGCGAAGCTCCGTCCCGGTCGCCTGCCCGGCAATCCGATTACGAACCCCGGCAAAGTCAACCGATATCCCAACGGAAGACCTCATTACCTCCGAGACGATCATTGAACCGAAACCGCCCAATTCGCAACCTTCCTCGATAACGAACAGTCTTCCAGTTCTTTGTATAGATTCTAGCATAATGTCATAATTAAAAGGAACAGCGGAAATACAAGATAAGAGTTCTATCGATATATCGTTGTATTTATTCGCAATAAGGTCAACAGCTTTCTCCGCTTCCTTAAGCGTAGTTCCTAAAGAAATCACCGTTAAATCAGAACCTTTTTTTATTACGCGCAGAGAAAAGAGGCGGCTCAAGTCGTCCCTTCCTACATCTAAATCTTCAGGAAGGAAACTGCGCCCGTCGGCGATATCATGAGGATATCGAATAAGAACAGGTCCGTCATGTTTATGAGCTAATAAGAGAATAGCCTTTAAGTCCGATGCTGTCGCGGGCGCGAAGACTTTTAAATTCGGACATGAGAGCGTCATGACGAGATCGTAAATTCCCTGATGCGTTTCACCGTCCCCGGAAACGCATCCGGCTCGATCGAGCGCGAAGACGACCGGGAGATTTTGAAGACAGACATCGTGAATGAGCTGATCGAGAGCGCGCTGCATAAACGTACTGTATATGGCAACGTAAGGGCGTAAACCTCCGGCCGCCATACCTGCCGCCATGGTCACGGCGTGCTGTTCGGCGATCCCGACGTCGAACAGACGATCGGGAAATTTCTTCGCGAACGGCAACAATCCCGTCCCCTGCATCATGGCAGCCGTAACGGCGACAACCTTTTCGTCGTTCTCCGCAAGCTCGATCATTGTTTCTCCGAAAACACGGGAAAAAGTTTTCGGCTCTTCATTTGAAAACGATTTGCCGTTAAGCAGATCGAATGGCGCCACGCCGTGATAGTCGGCGGGATCATCTTCCGCAAATGTATAGCCTTTCCCCTTTACCGTCACGACGTGCAGAAGAACGGGGCCTCGAACGAGTTTTATGGCGCGCAAATGACGTTCCAGGTCTTTCAGGTCATGACCGTCGACGGGACCATAATAGCGAAAGCCCAATTGCTCGAAAATCGCGCCTCCTTCCCGTCTCCACAGTCGAAGATTTCTCTTGATTGATGCGAGCAAACGCGTGATCGGTTTGCCGATCAGAGGCAGGCGGTCAAGTCTCCTTTCCCAGGTCGTCTTCATCTTGATGTATCGCTGCGATGTCCGAAGATGCTCAAGGTGACGCGCCATACCGCCGACAACGTGATCGATACACATCTGGTTATCGTTTAATACGACGAGAAGATTCGCGCCGGACTGACCGGCGTCCGACAGCGCTTCAAATGCCATGCCTCCGCCGATGGAGCCATCACCGATCAAGGCGATCGTACGGCTAGTATCGCCTTGCGCACGCTTGGCGCGCGCAATACCGAGCGCGGCTGAAATCGACGTGCTGCTGTGTCCCGTATTAAACGAATCGTAGGGACTCTCCTCGCGTTTCGGGAAACCTGACAAACCGCCTTTCCGACGCAGAGAAGAAAATTGATCACGTCGATCCGTAAGAATTTTCCATGTATAGCACTGATGCCCTACATCGAAAATGACGGAATCTTTCGGGAGATTAAAAACCGAGAGCAAGGCAACCGTCAATTCGACGACACCGAGATTCGGTGCGAGATGACCGCCATTGGCGGCGACTGTCTCTATGATAAAATCACGTACTTCCTGTGCCAACTGCTCCTTTTCTTCGAATGACAAACGACGTATCGCTGAAGGCTCGTCGATAGAAGAGAGCAGCGTATAATCCTTCAAGCCTAATGTGTCCTTTCCATAAGACGGCGCGTCAGTTCCATCAGAACATCTACCTCTTTGCCTCGTCGTTCAAGACGCAGAAAAGCGTCCAACGCGGCGTTCGTATGATCCGACAACAATGCGATCGCATCGTTCCGCCCGGCAACCGTTACAAATGTCTTTTTGCCGTCGCGCTCATCTTTATGTCTCGTCTTGCCGAATTGATCGCTCAGATCAATTCCGTCAAGAATATCATCTCTGATCTGGAATGCGAGCCCGAGGTGTTCCCCTGCCAGCCGCAAATCGTTCAAATCCTCTTCTGAAGCCTCGGATAGATGACCGGCCGTTTCGACGGCGGCGGCGATTAAGGACGCCGTTTTCAGTTGCGCCATCGATTCAACATCTTCAATCGTTACGGACGAGAAGCAGGCGTTCTCCAACGTGAGATCGAGGGCCTGACCGAGCACCATTCCGCGACCGCCCGCCGCTTTCGCGACGGTCATCATGGCACGTCGATGCGCCTCCGTGAATTCATCAACCGAAGCACCGAGCATTGTCTCATAAGCCAAGTTCAGAAGCAAATCGCCCGCTATAGTAGCAATCCCCTCACCGAAGACCTTGTGGCACGATGGCTGGCCTCGGCGAAAGTCGTCATTGTCCATCGACGGCAAATCGTCGTGGATCAGCGAATACGTGTGGATCATCTCAAGCGCGGCGGCAAACCGATAGGCACATTCAGGCACTTCGGGGCCAAATATACGGCATGTCATAAGGAGCAGAATCGGACGCACACGCTTCCCTCCGCCCAAAGCGCTGTATCTGGCCGCCTGCCAGACAGGGTTGTGTTCATACCCCTGAGGCGGCGTAAGAAACATGTCGAGAGCTTCTTCTAAACGCGCTCTGTCACGTTCGTATTGAACTTCATGTCCGACTTGATTAATCATCGCTTAACGGCTCCGTACGCCCCGTCTGATCGACGAGAATAAGCATCTCTTCGCGCATCGTATTCAATTTGTCGGCGCAGAACGTCGACAACGCGATACCCTCACGAAACAAGTCCATTGACCGGTCAAGAGAACCTTCACCGCGCTCAAGTGTTGTGACAATCTCTTCAAGCCGCTTGATGGCATTTTCGTACGTCAAATCTTCAGGAAGTTTGTTGTCAGTCATTTTGTCCTCCTTCTGAATTCATCCAATGTGGCGCGGGCGGTAGGGCGGTTCGAAGTCATAAGTTTTTTTGTATAATCCTTAATCCTGACTTTCGACCGCAGGATTCGTAATCAGCGCCCCTACTTCCCCGTCGGCAAACACAATATCAATTCGGTCATCTTTTTCCAAGGATGCTGCGGACATTACCATGTCGCCCGACGAGCTTCTTACAACGGAGTACCCTCGCGTGAGAACTGCGAGGGGCGAGAGTGTCTCCAGCGCTTTAGTAAGCGTCTCAAGTTGCGACTCTCGATCAGTCTTCACACGTTTGATCGCTCTGTGAAGTCTCTCACACAACCGTTCAAAGTTCGTTTCCGTGCTCATCATCCTATTCGGAAAGACGCTCGCCAGGCGATGACGCCAAAGAGCGAGTCTCGACTCATGCCGTTCAACAATGGCGGTCGGATTGACGAGTACGGGACGTCCGGATAAATGAGTGAGATGCCTTAGAGAGGATGCGAGACGATTCGCACAAGCCTGCTCAAGCGAAGACGACAGCTGTTCAAGCCTCTGATAGAGCGCATCTTTTAAAGGAGCGACGAGCTCGGCCGCAGCAGAAGGTGTCGGCGCGCGAAGATCGGCGACAAAATCGGCGATCGTAAAATCAGTCTCATGTCCGACGGCAGAGATAACGGGAAGTTCAGAAGCGGCTATCGCTCTCGCAGTCACTTCTTCATTAAAAGGCTGTAAATCCTCCAGAGACCCGCCCCCGCGGCCTACAATGATGACCTCTCCCAGCCGTAACCTATTGGCGGCAGCAATGGCGGCGGCGATCTCATATTCAGCTCCTGCTCCCTGAACGGAGACCGGTATCAACGTTAAACTCATACCCGGAAAACGGCGGCGCATCACGTGGATCATATCGCGGATAACGGCGCCGGCGCTTGAGGTTACGGCGACGACGCGTTCCGGCATCGTCGGGATCGCCTTTTTTCTTTTCGCGTCAAACAAGCCTTCGCGCTCGAGTTTCTCCTTGAGCTTGACAAATTGCGTGTAAAGATCACCGACTCCCTCTTCCCTTGCGCCGCTGACAATCAGTTGAAATCGCCCCGTCTTGTCGTAAAGGTTGGGGCGCGCAATCAGGACGACACTCATACCGTCTGAAAGTGCGATGCGTATATTTTGCGCGGCACCTCTGAAAAGTACGCAAGCAACAGACGCTTCACTGTCTTTCAAAGTGAAATATGTATGACCCGATGGATATTTTTTTAATCCTGAAACCTCTCCCCTGACCTGGACTTTCGAGAGTACCGGATCCCTTGTCAGCGTCTCATTGACTGCTCGATTTAGCTCTGCCACCGACAAAACATCAGCCATCACAAAACCTCGCCGTCATCCGGGCGCCCCGGCGATCCGTCAGACGCATCAGGAGAATGCCCGCGCGAATCGACGCGCGGGTGTTCGTTCTTCTCAATATTTCCGAGAACGGCATTGATAAAGGGTCGCGAGTTATCATCGCCGTATCGATTCGCGAGAATCACCGCCTCAGAAATGGCAATCTCGACAGGCACTCGCGTATCGAACAGCAGTTCGAGAACAGCAATTCTGAGAATGGAGAGGTCGAGCAGAGACTGACGATCCAGCGTCCACCCGCGAAGATACTTCGCGATAATGTCGTCGAGGACTTCCCTGTTCTCGATGACACCGTCAACAAGAAAATCGAAATACTCGCGATCACTCTCATTTACGATGGGATAGAGTGAAAGAAACGTGTCCTTGATCGTTTGAGCGTTCCCGCCGCGGACTTCAAACTGATAAAGAAACATGACAGATTTTTCACGTGCGCTGTGTCGGCTCATAACAACCGTTCCCCGCTAGCGAAACATACCGGGCGGAAAAATCTTGTCAATCAACTTTTTTATTGCATCGCGATCGCGAAAATACCGGACTCCGATATAATAACCTACTGTCGATAGAGCGAGAATAAAAAGCAATCTCCAAAATCCGAACAAAACCCATAAAAGAGCAATAGCCAACCCGACCAGAAATCCGATCAATCCGGGCGATAGTCTTTCTCGCTCGTCGCGCGCCTGGCGGCGTTGTGGATCGTTCTTATGCATAAAACATCATCGCTCCACACGAGGCGAAATAGTTTCGACTTTACTGACACGGACCATAACGTCGCTTACTTCGATGCCTGTATATTTTTCGATGTCCTTCTTGACGCGCTCTTGGACACGAGCCATCATCATCGGAATTTCAACGTCGGGAAAGGCCTGAATAACTAACTTGACTGACAAAGCCCCGCCTTTGCTCGGCGAAACACGCGCTTTGGCCGTTTTGACACCCGATTGCGAGATCTTCGCGGCATTCAGTGCGATGTTCTCGATCGCCTCGACACCGATCTCGATATGCCCGATCTCATTGGAGCGTATTCGCGTCTTCCGAAGTCTCCCCGACATGACGGCAATAATAAGCATAACGGTAGCCACAATAAAACCGGCCAATCCGATTACGAGAGCGACCGTTCTATTCGACTGTCTCTGCGCAATGTTGAGGATCATCGAAACGACACCGGACAAGATATCCATATTCGCCATCGTCAAGATTGTGACAAGGAAAATGACTGCCAACAAAAAAGAAAAGACGATCAGAATGAGGCGCACCCAACGATTCATAGATAATCCTCCGGATTGAATAATTTGCCGATTTCAATTTTACCGGCATCCTCGTCTTCAACGACGCGCATAACGTGTACGTTGACAGCATCGACATTGAGGCCCGTATACCGCTCAACATCTCGTTTAACGCGCTCCTGCACGAACCATGCCACTTCCGGCATGACGAATCCGAACAGCACGTCAAGGTAAACAGTGATAATTACATCGTCGGAAGCTTCTCCACGGAAAGAAACACGCACTCCCTGTCCTTCCTGCTCCAGACCGATCGCCTCCTTAAGCGTCGTGATCGCGCCTTTGTTCAGTGCACTTACGCCCTCCGTATGAAGAGCCGCTTCCGCCGCATATTGGGCGATGAAGCCCTGCGACATCGTCCGTTCACCCTTGATCGAAAATTGACGGCCTTCACCCTCCAGCATTACGCACGCTCCAAATAATCTCCCGTACGCGTATCGATTCTCACAACTTCATTCTGGCTGATGAATAGAGGAACCCGGATGACGGCACCCGTCTCAAGCGTCGCGTTCTTCGTTGCGCTCTGCGCTGTGTCACCGCGAACGGCGGGTTCACAGTCGACAATCTCAAGTTCAACGATATTGGGGAGCTCGACGCTCAGTATTTCATTTTCCCAAGACTGAATACGAACGGACATCCCTTCTTTCATAAAAGGCAACGCATGCTCGAGCCTGTCCTTATTGATCGGGATTTGGTCATACGTCTCTTGATCCATAAAAAAATACAGCTCACCATCGGAGTAGATGTACGCCATATCACGAATATTTAAGGACGCATGCGGGTATTTGTCTGATGGGTTGAAACTCGATTGAACGACACTTCCCGTTTGCAGATTTTTGTATTTGACACGGACAAAAGCGGAGCCTTTACCCGGTTTCACATGCTGAAACTCGACGACCTGACAAGGCTGACCGTCCATAACAAAAGTTGTTCCATTGCGAAAATCTCCCGCACTGATCATATTAACCTCCAACGTTCTGTAGCTATTGCACACAATGTTATCGCTATTTTACGGGAAAGAACGTGCGTGAGCAACTATTAACACATTCCGACGCATACATAACTCCCGCCTTGACGGTGTTTATGGTATTTTATTCGCTGAATGGTAAAGTATTTATATTCTGAAATGAATGAAAGAATTGCATCGACATAAAGACAAGAAATACGGCAAATGGCGAACTTAAGACAAAATAAGATTAAGAAAAATCGAGGAATTGCGGCATGGATCCGAGCGCGTTTCTTTCCCGACCGGATCGTCTCTTCTCCGAAAGAGATCGACTTTGATGCTTTAGCGATGCGCGGTTTTCGTATTGTACTCCTCGATATTGACAATACATTGGCATTTCACGGATCGGAAACGGGCGACGACTTCGCAAAAACAATCGTCGATCGCGTTTCTGCTGCCGGCCTTTGTCCCGTCATCGTCTCCAATGCACGCCTTGAACGCGCGCAAACGTACGCCGATTCGCTCGGCATTTCATTCATCGCGCATGCCAGAAAGCCCGGTATCGAGAATATCTGCCGCGATTTGGAACATCGCGAGTGCCCATGTGAAAAGGCTCTGATGGTCGGCGATCAGCTTATCACTGATGTATGGTTCGCGAGGCGTGCCGGAATCCCTGTTATCCTTACGGAAAGACGATCGCCGCACGAGCTTATTACCGTGCGCGTGAAACGACCGCTCGAGTCGCTCCTTATTATTTTGGGCGGCCGCTCACATTGGAATGATCTTAAAGGAGTATCTGATGATCGTTTGTAAGTTCGGCGGCTCTTCACTTTCAGATGCATCGAAAATAAAACAGGTATGTTCCCTTATGCTGGAAAACCCTGAGCGAAAAATAATGGTCGTCTCTGCACCCGGAATCCGTCAAAGCGTCGTCCCCGACCGAAAGGTAACCGATCTCCTTTTGTCAATCGTCAAGGAGAGTGAAGCGGGACGCGACGGACTCGAGGATCGTCGCCTTATTGCGCAGCGACTTCAAGATATCGCGCTCGGTCTAAGTCTATCCGACGCCATCGCATCTGAACTCTCAACCGACATTGACCGCCTAGCTATGCAACTTGACCCTCAGGATCGATCAACACGCGACGCTCTGCTCGCGATGGGAGAAGTGGCGTCCGCACGACTCATAACGGCTTATCTGCAAAAAGAGGGACATCGAGCGCGCTATGTCGATCCGCGCGAGGCGGGTCTCATGCTTACCTATCGCGCGGGAGTCACGGAGATCCTGCCTGAGACGTATGAAAATCTCGCCCCGCTCTCGTTGACAGATGAGATCATCGTATTCCCAGGCTTTTTCGGTGTGACTCCTGAAGGCGATACGATCACGTTTTCACGCGGAGGATCCGACATAACGGGCGCTATACTCGCTGCCGCCGTCCATGCAAGGCTTTATGAAAATTGGACAGATCGCGATAACGTCCTCGCCGTCAACCCTGAACTCATAGAAGATGCCGCTCCCCTCACCGAAATAAGTTATCGCGAAATGCGCGAGCTGGCTTACATAGGTTTCTCCATCATCCATCACGAGGCTCTTGAACCGGTTCTAAAGTCCGGCATCCCCATCCATATCAGGAATACGAACAAACCCTCTTCACCGGGGACGCGCATAATCGCCGAGAGAACGCACATCGATCGCATCGTGACGGGCATTGCCGCTTCCGATAATTTTTGCTCCGTCAATATGAGACGAATCCTGATCAATCAGGAGATCGGTATTCTCAGCCGTATACTCACCATCTTTGCGGAGCTCGGGATCAACGTTCACCACGTCCCGACCGGGATCGATTCCGTCAGTATCATCGTTCGAGAAGATCAGTTGCCTTTAGAGATTGAACTCGCACTGCGCCAGCGGCTTTCACGTGAACTTAATCTCCATCAAGTCACCGTCGTGCGACAGCTGTCGATCGTTATGCTCGTCGGTGAAGGTATTCGCGATACGGTCGGCGTGATGGCGCGCGCTACCACGGCAATGGCAAGAGAAAAGATCAGCGTTGAAATGGTTGTGCTTGATTATTTTGAAATCAGCGTGGTATTCCTCATGCGACATTATGAAAAACAACGTGCAGTTTCAGCTTTATACCGGGAATTTTTCGAAAATGAATCAGAGCATCCGGCGAACAAATAAATACGATTAGCGACCGATCGCGCCTATGGTCTGTTCGCGTGATCATAGACCGCTTGAGCGTTAACGTATCGCTTGACGCCGCTTACACCGGGATTGCGGAGCGCTTGCCCCGAGAGAAGGGTTTTCGAAACATAGACGTATCCTTTCTCTTGATGGCTGTAGATCGATGTACCGTAACCGCTCAATACGGTATATCCGTTTTCAGCCAGTAGAGCCGTCTTCTTCTTGTCGTATTCGACGTGAATCCCCAACGGATAATGCAAGATATTCATCTCCCCCGTTACCGGTTCGACAGACTCTTTTACCTTTATGATGTCATCGGAAATCGACTGTAAGGTCGCCTGATCCATCGCGAGACGTCCGTACGATCCGCTAGCGATCCTCCAATTACGCTTTGAAAGAGACGAGAGCAGCTCTCGTACTTTTGCATCATTTACATCAAGATCGGTCACGGTATTCAGCAGCGAATTAAAGCCGTAATTAATTGCGTCATCGCGCCAATGGCGATCCTGCTCTTCCGTCAGCGGATAACCGAACAGCCCGTTCATCGAGACAACCGATATTGTCCCGGTCGCACCATTGAATGAAAAATCGGGATGACGGTCGATAAAATCCTCGACTACTCCGATGGCCGTAAAGAACCTGTCCGCACGCTCCGTGCCGTCATGATCGCGTACCACACCGATGATATGACCGTCACCATCAAGGTCGAGACGCGCGGCGATGCCGCTTTCAACTCTCGCCTCCGAAGAAAAAAAATCGTCAAGCACGAGACATAAAGGTTTTTTACCCTCAGGATAAGGAACGGCACGTGCGTGACCGTCGTCAGAGACGAACGATCTCCCGTCGACGAGAACATAGTCGCGCTCATATAGCTGTTCCAAAATACGTTGAAATTCCGATACTAAAAGAAGATCGCGGTCGGCCGACGCCTCAAATCGATCGCCGTCAAATGCTCGATCGGGATCGGCGATGAGCGGTTTAATCGCGATGTGCTCAACGGAACCGTTCCAGTTGAGAATGCTTTCAGGCGTCTTCTCAAGGCAGATAGCTTCGTAACGGCGCAAGGTTTCATCCTCAGGAAACCAGCCATCCATTTTTTTTATTTTGAGCAATGCATCGTACGTCCTGAAGTGTTCGACATCCGAGATGATATCGGGCATCAGTTCGTCGTAATACAACTGACGAGCTCTTGCCATCCTCTGTTCAAGGTACATCAATACGTGATCGATGTCTGCCGCTACCGGTTCTGCCAGAACCTTACGAACATTCTCCGCTTCACCGTAGTGAGAACCTTCCCGCGCCGCACTGTTCGCCCCCTCAAGCAATTCACGGACTTGTCGCAGCGATTCGGTCTTTTCGATCACCTGACTGTACTCTTGCGAGAAAATGGGAACGCGCGCCATCTCCGCCATAAAGGTGAGATAAACATTCTCATCAATCTCCCCGAAGAGGTAACGATTCGTTTTCTCTTCAATGAAACTCGTCATCGTTGCGCCGGCGATCGCGGCGTCCAGTTCAATGTATGCGACCTCCTCATCGGTTAGCGGTGTCCCGTTGAAGACGCGCGTAAGAAGATCTTCCGATCGATTCTTAGCATCGGACTCAATGTGCCCTATCAGCTCGTCTGCATCCCGGAGAAGCGACAAGATGGTCTCATTTTGCGAACGCCCGGCGAGCTCAGAACGTTTCAAACGCGTGTCATTGTAAATTGTGTAGACTCGCGAATATTCGCCTTTCCGCAAGGCTTTCTCGTAATCCGAAAGGCTGAAAGGCAACGAAGGACGCGTTGCCTTTGATACGATGAGCGCTATCAGAGAAAGCACAATGATTGCGACGAGCACGTAGATCGGGAAACGGCGAGGTAACCTTTTCTTTTTTACAGGTTCAACAAAAGGCATGATCACAAGACCGTTTCTTCTAATGAGAGCTGGCGCTCCTCTATCAACTCCTCGCGGATGTAACGACCGGCTGTCGGTATTTTCGAAATCCTGTAGTAGTCGAGATCGCGGACAAACGAGAGCTCGTCTTCTGAATACAACTTGACTAAGGTGTCATTCTGATTCCTCGTTCGAAGAATGGCCGCCCCCTGCGCCGTTCTCGTCGCTTTTTTGACAACCAGTTCCGACTCGAAGTAAAGGAGCTTGTTCTTCCTCGAGCGCACGGCAAATGAAAGTTTTTCACCTTCGGGTATGTAACGTATCCCGACGATTGGCGACGATGCGTCATAGGCGTTGAGGAGCTTTCGGCGCCGCTGCTTCGTCTCATAATGTGAAGCATCTACCCGCACACCTTTTCCGTTTTCGAACACGAACAGGAATTCGCCATTGAAAGGCTCCGTTGTTGAATGAATAAAGATGACAAGCTCGTCTTCATCCAAATCGAGCAGATTCGGCGTGTAATCGCCCAACTGCGAGGGTCTGTAATCCTCCATCTCCCATGCCATCAATTTGTAGACTTGCGCCTTGTCCGTAAAGAAAAGTATCTCCTCGCGGTTGGTCGATTCGATCTCCTGAATGATTCGGTCATCTTCCTTGACGCGGATCTCGAAGTTGCCGCGCAGCGATGTGAGGGCGATCTTCTTTACATATCCCTGCTCAGACAAGAAAAGTCGCGTATTGTATTCCGGAATCAGCTCTTCCTCCTCAGGGACATCAATCTCCTCTGGAGCGATCAGACGCGTTTTGCGTTCACGCCCGTATTTTTTCGAGATATCCTTGAGCTGGCGTACGATTTTTTCGCGCACACGACCTCTTCCCTTAACGAGACGTTCCAATTCGGCGATCTCGCGCTCCAGCGTCTCGATATCGCCGATACGTTTCAAAATGTATTCGCGATTCAAATGCCTGAGTTTGATCTCGGCGACGTAGTCAGCCTGAATCTCGTCAATATCGAACGCTTCCATCAAGCGCGGAATGACTTCCTTCTCCGTCTCAGTCAAGCGGATGACCGCGATCGCCTTGTCGATATCTAAAAGGATCCTCTCAAGACCGCGCAGGAGGTGCAAACGCTCTTCTTTTTTACCGATGTCAAACGTCGCCTCGCGTCTAATGCATTCACTGCGCCACTCAATCCACTCGTGCAGGATCTCGCGCACGCCGAGCAACTTCGGACGATTGTCGATGAGCACATTGAAATTACATGAGAATGAGCTCTGAAGCGATGTCTGCGTAAACAGCTGGTGCAGGATGATGTCGGGATCTGCCGAAGATTTATATTCCACACTGATGCAGAGTCCGTTCAAATCCGTCTCGTCGCGGACATTGACTACATCTCGCATCTTATTCTTCTTGACGGCGTCGGTGATGTCGTCGATGATCGCCTCAATCGTCGTCGTGTAAGGAATTTCGCGGATCTCAATGATCTTTTCCTTGCGGTTGATATCGGCAGCGCCGCGCAACTGGAACGATCCGCGACCTGTTTCGTAGATTTCACGCATTTCATCGGCATCATAAACAAGATAACCTCCCGTCGAAAAGTCGGGAGCAGGGAGCGTCTCTAAGAGATCTGCTTCAGGGTCTCTGATCAGAGCGATCGTCGTATCGCAAATCTCCTTTAAGTTAAAAGAACAGATATTGCTCGCCATACCGACAGCGATCCCTTGGTTGTTATTGACGAGAATCGTCGGGAACATAGCGGGCAGCAACACAGGCTCTTTCATCGTTCCGGAATAATTATCGACAAAATCAACAGCGTCTTTCGATAAGCCGCTGAAGAGCGTCTCGCACGAAGGCTCCAACCTGACTTCCGTATAGCGCGAGGCAGCGTACTGCATGTCGCGCGACGTCACGTCGCCAAAGTTACCCTTCGAGTCAATCCATGGGTGTAATAGTGATTTGTTGCCTCTCGTTAGGCGCACCATCGTCTCGTAAATCGTCTGATCTCCGTGAGGGTTCAGTTTCATCGTCTGTCCTACGACATCGGCCGATTTCGCACGTGGACCCGACATCAAGTTCATGAGATACATCGTGTACAAAAGCTTGCGGTGAGCCGGCTTAAAGCCGTCGATCTCGGGGATCGCGCGCGACACGATGACGCTCATCGCGTAAGGCATAAAGTTCTCATATAGTGTCTCGGAAATCGGTTGTTCTACGGCAGTACCGCCAACATTATTATCTTCAGGCTTTACGGTTGTCATCAACTCGTCTGCTCCTTTTAATCAAATACTAAACTACATATCTATCGATGAAAACGGATCAAAAATATGACAGAAGTCAGTCTCGGAACTTCTTCTAGCCGACATCCAACATGTCCATGTAGAGATGCCCCGACTCCTCGATATACGCGCGACGTCCGGGGACATCGTCACCGAGCAGCAAATTAAATGTACTGCTCATCACTTCCTCAGATTCGGGCATAACGGCGATCATCCTTCTCGTCTCCGGGTTCATCGTCGTGTTCCACATCATCTCGGGTTCATTTTCACCAAGACCTTTTGAACGTTGAACATGGACGTTGCCCTCTCCGAGCGACGCGATGATCTCATTTTTCTCCTGATCGGAATAGGCAAAATATGTCCGCTCAAGACGTTTCGTGCGGTGACCGATCTCGTAAAGAGGAGATTCAGCAATATAAATCTTGCCTTGACGGATGAGCTCCGGCGTAAGCCTGTAGAACATCGCCAAAATCAGCGTCCGAATCTGGAAACCGTCCACATCGCCGTCGGTACAGATCACCACTTTGTTCCAACGAAGGCGATTGATGTCGAAAGGGGCGGCAGCTTTGCTGTATTTCTTCGGAAGTTCGACACCGCACCCCAAGATTTTGATCAGATCCATGATGATATCGTTCTTGAAAATCGCGTTATAGTCAGCCTTTAGGCAGTTCAGAATCTTGCCCCTCACCGGAATGACCGCCTGAAAATCGGCATTGCGCGCCATCTTGACAGAACCGAGCGCCGAGTTGCCTTCAACGATGTAAAGTTCACGCTCATTCACGTCTTGCGACCGGCAATCGACAAACAGACGCACGCGGTTCGACATATCGATCTCCTGCATCAAGTCGCGCTTCACCGTAAGGCGTGTCTTCTCAGCTTTTTCACGGCTCCTGCGATTAAGAAGTACTTGATCTGCCGCTCGGAGCGCGTCTTCTCGATGTTCGATAAACCAGACAGTCAGATTCTCGCGGATCATGTCCGTCATAAACCGTTGAATGAAACGGTTGTTGATCGAACGCTTCGTTTGGTTCTCGTAACTTGTCACCGTCGAAAAAGAACTCGACATCAGAAGCAAACTCTCCTCGATATCACCGAACGTTATCTTCGCCTCATTGGCGCGGTATTTGCCTTCTTCTTTCAAAAAGGCGTCAAAAGCCGACACGAAAGCAGAGCGAACGGCTCGGTCAGGAGATCCACCGTACTCAAGCCAAGAGGAGTTGTGGTAGTAGTAAATCTCAGCCTGATGGTTATTAAACGCAAAGGCGACGTCGCACTTCGTCGTGTAGTCATCGCGATCTTTGCGATCACGTCCGACACCTTCGCCGCTGAACAGAACGGGCTGCGTCAAGCCGTTGACGTTCATTTCCCTGACCATACCGAGAATGCCCTCGGGATAACAGAACTCCTCTTTCGTCCCGTCCTTTTCGTCAAAGAATTCAAACGTCACGCCCTTGTTGACGACAGCCTGCTGCTTCAAAGTCGTGCGGAAATACTCGCCCGGAATCACGATATCGGTAAAGACCTCATCATCGGGCATCCAGCGCTGGATCGTCCCCGTCTTTTTAGAATCGATCGGTGTCTTCTTAAGTCCGCCGATGTTGACGCCCTTCTCAAAATGGAGTTCGTACTTAAACCCGTCGCGCGTAACCGTTACATCAAACCACTTCGATGCGTACTGCGTCGCGCATGCGCCTAACCCGTTCAGTCCGAGGCTGTACTCGTAGTTCTCCCCAAGATTCGTTTTATACTTTCCGCCTGCATACAACTCACAATAGACAAGCTCCCAGTTAAACCGTTTTTCATTCGGGTTGTAATCGAGAGGAATACCTCTTCCGCGATCAATGACCTCTATGGAGTCATCTTTAAAGCGCGTCACCGTAATCACATGGCCATGGCCTTCACGCGCCTCGTCGATCGAGTTTGAAAGAATCTCGAAGAACGACTGCTGCGCCCCGCGCAGGTCGTCGGAACCGAAAATGACACTCGGGCGGAGCCTAACGCGATCGGCTCCCTTCAATTGTGAAATGCTTGTATTATCGTAAACTTGAGCCATATAAACTTTCCTTCCTATACGATTTTCACACGTAACGAAAGTCTCGTCAAGTTTGCTGAACACACCATGGTGAATAGCTTTGGGCGCTCTCGTATGTTACATTGCGCCATCTTAAACTCCTTGTATAACAAAGAAAATAATTGACAAAAGAAACCCTCTTGCACATCAAAAAATGGATGACAATAGAAACCCTCTCCTGCACATCAAAAAATATTGAAAAAAACCCACTGGCAGCAATGATATCGAATGGTTAACTAATAGTAAAAATGGTTCTTGCGTAAAATCCTCAACAAACTTACGACCTCATCATCACTTGTACTGAAGGGCATGGAAAATGAAACAAAAAACTCACTCTCACAACTAGGTGAAACACGATCATTAATCGTTTCGGTACACAGATTGTTCCCGTAATCAGTCAAGAAATGATCAGCACCGTAAACCTCAAAATCCACATTTTTAAACGTACTCCAATCAAATACTATGATTTGATTTTTTGTGAATTTACTCATAATGCAATCATTGTCAATATCGAGCTCGATGTCGCACAATCCTACAACGCTAATAACCGGAATGGGAAAAACGTCACGTCGATATTCACCATAAGCATCTTTATGCTAGTGCGCTAGGTACGTTTGCACCGTCAATTCAGTTCTTCACTCTTTCTCTTTAAAACAATAACTGCCTAGATCAGCCCAGTTTTTCAATCCACTCCGCTTCCTTGAAACCCACAAGCACCATATCACCCTTTACAACAATTGGACGCTTAACGAGCATTCCGTTTGTTGCGAGGAGCTCCAATTGAGATTCTTCACTCATAGTCGACAGCTTGTCTTTAAGTTTCATATCCCTATAAAGCATGCCGCTCGTATTAAAAAACCTTCTTAGAGTAAGACCACTTTTCTGAAACCATTCATATAGTTCATCAAAAGAGGGATTATCCTCAGCAATGTGACGCTCCGTATAATCCATATTGCGGTCGTCCAACCATTCTTTAGCTTTCTTACAAGTTGAACATTTGGGATAGCATACAAATAACATTTACTTACCTCCGCTCATACGAGAATTTTCATTTCTTTACTCCTGCCAATACTACTCCTAATGCTCTACGCATGATGTTATATTTGTGACATCTCCATGAAAAAGTGCAGACCACAAATGTGTCTGTCCACAAAAATATAGCTAAGAAATGAATGGCCAAATCAATTCACGCGACAAGATATTTAGTTTGTTTATGATGCCCTAAACAAGTGCTCTCAAGAAACACCAGTCAATACACTCTCCGATTACGACAAATTGACTAATATCACCTGCTGTGGACATAAATTCCCTCATCTTAACTTCGCTCTGGTCGATAGACTTCAAGCAAAAGCAATTACGAATGGAGACAAATTCTAGCATGAGCAGTTACGTTGAGAAGTACATTTACGGGAGATTCGCACTTGATTATTGGGACGTACCGGCCATCCGAGGCAAAATAGAGCCTCCCGATGCGATCTTTCCCGAAGAATATGTCATCTTCACCGACAAACCCCTCTACCGTCCCGATCGCGCCATCATC
>DUVH01000008.1 GCA_012841145.1 Clostridiaceae bacterium | reverse complement strand
GCCGGATACACGGCGTAACAGTTCTGGCACCGCCTGACCGCGTACAGCCCGTCCTCGGTCACGACCCGTCCTGACCTGACCTGTTCCGTGAGCGACCATTCCCGCGGGTCGGACGGGAACCCATGCCGTAAATGATTCCCCACGTGGTCTATCAGCGTGGCGACCTTCCCTTCCTGTGGACGTAACGCCCTGCCCGTCTGCTGGATGTACACCGTCAGGCTCTGGGTCGGCCTCAGCATCCCTACGATGTCACAGTCCGGTACGTCGAACCCCTCCGATACGAGGTTCACGTTCGTCAGGATTTGTGTCTCGCCGCGCCGGAACCGGTCTATGATCGCCCGTCGCAGTTTCGCCGGTGTCGTACCGTCGAAGTGTTCCGCGCGGTATCCGGCACAGCAGAACTCATCCGCGGTCTGCTTCGAGTGTTCGATGGTCGTGCAAAAATAGATCGCCCTGCCTGTCGTACCTACCGAATACTCCCTGTACGTATCGATCACGGCCCCGTATACGGCTCGCTCTGTGAGTAGCCGGCTCGCCTGACCCATGTCGTACTCGCCCGCGACCGTCCCTGAATCGTCGAACTGTGCCACATCCGCGACCACCATCCGATACGGTGCTAAATAACCCTGATCGATCAGGCTCTGCGTCGTCGCGCCCTCGATCAGCACGTCATACACCGCGCCTAACGGTTTCCCATCGAGCCGGCACGGTGTCGCCGTGAGTCCGACCATGTGCGTGTCCGGGTACTGATTGATAACGTTCAGCCACGTCCGGGCTAAGGTACGGTGACACTCGTCATGCACGATCAGATCTGGGTTTGGGGGCAGACGTTTAATAGCCGTGCTGAACATACCGATATGAATGGTATCCATCGGTATGCCGAACCGCTTGAACGTGTCCTTGGTCTGGTCTAGGAGTTCCCGGCGATGGACTAGGAACCAGACACGCTTGCCGTTTTCTTGTACGCGGCGGGCGACCTCGGCAAACACGGTCGTTTTTCCTGAACCGCATGGCGAGCAGATCAGCAACCGTTTATTCCCACGCCGCCACTCGACCGGCATACGCTGGACGATCTCGTTCTGGTAGGGCCTAAGTGTTAGTTTTGGTTGCATATTTACTCGTTTCTGTGAATATTATTCATGTTACCAGTAGCCATTATTTACGGGTAACGGCTGTAACTGTTGCTGTGACGGCGTTACAGCGGTTTTCATTTTTACTGTTACCAGTAGGATTTTTTACTGGTAACGGCTGAAAGCATTGATACGACGGTGTTTGAGATACCCTGTTACCCTTTTTACCCATATTTTTAAGAATTTCCTTAAGGGGAATGTGTGTATAACTACCCTGTTTTTGACTCAAAAAATCAAAGTTATACACACTCTCTATATAGGGGTAATTTCGTGGGGGTAAATGGGTAACATGGGTAACAGCGTTTGTTATAACCACACAATATCCTCCTCGTTATCGACCCTTAATGCTATGCATCTGCACAAATGACCGTTAATTCGCTTTCCGATGTCATTTCTTCTGTGATCTGAGGCGTGATTTACGATAATCATGTCCTTTTTTGCCATCGCAGACGCTACGGACTGGTGTGTGAACCCTTCGTTTTGCATAATTTCATTGAATATCTTTCGGATGATATAGACGACATTGCCCTCGATTACACCGTATCGTTCATACGGATAATCGTCTGAAAACTTGTTTGCGTTCGATGCGATCCAGTCAATCAGTAGGTCGTATGCGCGCTGCTCGATACTGACTTGTTCACGGGTTTTTAGATACGGCGCTAAATCGTTCATGCCTAACCGTCCCATATCGTCTTGGAAGATAAACTCATCCGCGATCTCGTCAGCGACCAATAGCGCCGCGGCGGTCATGATTTGCTTGTCCTGTACGTCTAAGTTCTTTCTTACGTCGGATAACCGTTCGGCGTATCTTTCTTTCAGCTCCTCTAGCCCTACATCCTTAACCGCTTGTACGAACTTCTTTCCGGCGTGACCGTAATTCTGTCTAATCACGCCTGTAATGCGTTGCCCGCTATCAACATCGAACACCACCCCGTCAATCTCGATATCAACCACACGTGCAACCGCGCCCGCGCCATCTGAGGAAGATACAAGCGGTGACTCGCCTGTTGTGATACACGTAAGCCTCCAGCTCGACGTTTTCTCGATACCGCCATCCTTAGTTCCTCTAGCGCGTCCTACGCCTTGCGCGATCTTGTACACATTGAATTGTTTGCTGTTCGATACTTGAAGTTCGTCCATGACCAACGGCATTGAATTAAGGAACGCGCACGTTTTTTCACTAGCCACCTCGGTCGTATTAAACGTCTGCATGTATCGTCCGCCATCAGGATCGCCCCATATGGACGCGCCTAACATTGCAATAACCGTCTTGCCTGTTGCAGATTCCGTACTCCATATGTGAGTAAATGAAGGGAGAATACCTAGAGGCTCGATTAGCACCGATGCAAACGATGTCGCTAGAACCGCCCTAACAGCTGGATGTGCGCGTCGTGCGTCACGGACTACCGTCAACCACTCCTCGTAGTCTCCCTCGCTTCCTATGCTGTCGTAGAGCGCCTTAAACGATGCCTCGCCGTCGAACATAATCTCAGCGTCGTATGGCAGGAATTGACCATTTACCCAACCCATGCGCGACGCTGACATAATGGTTGGAATCAGCTCGTAATTGTGTGCCTCAACGTCTTGCAGGAACGCGATCAGCGGTCTAGCTGTTTCGGTCGTGACCGACACGCCGTAGTCAGCCAATTTAATGATCTGCTGCGGCGACGCTATAACTGATTTATCAACAACTAACTGTGTACTCCATCCAGCGCCCGGCAACCTGTATGCGAGTCTGATCTTCTCTGATCCTGTGTCGATGTTGCGTATGCGTTCAACAGGCATGATCGGATGCTTGCAAGCGTATTCTCTGCCGTAGTTGGTTTCGCGGTAAACACCAGCATCGTCGGCAACCCACCCGATAAGGCTCATCTGCAACGGTTGCCCGTGAAATTCCGTCATACCGACAATGCGAGCATGTACGAGTTTCATTGAGCTTTCGTAGCTTCTGTACATCGTCATGAATCGCCTGAACCCGAACTTCTTGCGCACATACTCTGACATTGCGTACAGTTCTTGTTCTTGATAAAACTCGTCATGCCTCAGCGAATAGATGTACGCATACGGTTCGTCGCTACGCAGTAACATCTCCTCTGTCAGCTTGGAGAAATCAAACGCGATCATATCCTTGTCAGCCATACAATTTCTCCTCAAGACAATCCGCCTCGTACTCCACTTGGGCGATGTTCGCGCACGCTTCCTCTAGCTCTGGAGTCCATTCGGTTGCGGTAGATAGTATTTTGTTATACCTATTAATAGTTTTAATCATGTTTAACAGTCTTAGTTCGTCGTTTGCACGCCTACGTCTGTTTCGGTTCTTTTCTAGGCGTGCTATCCCTTGTTTGACCCGTTCTTCTCTCGACTGTGGCGACGGGGTTGCGATGTTAAACCACCCCTCTATCAGCCCCGCCGCCTCTGTCAGCGATACCCCCTCCATGTGCATCACGAAATCGAGCACTGTACCCCCACGACCGCACCCGAAACAGTGCCATCTGCGCTGTCTGCCGAATATACTTAGCGACGGATCAGTATCGGGATGGAACGGGCAGACGATGTGCCCTGACCGGCTCGGTTTTAGGTCGTAGTGGTCGAGGATGTCTGCCATCGAAACGGTTTGTTTGATGCGGTCGAACATACGAATTAGAAGTCGAACGGCAGATCGTTATCGCCGCCGGACGGGTATTCGGGTTCGTCGAAATAGTTGTCGCTATTACGGCTGGAATTGTTGGACTTACTCCCAACAAACTCGGCGCGGTCTACGTTGATCTCAGTTATGTACACACGCTTGCCGTCGTCTCCGTCGTAGTTGCGTGTCTGGATTGAACCGACAATACTGATCGGATCGCCCTTCTTGAAATACTTACTGATGAACCGTGCGTTGTGTTTCCATGCCGTACACATCGGGAAGTCGGTTATGTAGTCACCGTCGCTGTTCTTAAAAGGTCGCTGTAATGCGAGCGTGAAATTGCATACCTCCGTTCCTGATCGCGTCTCCCTTAGTTCAGGGTCTTTCGTGAGCCGACCCACTCCTACAAATACATTCATTCCTTAATCTCCTATCCTAGAAATTCTCTGTATTCCACCGGCTCTGTCAAAACACGCGTCAGCTTGCAGTAATCGCATTGCCCACAACGCTCGGGTTCGACCTCGCCGGTTTTGACCTGTTGATATTTTTCCGCCCAGTACGAAATTTCTTCGAGCAGTACGTCCAGCTCCTGATCCTGAAACGACAGCACGGCGATGTCGGGCGTTTTCTCTTTCGTGACCGCCGCGATGTAGAACGGCAACGTATCGCCCGTGGTCTGGCGTACCAGCTCGCGGTAGATCGCCGCCTGATACGCGTAACCCCATGCCGTGACGAAGTTTACGTACTGTCCGTGTTTGTCGCTCCAGACACGGCTGAAATCCTTAACGCACTTCATGTCCACGATCCGGTCACGATGTAGCACGTCCACCATGCCCTTGAACGGGATGCCGCTAATCTCGCCCGTGACGATGACCTGTTTGTCGCCCTTGAGGTATTCCGTGAACACCGCGTCTGACATGAACCGTGCGATCACGGTGTCGAGGTGTCTGAAATCGGCTTTGAGTTCGCCCTTGGTTGCACCACGTGACGAGAACATTTCAGGATGTTCTTCCTTAAACTGGTCGAGCGTACCCGCAACGTAGGCGTCCACGTAACCACCCTGCAACAACGCTGTGGTTACTTCCTCCTCGTACTCGCCGCGGATGATTGCCAGTGCGCGTGCCTCACAGCGTTGGAAGTCCGTGTACTGGCTGTATGACATGTAGAATTGATTGGCTTCGGGTGAGCGGTAGTTCTCATGAGTAACTAACACGGCGTACCCCCCTTATCCTCGAACGGCAGGATCATACCGATACCGTTTGTCATGTCGTGGAGGAAGTTGAACTCGAAGTCGGGTTCGGGGTCGTCGTCATCCTCCATCGCCCTTGTCGTTATCTCAATACTCTCCAGCACTTTATCGAGGTTGTTAAGTAGGAAATCTGCCTGTTTTTTCATACGCTGATCGCCAGCCATCTTGGATAGAAGCAGTTGCGGGATCAGGAACGTTTGCACCCACCTCGCGACAATCGCCGCCTTCGCACTCTCGCGCATGAACCCGCGGATGTCATCGTCATATTCGCCGCGCTTAACCTGTTCCGTGAAGGCTTCTTCAGCCATGAACTTCATAACGTAATCCATCTACTCTGCCTCCCTCGGATCAGGCAACTCGCCCAGCATACCGCCGAGCTGTTCTGGCTTCTCACCTAACTCGTTCGCGTACTGTTCCGTGACCGCCTTGCGTTTCTCCCAACAATCAAGGCACACAGGCTGGCCGAACTCCTTCACGGCGTTATCCGCCACGATCTGTGCCGTAGCCTTGCCGCGACCCTTAACGACTCCTCCACAGTCGGAGCAGATGATGTCGGTGTTTTTAGGCTTAGGGATAAAATTTCTTACCCTAAGCGCGTTATGCCACTCACCGAACGCCCTGACCTTCTCCGTACCGATACGAATTGTTTTACCTTCCCAGTCCTCGATATAGGACGATTTGAACAGCTTCTCGAGCATCCGCGAGTTCGTGACGTTCAGGATCATCGGTTTTATATCCTTGTCGGTAAACTCGATCACTAAGCACGTCTCATTGTTCCCGTTCTGGTCTTTCACCTCACGACGCTCAGCCTTCTTGATTGTTGCGTCGATCTCTCTAAAATTTCCCTTACCGTCGTCGAGATCGAACCCTCCGAGGTAGTCTGTCTCTAGTATTTTTCTCCAGTGTGTCTTAGTCATGTGATCTCTCCTTTTTATCCCTAATCTCTAATTTTTCGTATCTACCCAATATCCGCCTAGCCAGACTCGGACTGAGTACAACCAACCCGAACTCATCTAACTCCTCGTCCGTCAACGGGCGCTTATACGTCACAATCGCCGTGAACCAGTGCCGGTTTGCGTCGGTTTCTTGCAGTTCGTGGAACCCGTTTACCGGCAGTGCCATCGACGGTCTGAATCTGCGGCGGGTGCCGTAGTAATATTTAGCTGTCACAGGGCACCTCCGATGATTCCGGTACCGCAGCTAGGCGGTTCCATTGCTTGCGTAGAGCGGTTCGGCGCTCGTCGAACCCAAGTTCCTTTTGGAAATTTTGCAGGGTAAGCCCGCAACGATTGCACGTAATCGCAACGGACGAAAACATATACCGCTCAAGCCCGCGTTCATAACTCTCCTCCGAGTCCGCCCACAAGTAATCCTTACGCCCGCATAGCGGACATGGGTTAAATCCGTCAAGCCTTGCATCGTTACTCATCTCAACCCCTCCGTCGCGTTTAACGCCCTGATCGTGTTGCTGGTCGGCGTGTATTTGTAGTCCGGTGACCCGTTATAGGTTGAACCGCACAAGCAGTACCTAAGCACTCTAGCCACGTCGTGATCGCCTCGGTCAACCGCACGTTCGTATTCCCACTGACAGCGCTTAGCGATCATCTTCAAGTTCAGTTTCATCGAACGCTCCTTCCAACTTGATGACGATCAGACCCATCACGATTGCCACCGCTGACGTGATCGCCTCGAACGCATACAGTTCACCTATGCGCCCCGCTAGTAATTCCGTATCGAATCTCCCAACGAGGGCTACCAGCAACGCTATGCCGATATAAACGGATAGCCACGCAAGCGTGACAAGCGATCTGGAACGTGATACAATAGCTGTGCGGCCAGTGTGTCGTAGAGCGGTGTGATTTGCGGTCGAGCCGCTCTTTTTTATTTCTGCACGCATATAGCCGCTCTTTTTTATTCCTGCTCTCATTTCTTCTTTCCCTTCTCACCCTTAATCAGCTCAATCGGTTCTACCTCCAGCGCGCGGGCGATCTTCTTAATCGTTGTGAAACTGCCCTTGCCTGTCCGCAACAATCGCTTAGTCACCCCCACGCCCAGTCCAGCCTTCAAGTCAACCTGTCTGCTGGACATGTACTTCTCGTCCATTAGTTCTTGAATCCTGTCCAAATCGATCATGTGTTCCTCCTTAAATTTGGTATCCTGCCGGATACTTCGTGCTTAAAGGGCGATACTCGGACTTGAGTTCATCGCCGTTTTCGATGACTGACTTGCCACAGCTTTTGCATTTCATTTTTGGGATAACGTTGTTGTGGAAGTTAGCGTCGTCGTATCCTGTGCCCTTTTCTTCGTGGCCGCAAAATTGGCACTCGTAAATGGCGTAAAAGTCTCTTCTGTGTTGATGTGTGATTTCTTTGATTTTCATTGTTTCTACATTCCTTTCTAATCTTCCTTAGTTCAATTTCACTTGCGGGCCGTTCATGCACAGCCACAGCATTTCCTCGTTCGTCCACCCGAACGCGTCCCGCCATGCAAGCATCACGCGTCCGTGCAACGGCAGACCGAACCTAAACGCCTCACCGATAGTCCGGGGTGCGACCTTCACGCCTTTATCGCGTGCGACTTCCGACAGTTGGATAATCGTGATACCGCGGTCGCGTCGCCATTCGTCGAGCGAGGTGTAGTCGATTTGGTTGCGGGTCATGGTGTGCCTCCGCCCTCAACGTTCGGGTTGAAAATGTCTTGAAGCACGTGATCGAGAATGACCTTGATTTGAGCCGCTTCTTCGTCGTTGACGTAACTCTGTTTTAAGAGCGCAATCGCGTACTCCAACGCCTCTCGCTTCAGTTCTTCCTCTAGCTGTTCGATTGGTTTTTGGTTTGGGTTGATAATTTCGATTCTTTGGTTGCTAGGAATTTTTATGTACCCTTTGCGCAACTCTCTGTGAAGATTTTCCATAAACGCGTCGTCAGCATTTAGATCGAATTTAATAATGATTGGGTCTTGCATCTGTGCGATCCTTTCTATTGTTGTTCAGTTTTCTAAACCACTTGGGTAAAAAAAAGTGACTCTACGTCGGAATACGGCACACCAAGCACATCTACGCTTGCATTTATCTCAGCTTGCGTAAATTCGCGCTCATTATTGAGCTTTAGAGATAAACTTGTCGTAGAAATTCCGATTGCTTTGGCGAAAGCCGCTTGAGTTCCGAACTTTTCTTTGATCTGACCTCTTAATTTAGAGTAATCCCATACCATCAAGCTCTCCTCCTGTTTAGGTATCTGAACTAACTTTAACGCAAGCAAAAACACTTGTCAAGCACTTTTGTTCATAATTCTAAAAATATTTTCCACATTAATTTACTTTTCTGGAATTATACTGTATATTGTAAATGGAGCGAGGTGAGTGATTATGAGCGATAGTTTTGCGGATATTTTGAAAGCTCTATTGATTGAACGAAACATGCAGCAATCCGATTTAGTTAAGTTGACTGGAATTAGTAAAGGCGCTATCAGCTCTTACTTATCGGGCGAGTATGTGCCTAAACAAAATAATACCTATAAGATTGCAAAAGCGCTGAACGTTGACGTGGCTGTTTTGTTGCAGTGGAACAGTAAACGTAAAAAGTCTATACCTTCTTATAGGATAACTAAAACCGTCGAGGTGATGGAAACGCTTAATGATGACGGCCAGCAAGCCGTCTACGACCACGCAGAGCTACTCAAAGCCTCCGGCAAATACGACCGCCCCACCGTCGTCGAGGACGACCAGCACATCTACACCCTCGGTCGTGCCGCCGCGGGTACGGGTTATGGCAACCTCGACCCTGTACAGGCACATCGCATTATTCACACAACTGAAATTCCCGACCACGACTTCACGCTCGATGTTACGGGTGAGTCCATGTCGCCCACGATCAGTGACGGCGATATCGTGTTCGTGCGGAAAAACTACGACCGGATGGACGGCCAGATTTACGTTTTAGATATAGACGGCGAGACTGTGATTAAGCGCGTCTACTTCGACACAGACCAGATCACGCTAGTCTCGGATAATCCAGACTGGCGGGATCGTACCGTGACAGGCTACGACCTGAAGCAGACGCGGATTGAGGGTATTGTGGTCGGTTGGGAGACACCGGCTAGATAAGGAGGAGAATATGAAACGACTAATGGCTATTGTTGTATTATTTGCCATCGCACTGCCCGTGGCGGCGTGCGGTGCTAGCGAACCTGAGCCGACAGAGACGGAAGAACCGACGCCGACAGTAACGCTCTCGCCTGAATTAAAGAAATCCATAGCCGACACATATGAGGTTCTCGGTTATTATGCAAAAGTTCATGAACGAGTATCGGAGGCAGTGAGCCAGCATTATAGCCCTGACGGTACGGTATATAGCACTTTAACGTCCAACACAGGCAAGCTGATGTTCATGGAAGATGCTGTAAGTGCCTCTAATCGATTAGTCCAGAACACTTACTCTGTTATGGGTATATTTAACATGGCCATGATGGAGGAGCGCGACTTATCTCTAGCTGAACTCGTCATGCTTCACATATTGATGGAAAATCTTAAGGATATCGGCAAAGAGGTTGGAGTAAGATTTGATTAAATTAAAAAACCAGCCGCCCTTTGTGATAGCTAGTCATATAACTTTATAAGGAGCGGGCGGCTGATTACATAAGCCAGAGGCTTACGGTTATTGTATCACACCGAATAGCCTCCAATAAACAACAAGCAAGGAGGACATATCATGCCAAAAAACCGTGTTCACAAACGATCTGACGGTAGGTACATCTACTCAGTCACCGATGCGTTTGGTAAGCGCCACAAACTTACATCCCGTCGCAAAGAATCTCGCTCAGCGTTTTTAAGGCGTTGCGAAGAGTTAGATAAATTAGCTGACGGAGAAATACGAGCCGAAACACTTAACGAGTTGTTTGAAATGTTTTTTGACCAATACCTAGCCTTTCATAATTCTCAATCTGATGCGGAGACTACGGCTGGCCTATACAGAGATCACGTTAAGCCTCTTATAGGTCATAAAAAGCTACACGATATAACAAGCTATGACGTAAACCGAGTTCTAACGTCTGCTATGAAGAAAGGGCTAGCTACATCAACCATCAAAAAAATCCGCGGTTGTATCTCGCGTCCATATAATTGGGCGATCCACTCATTAGGTATAGCGTTAACCTCACCAACAGCAGGATTCAGATTTAATTACAAAACAACAAGCAACAAACCGACTAAAAACCGTGTTATTTCAGACGATGAGCTTCAGCGATTTTTTAATGTTGCGCGTGGAACAAAATACGAAAACTACTATCGCATACTATTTGCAACTGGGATGCGCCCATCTGAGGCGCTAGGCTTACAAATTCAAGATGTAACGGGGAATATGATCGAAATCAGACGTGGCGTGACCATGCACGGTCTGTCTGCCCTCAAAAACAAACACGCCATGCGCGACATCCCTATAACGCCTGAAATTAGAGCAATCTTAAAGGATCAAATAAATAGAGTAGGAATATCTACCACGCAAGAAAATTGGCTATTCCCATCCGCAATAGGTAAGCCCACAATGAGTTCTGTACTAACAGCATTCAATAGGCTTAGACGCAAAACAACGCCACGAATCTCTTTTACGCTGTATGATTTTCGTCATACATTTGCAACCCACATGGCCGAGGCTGGTGTGCCGGAACAAGCACTTACGTCTCTTATGGGGCACACCGACATCTCAACAACACTAAAGTATTACATCGGGCTAACCGACTCTATGATGGACAATGCGAAGATGGCGATATCGAATCGTGTGCGGAATATGGAGCAAAACTATAATACAAAACAAAAGTTCGGTGAAGTGCAAACCCTTGCAACGCTACAGCCGCAAGGGTTTCACAGTATGGCTGCCGATCCAGGATTTGAACCCGGACAAACTGAGTCAGAGTCAGGTGTGCTACCGTTACACTAATCGGCAATGAATCGAATTGATAACGTACGCTATGGTATCACAGTGATTGGGAATTGACAAGACGGCTACCTGTAACGCGCAAGAAATGCGTCGCGCCATGGAACAAGTACAGCAGGGAAAGGCAGTTCAGAGAGTTCTTTCAGCGTTACCCACTCTCCTGTAAGGTCGGCATTAATATTCGGATACTTTTCAGCACGTGCCGTAAATTCAACTTCCCAACACGCGACTTCCCAAATTCTGTGAGAGTATACGGCCCTTCTGTCACCGACAAAATTCACCGATGCCGATCCGTCGACGATGCCGCCTAAAGCCGAATGATCGGCGTTATCGAATCCTGAAAGCTCGGCGCGCCCTACTTCATATGAACTTGCATCTCCATATTCACCTATACCCTCCCTGACGTTCATATCGTCCGGCAAAGCATTTGCGAGCCGCTCGCCCCTCAACTCCTGACAAAGCGACTTACGGAAGGACTCCTCCTCTTCCATTCCATAGGCGCGATCCAAAGGACAAAACTCATACAATCCTTCAAGCAATCCCTTCGCCCTACGTTGAACGTAGACGAGGTCACCGCGGTGCAGCAGTACGTATGAAAACTTGTCGACCGGCCGTTCTTCGCTGTCTTTACGCACAGGGAAGAGATCGACCGCGTCGAGAACGCAGGCTTGACACAGGCTTTGTAATGGGCAAACCGAACACTCGGGTGACGATGGCGTGCAGACGGTTGCCCCTAAATCCATAAGCGTTTCATTGAAGTCCCCTGCACGATCGCCCGGAATCAACTCCCGCACTCGACCGGCAACGGATCGCATGGCTTTTACATCGCCTCGCACATGGGGCTCGGCATCCAGTCTTGAAAAGACACGGACAACATTGCCGTCAACAGCAGGCTCAGGCAAATCGTAAGCAAAAGAGAGAATCGCTCCGGCAGTGTACGGACCGATACCGGGCAAGGACAGCAACATTTTTTTGTTCGGAGGAATAATGCCGTCGTAGTTTTCGACAACATTTTTTGCCAGAGCGCTAAGGGAACGCGCACGCCGATAATAACCGAGTCCTTCCCACAGCTTGAGAACGTCTGTCTCGTCACCTTCAGCAAGCGCCTCAACAGTCGGGAAACGTTCCATGAATCGCTTGTAATAGGGAATAACGGCGCTGACTTGCGTCTGTTGCAACATTAGTTCCGACACGACAACCGTGTAGGGATCGCGCCTCAACGTCAGGCGTTCCGCGTATGGGTGTCCCTCTGTAAATTCCTTCAAGCGATGTCGTAAATCTGTGCGAACGCGATACGGTATCTCCCGTCTCCACGGAAGATCGCGCGCGTGTATATCAAACCACGTGAGCAACGCGTCGGCAATTGCCGCCTGATGACGGACATCAATAGGCCGATTTCGGTTCACTTCGCCTGTCACCGACTCAATCGTCCATCAAGTAGCGGGCAGCGCTGATACCCGCTTGATATCCCGAAGCAAATGCCCAGAGAAGATTGTAGCCGCCCGTGTCGCCGTCGATGTCAAGTATTTCACCGCAGGCAAAAAGACCGGGGACTTTCTCGGACATCAAGGTAACGGCATCGAAATCCGCCGTCGCGGCTCCGCCCGCCGCGACTTGGGCAAATTCAAAGCCGCGCGTCCCCTCGACTGAGAGCTCGAATTTTTTCAAGGATTCGGCGATCGCCGCAAACAATTGCGGTTTCCGCAAACGGTTGCTATTGATCGATGAGAGGATTACGCGACCGATTTTTTCCGGAACGACACCGGCTAACAGCGCATTCAAATCGACCATGTCTTCCTTTTTACACGACGACGAAGCCGGTTGCTCTGTATAGAGCCTCCTTGAGTCGTGGCGATCTTGCTGTCTTGCACGGTCGGTCGGAAAAGCATACGCGGACGACTCAAGGTGTGCTTTCAGCTCGTTCAGACCGATCTCGGGAAGGAAATCGATGACGACTTGCCCGATACCGTCACCGTTTTCTCGACTTTCCGCCCTGCCACGCACTTCCGCTTTGGAGACGTAGCGCGCCAGCTCCATCGACGCGATACCTGACAGTCCGTATGACGTGACGAGGAATTCGCCTTTCACGGTTGGCGAGCTTTCGCCGAAGTACGATTCGAAACGGGCGCCGCCGCGAAAACGAACGCCTTCCGCGCCCTTCAAAACATCGGCCTTCGTCAAAGTCAGAGGAACAAGAGCCGGCATGGGCTCGAAAACAGTATGTCCGAGCCGCTGTAAGATAGAAAGACCGGAAAACGATCCTCCCAGATTGGGCGACGCGGGGCTCCCCGCCGCCATAATAACGGCACGCGTTTTTACAGCTGTTCCATCGGAAAGCGCTGCTTCGAAACCGTTTTCCAGTTTTTCGATCGACAGAATCTCCGTCTCCGTCCGCACTGAAAGGTCGTAATGTGCGAGCGCCCTAAGAAGGACGAGCGAAACCGATTTGGCCTGCATGGAGCACGGGTAGACACGGTTGGCATGATCGACTCTTGTCCTGAGTCCCCATCTTTCGAAAAGATCAAGCATCTCGGTCACGGGCAGCCTGTGAAGCGCGCCGTTCACAAAAGACGGATTCGCCCCATGATAACGCCCTTCAAGATCCGACATGTTGGCAAGATTGCATCGTCCGTTACCGCTGGCAAGTACTTTGCGAAGCGGACGATCCTCTTTTTCGATAATCATAACGGAGCCGCTGAAACCCGCATCATACACGGCACCGAGCGCCGCGAGAATACCGGAAGCCCCGCCTCCGACGATGAGCATATCGCATTCGTGGACTGCCTGATAATCAGCGTTCAATCAAAAAACCTCTTACCTGTCGTAATCCTTTTGCCGTTCAGAGCGTTCATAAGAAGAAACTGACCTCCCGACATTGCATTTATCGAATGGAGACGATAGCCGCTTCCTCTTCCGTCAGCACAAGGAAATCGCGCTCCGTTATCGTCAAAACTCTCGTCATCCCAAGCAAGCCGTCCCGCTCAGAGACAAGTTTGCCTGTCATGGTGTCAAACAGCTTTAAGGTCTTCTCCGTCATGCCCAGCGCGTAAACGCCATCACTTGAAAGTGCAAAACCGAGCAATTCTTCCTCACATTCCGCCTCTATGAATACCCGGTCACTTCGGTCGGATGCTTCCCGAAGAAACAACAGAGACATCCGCCCCTCATCGATGGTACGCATGCCCAGACATCCCGATTTCAGCTCAATCTGCACAATTTGATCGAATGAACGAGTGAGCCTCACCTCGCCTGATTCCGGATTGATGGCAAGAATGTCCCGTTCATTAAAAAGCACTTGTTCTTTATCGTGAAGCTGGAGAATAGCGGGCATGAAACTGAAATCGGAATACCGTCGATCGGAAACCAAATCACCGGAAAAACTAAAACGCTGCACACGCGTTACGGGCCTCCCGTCAGAAAAATCGGCGAGCAGCACGTCGAAAAATCGCCCGCTCTTTGCAAAAGAAACACGGATCGGCCGCCCGTCTTCTGATATCGGTATTTCCAACAAGGGCGTTGCCTGCGGTATTTTATAAAGCGAGACTCCGGTAACATTGTTGGCTGCCTGTCCGAGCGCAAGCACGTATCCGTCACGATAGTCTCCGCACTGAACGATCATCTCAACGACGAGCTCAATCGTCGTCGCGTCGGGCAAGACAAGCATCATCTCCGTCTCGTGTCTTGGAACGATCATCAGAGCGTCTCCCGTTTCATGAAGACTCGGTTGTCGATAGGGATATTGGATGAATGACTGTTCCCGTCCGCCCGCATCGAGAATCGCAAGGCCGCTGTCCTCAACTCTCATAGGAACATTTGCGTGAATCCGTATAGACGACGCGGGAGCGTTCTGCAACGAGAAAGATTCACTGACGACGATGCCTCTGCCGGTATCATCCGGCAATTCGGTTTGCTCCTGCGATACTTGTGAAAGAGCGACGACCGACACGAACAAAACGACCCATGCAACGACGACAGCAACAATAACGGGACGCTGAAATGCCCGCTGCATGGCAGAAGATTCGTGATATTCTGACGATTTGTTCTCTCTGTTCACGGCCGCTCGTTCTCAATTCCTTGATACATAGAACACTATACCACGGCTACCCGTATCGCCTAACTCAACCATCACGGATACGATCGCAAAGTAAAAGGAGAGCTCTCGCGAAACAACTTCGTTTACGAGAACTCTCCTAAAATATGGCTGACTCAGCTTTTGCCTGCGACACTCATGTGGGAGGCTGAGCCGCCTACTTTACTAATTCATTCGGCTTAATACATGCCGCCCTGCGGAGGCATCATCGGCTCGGGCTCGGGAATGTTCGCCACAACGGCCTCTGTCGTCAACAGAACGGAGGCGATGGACGCCGCATTCTGCAGTGCCGATCTCGTCACCTTCGCGGGATCCACGATACCGGCGGAGACCATGTCGACATACTCTTCCGTAAGCACGTTGAAGCCGACGCCTTTTTCGCGCGACTTCACTTTCTCACAGACGACGCTTCCGTCGAATCCGCCGTTCACGGCGATCTGACGAACAGGCTCTTCAAGCGCGCGCAAGATGATCGACACGCCTGTGCGCTCGTCGCCCTGCATGTTTTCGAGCAACGCGGCCACTTCATCGAGCACATCGATATAAGCCGTACCGCCGCCGGCGACAATACCTTCTTCAACGGCAGCGCGGGTTGCCGAAAGGGCATCCTCAATGCGGAGCTTGCGCTCTTTCATTTCGACTTCCGTGGCAGCCCCGACCTTAATGACGGCAACACCGCCGGCTAGTTTGGCCAAGCGCTCTTGCAGCTTTTCGCGATCGAAATCCGAAGTCGTTTCTTCGATTTGCGCGCGGATGGCGTTAACGCGATCTTTCAGGGCGTCAGGAGATCCTGCGCCATCGACGATAACGGTCGTATCCTTGTCGACTTTAACCTGACGTGCGCGACCGAGGTCGGCCAGCTCAACGTCTTTCAGTTCCATACCGAGATCGGTTGAAACGACTTTGCCGCCTGTCAAAATGGCGATGTCCTGGAGCATCTCTTTTCTGCGATCACCGAATCCCGGAGCTTTTACCGCGGTACACTGGAACGTTCCGCGCAGCTTATTCAAGATAATGGTGGAGAGCGCTTCTCCCTCGACGTCTTCCGCGATGATCAAGAGGCGTCCGCCGCTCTGAATGACCTTCTCGAGAAGAGGGATCAGATCCTGAATGCTGGAGATTTTCTTGTCGGTAATCAGGATATAAGGATCGTCGTACACGACTTCCATTTTAGTCGTATCGGTGACCATGTAGGCTGAAATGTAGCCGCGGTCAAACTGCATACCCTCAACGATCTCAAGCTCAGTGCCCATCGTCTGCGACTCTTCAACAGTGATCACGCCGTCGTTCGTCACGGAGTCCATCGCCTTTGCGATCTCAAGGCCGATCTCGTCGTCGTTGGCCGAGATGGCGGCGACGCGTGAAATATCATTCTTATCTGCAACGGCTTTGCTGTTACGGCCGATCGCTTCGACGGCCGTCGCGACTGCCTTGTCAATACCGCGCTTGAGAATGATCGGGTTGGCTCCTGCCGCGACGTTGCGAATTCCTTCGCGGATGATCGCCTGAGCGAGAAGCGTTGCCGTTGTCGTGCCGTCACCGGCGACATCGTTCGTCTTCGTTGCCACTTCTTTGACGAGTTGCGCGCCGATATTTTCAAAGCGGTCTTCGAGCTCGATCTCACGCGCAATCGTCACGCCGTCATTTGTGACGGCAGGCGTTCCGTACGTTTTGTCGAGAACGACGTTGCGGCCTTTCGGGCCAAGCGTAATGCGAACCGTATCCGCGAGCTTGTTGACGCCGATTTCCAAAGCTTTACGTGCGTCTTCCGTATATTTCAATTCTTTTGCCATGTTACTTATCTCCTTCTATCTTTATCATGCGATTAGTCAACAATCGCGAGAATATCGCTCTGTCTCAAAATCGTATATTCCACGTCATCGATTTTCACTTCAGTCCCGGCATATTTGCTGATCAGGACGCGATCGCCCACTTCAACTTCCATGATGACGTCTTTTCCATCGACGATTCCCCCCGGACCTACGGCGACGATTTCAACGATTTGCGGTTTCTCTTTCGCAGATCCCGGTAAAACGATACCGCCCTTTGTCGTCTCTTCTGCTTCTAATCTCTTGATGACCACGCGGTCAGCTAATGGTTTGATATTCATTTCTAACCTCCCGTATTAAAATATTGTCTAATTCTTGGAATTGGCACTCTAAAGGGTCGAGTGCCAACCAATAAACAATATAATCAGAATTACTCGTTTTGTCAACTAGGTGAAATTAAAAGATCGTGTCTAAGAGTGATCTGAATAAATCTTTTTCAGAGATGAAGGCGAGAATCTTCGAATCGTCGATGAAATGACGTATTGAAGGACTCAAGATGCTGAAAGAAGTGAGCACCATCATGACGATCCACAAAGTGAAAATGCCCCAGACAAATCCGAGCACAAGTCCGCCGACGCGATTGAACCATCCGATGATAGGAATACCGTTGAGAGTCGGAGTGAGAAGTCGCGCCAAAAGCCCGAGAACAATTTTGACAACGAGATAGATGACGATAAGCGCCAAAGCGCTGAGGACGAGCAGCCAGACAGAGTTTACAGCCGTCTCGACGGCCGTCTCACCACCTGTTGAGGGGGCTTGCAAAATTCGCCTCGTCCACGATTCAGGCATCCCGAATTTCTCGAGAACGGGAGCAATGGAAGCGGGATACGATCCGGCGCTCTCGTGAATCTGATCGGAGAAAGCTTTCATCGTTCCGCTAAAGAGACCGAGCTTGTACAGCCAATTAGAAATCGGTCGAACTAAAAGAAAAGCGATGACAATCGAGATCAGAGAACTGACAAAACTGACTGCAGTCAGGAGCAGACCGCGCCGGTGGCCGAGCCAGACGAAAAACAGCAGTATAAGAATAATGAGTATATCAAAAGTCATATTAGATCTCGCACTCCCTCAAAGCTACATGAATGATTATAGCAAATGAAGAGGCAAAGGCACATTATGATATGATCGATTTTAGACAGATCGCGTTGCCCGGAGGATCGCAGATGCACGAAACGAATCTTTCAATCCATAAATTAACGTTGCTTTACATCATTGAGCAAGCGCCGGGACTTCGCCGCTCATACCTCCAAGATACAGCGCTCGCGACGCTGTCGATGGACTATTTTGCTATGGCGCGTGCGCTCGATGAACTCGTCGATACGGGGCTCGTGCACGTCGGGGCGCGCAAAGGTGAAGAAGCTCTCGACGCCCACAATCGAACCATTGAACGGTGCGACCTCACGGCGAAAGGAATGGCCGTCATCGAGGCGCTCAACCACCAAATTCCCCCTGCGACAAGACGTTTTATTACCCAATACCTCGATGAGCACAGTTTTCGCTGGAAAGTGGCCGATGCCGTAACCGTAAAAGTCGAGCTCACTTCGGACGGTCAATACGAACTTATGTGCCGCCAAAAAGAAGGAAATGACACGAGTTTTCTCTTGCAACTTCGTTTCCCGACTGAGGAAATGGCGGATAAAGCGGCTCAGGCTTGGCGTGAACGATCGGATGAAATCGTCAACATGTTGATTCAGTCACTTCTGAAAGATACTTCCGAAAAGCATGCCCGGGAATCGAAAGAGTCTGACGACTAGAACAGAGATTACATTATCGGGATCATCCGAAACGAAAAATCTACTTCACAAGGTACACACAAAAGCGCGGCTCGAAAAGACCCGCGCTTTTTCTTCTTTATAAGATAAGGCTATCGGTGAAAACTCAATCGCCAATAACCTCCGCATCGGGGATCGCTTTCAGGAGATCGGCCAAGTTGCGCGCGTACCTGCGGAGCGATACCTCATCATCTTCTGTCGGGAGCCCTCGGACGAGAACCGACTCGAGCCGCTCGGCTTTCACTCGCGCTGTCAGCCCGCTGATCTGCTTTTCTATTTGAGTTCCCCAGCCGTACGATCCGAGCAGTCCAAGATAACGAATCGCGGGGTTGAAAGCGTTTGTTAACAGCGCCATCGCCGCTACCGCGGGATGCGGACCGCCCAACACGGTCGGCGAAGCCAAAAGCAGCGATCCGGCATTGACGGTCTCTGTCACGACGGAGCCGACCAACGTGCGAAGATCGCGGTTCGGATCGCCGAGATCGAAGAGTGCGACGCGAATGCCGGCTGCACAGAGTTCATCCGCGACAACATCGACCATACGGGCGGTACTCCCGTGCATCGAAACATAGGCGATGACAACATCTCGACGGACTTTATCGGAGACCATCTCCTCGTACGCATCCAGAACGATTGAGGGATCGCGCCACACCGGACCGTGTGAAGCACAGATGAACTTCGGATCGAGCTCCCTCACTTTTGCCGTGTAACGCGCGACGTGATTGCGCGTCGGCATCATGATCTCGGAAAAGTATGCGCGCGTCTCAAGGAGCCAAATATCTTCGTCGGGACAGTTCGGAATAGCGGGCGAATAGTGGCTACCGAACAAATCAGAGCTGAACAGGACGCGCTCTTCCGGCACCCAAAACATCGTGTTGTCCGGCCAATGCGCGAAAGGTATCGGCATGCATATAAGTGATACGCCGCCAAGCTCGATTGAATCACCCTCGGCGACGATTTTGAATGTATCGCGCGGGATATGGAAATGGTATTCCATCAATTCGGCGACCCTTGCCGTTCCGACGAGCTGAGCATCGGGAAAGATATCGCGCAGTACGGGAATTGCGCCGGCATGGTCTTGTTCCGTGTGCAGGCAGAAAATATAGTCGAGCTTATCAACTTGAAGCCCTTTGAGGTTCTGCAATAACTGATCAACCGTGTCTTCTTGAACAGGATCGATCAGAGCTGTTTTTTCATCGCCGCGGACAAAATAACTGTTGTAGGTCGTGCCATAAGGTGTAGGCATCAAAGCGTCAAAATACGGCAATCGCGGATCAAGCGCGCCTACTTGCGAGACGCGATCACTTATTCTCTGTATCACTCTGTTCCATCCTTTCAGATTGTCATAACGACAGATTATGTAATTGCTTTCATTCACTTTTTTATCTTATCAGGTTCACTCATAAAAAAGAACTGAACCGTATAAAGAAAGCCGGGCAGACCCGGCTTTCTCATCATAGTTTCGTTCAGGTATGACTAAGCTTAGTCTTCGTGTAGTGAAAACTCGCTCTTAGGCACTCCGCAAAGCGGGCATACCCACTCGTCAGGAATGTCTTCGAACGGCGTACCGGGCGCCACACCGTTGTCAGGATCTCCCATTTCGGGATCATAGATGTATCCGCACATGTCACAGATATATTTCTTCATGATGACTCCTTCCTCATTGACCGCTTATTGACGCGATCAACCGTTACGTTCAACTGTAACTTGATTATACATGATTTGCTTTCAGTAAAAAAATAAGTAACATTCTTTTTCATACGACTCAAACAATCAACGGCTTGCGCTGCTATTCTGTAATAATTTGCGGAAAAATGTAAAACAAATATTAAAGGAAAAACTCAAACGGCACGCCATCCAGCAAGACATCGTCGCCTTCCTCGACACCGGCATCTAAAAGCGCGTCTTGAATCCCGCTGTCGACGATACGTTTCTGGAAGTGACGGAAAGATTCCGTATCGCTGAAATTTGTCGATTGCATCAATTCATGGATGAACGGGCCATCGACTGAAACGACGCCCTTTTGTTCCGAAACGGAGAAATCATACTTCTTCTCAAGTCGATAGACTTTAAGCTGCTCAAGTTCATCGAGCTCAGGAGGAGGCAGGGTCAACACTTCTGCCGCAAGCGCCTTTTTCAACTCCGTCACACCCTCTGTCGTCGCGCCTGAGACGGCAAACACGCGATACCCGAGCGCCTCGAGCTGTTCGCGCAGTTCATTGACCGTATCCTCAGACACAAGATCTATCTTGTTCAACACGACCCACTGCGGACGTGAAACAAGCAAGTTCTTGTAGTTGTCAAGTTCTTTGTTCAGCGCCGTAAAGCGATCCATCGGCTCCGTGCCGTCGAAGTTCGAAACGTCTAAAACGTGTAAAAGAAGGCGCGCTCTCTCAACGTGTCGCAGGAAGTCGTGTCCCATCCCCGCCCCTTCAGACGCCCCCTCGATCAGGCCGGGTACGTCCGCGAGCACGAAACGCGCTCCCGATACGTCGACGACGCCCAAAACAGGCTGCAACGTCGTAAAAGGATACGAAGCGATCTTCGGCTTAGCGGCCGACATCACGGAAAGCAGCGTCGACTTGCCCGCATTGGGAAAACCGACGAGCGCCGCATCGGCGAGCAGGCGCAACTCGAGGTCAAGTTTCAATGTTGTACCGAGCTTGCCTGCCGTCGCAAAGCGAGGAGCCTGCCGAACGGCATTCGCGAAATTCATGTTCCCGCGGCCTCCGGCGCCGCCTTTCGCCACAAGGATCTCATCACCGTCATTTCTCAAATCGGCGATGAGTTCGCGTGTCTCCGACTCGAGAATAAGCGTGCCGGGAGGTACTTTCAGAAGGAGATCGGCGCCACCTGCGCCCGCCATCTTTTTACCTTTGCCGTCCTCGCCGTTCCCCGCGGCAAAATGGCGCTGAAACCTGTAATCCTGCAGCGTATTGACATTGCGGTCGGCGCGAATCGTCACGTCGCCGCCCCTCCCGCCGTTGCCGCCGTCAGGGCCGCCGTTCGGTATGTATTTCTCGCGACGAAAAGAGACGCAGCCATTGCCGCCGTTACCGGACTTTATTTCGATAGTCGTATGATCAAAAAACATGCGCTAATGAATGAGAGCGGCTTACGCCGCTCCCGATCCTTACATTTCAACAGGATAGACGCTCGCCTGTTTGCGCTTGCGGGAAATGCGCTCGTACCGCACCGTCCCGTCCACTTTTGCGTAGAGCGTGTCGTCTTTACCGATACCGACATTATTGCCGGGATGAATTTTCGTTCCGCGCTGACGGTAGATGATGCTTCCCGCCGTGCAGAACTGACCGTCTGCAAGTTTCGCGCCTAGGCGTTTAGACCGGGAATCGCGACCGTTGCGCGTACTGCCCATGCCCATCTTATGAGCCAGTAATTGAAGATTAACTTTAATCATTTGTTGCCTCCTATGTCATTGACGCGCCGAAAATAATAGTCGCGTGATATGTTGTTCTCTAAGTCTCCGTGTCACTATAGAAGACATCGTTGACTGTCACAAATTTCTTTCCGTAACTGTCTTCAAGTTGAAGACATCCTATTCTCGTCGATGCCATCAGCGTGGCGATGACGTCGGACTGTTTATCGTCATCGGGGTACTCGACGGCGCATCGGATGTTTCCGTTTTCCAACACGTAATCAGGCTCGACACCGGTGAGTTCCTGTATGCTTCCGATCGTCGTCTGCCCGATCGCAGAGACGCCTGCACAGATAATATCCGGCCATGGTCTCCAGTTTCTCGCATGTCCCTCCAGCTGAAAGGCCGTGATACGACCTTTATGATCATGGTGGAAGGTCGCGAGTATCATAACGGCTAACTCTAACTGTTGATCGCTTCAATCAACACGCGCGTGTAGGGCTGTCGATGACCTTGCTTGCGGCGATAACCCTTTTTCGCTTTGTACTTAAAAACGACGATTTTCTTACCGCGACCGTGTTTCACGATTTTACCCGTAACGGTCGCGCCTTCGACGAGGGGCGTCCCTGTCGTAAGAGACTTTCCATCGGATACGGCGAGAACTTCGTCGAACGTCACTTCGTCCTCCGGCTCACCGGCGATCGTCTCAATAAAAATCTCGTCCCCGACGGCTACGCGGTATTGCTTTCCGCCGGTTTTAATAATGGCATAACCCATTGTGCGGTTCCTCCTACTTAACAGTCTCGCCCGACTGAGGTTGTTGTTTCAGACAACATTAAAAGACCCCGCCGGAGCGGTCGCCGAACTATGATACGACAGAAGAGACATCGATGTCAAACGCCATTTTATCGACGCTGACCGCGCCGAATGCCAGCTGAATGCCGCTCGCTAAGCGCGCTCACGGTGCGATGTAATCCAGATTTTAACTCTGAGCGTCAAAATTTAGGATAGGGAGCCTCTTTTGAGACACCCCCGTTTTAATCGATTTTTAAGGCAGGAGCAGCTCGATCGCCTTTGTAAGCTGCGTATCCTCTTCAAGCGTCAGCGAACTGATCGGCTTGCCGGACACTTCGACCGGCAACTCGACGATAAAGTCCGGCTCGAGTCCGACGCCTTCAACCGATTCGCCGTTCGGCAGGTAATACGCGAAATTTGTCACTTGAACAGCAGATTTATCCGCCAGCTGCACCGTTATCGAACCGACACCTTTGCCGAAAGACTGTTGTCCGACAATAACGGCTCGTTCCAAATCGCGCAAGGCACCGGAGAACAGTTCGCTCGCGCTGGCTGAATTCTCGTTGAGGAGAATGACAAACTTCACATCTTCCGGGATAACGGCAGGCTTTTTCGTCTTCCATACATCCGTATACTCCTTGCCGTCCTGACGTCCTTTAATAGATGCGACTTCCATAGGCGGCAGCAGAACATCGAGCATACCGATACATTCATGCGCATAGCCTCCGCCATTATTTCTCAAATCAAAGATAAACGACTTCGCGCCGCCCGTATAGAGTTCTTTCACCGCCTTTTCAAAGTTCTTCGCGGCGCTTTCCGAGAACTCGGAGATGTGTATGTAACCGATATTGTCCGCAAGCATGCGCGAACGCACGGAGACGTTCGTAATATGCTCACGCGTAAGCGTGATTGTCAACTCTTCATTCGTCGAAGAACGATAGACAATGAGCGTCACATCCGTACCCTCTTCACCGCGCACAAATGCGGCCAACTGACCGACATCTTCAAACGTCGACGCATCGACTCCATCAATCTCGCGAAAGACATCGCCTACGTGCAGACCGTCCCTTTCGGCAGGTCCTCCCGGAATCAGGTCATTGACAATGTATTGGCTGCTCTGATCACGCATAACAATCGCGCCGATTCCCACGTACTCGCCTTTCATTGAATCTTCAATCGTTTCGTAGTACTCAGGCGTGAGATAGGACGTATACGGACTTCCCATTTGTCCGGCGAGACCTTCAATCATCTTTTCGACCATCTCGCCGTCAGAGAATTCCTCAAAGTAATTATCTTGAAGAAGATTGTAGACTGAGGCAAACTTTGTGAGCGCGTCCTTAATGCCCTCTTGATCCTGAAAAGTGATCGACAGGCCGTCTTGAGATACGACAACCCCCCTACCGCCATTTGCGCTCGGCTCCGTCTGATCCGTCTGCGGCGAAGTAAACGACGATGATCCGGGAGGCGTTGTTTGTGCAGGTTTTCCATCGACGATTGCGTGTCCGAACAAGACGAAACCTATTCCGACCGTTGCCAAAAATGTGAGAGACGCCGTCAGCAACACGGCAAAAAAGACGGGCCATTTGCACGAAGGCTTCTTCTGATAATTGACAGGCCTCGCACCGTGTTGCGGTGAATACGGCGAAGGCGCGTACGGCCCGTAATCATCGCGATGATAGTAAGGTCCGGGTTCAGGCGGACGACTCTCAGCATACGGAGTCTGACCGTACGTCGGACCATATTGCGTCGTGTTATCGACAGGCGGCACATCATGTGTCGCAGGTTGTTCTACCGAATCTTCATTATTTTTCTTTTGCTCATCCATAAAATTACCCAGCTTCAAATGATAATCAACAAATAAAATGATTCTATTTTCTTTTTAAGCAGGCGCATGATCGTCATATAGCCACTCAGATCATCATACCACTTGCCCGTACACGTCTCGCACCGAAATCAGAAGCAGTGTAACGCATTTCAAAGAAAAACCATATACGGAAAAAACGAGGGGTATCTCAATTTCGCGCAATATTTCTGTTTAACCAGTGGTCTAGCTCACCTCAACTGCACGGATCTATTATCCCGCGAGGCTTATAGGATCAACAAAAAAATACCGCTGAGGTACCACGACCCTAGCGGGCACTAATATACAAGGGGCGCCTCATTTTTGAGACACCACCTCTCCGGATCAAAGTTATGGACAAAGCGAACCATCATGCAACCACCGGAAGGTGTTCGCCATTTACGCCGTGACGTACTATCTTGTCCTTTTGAAATAGTTCATCGGGTTGACGTGTTTGCCGTTGACGCGAATTTCAAAGTGCAGGTGCGGACCTGACGAACGACCCGTGTTACCTGTGTAACCGATAACCTGCCCGGCTTTAACCTTCTGTCCCATATGACAATTAAAAGCGCTCAAGTGACCGTAGCGTGTCTGCGTACCGTCGTAATGATTGATTACGATCATTTTCCCATACGCCCAGTTGTAGTTGCTGCCCGGCCATCCGACATAAGTGACGACACCGTCCGCCATCGCCACGATACGTGTACCCGTCGCACACCCGATATCTGTCCCATAGTGGAAGCGACCGTACTTAGCGCGCCATCCGAAATGCGATGTAACCCAAAAAGACCCGGGCGTCGGCCAGATGTACTTACCCGTTCCGACATAAAGCGCATTCCGGGAGCTAGGAATATTCGTTGTCTTTGTCGAAGCCCGCTTTTTCTTTGCCTCTTCTTCAATCTTAATCGCTTTAAGATTACGTTCCGCACTCGTCTTGTCTCTCTCAAGCTGCGCCTGCTTCTGTTTTGTCAATTCAAGCGAATTCGATAATTTGCTGAGCTGCTTTTTCGCCAACGCCTGCTCTTTTTTTATCTCTGCGAGCACGGCATCCGCTTCATTGACAAGCTGCGTCATCTCTTCGTACGACTCTTCGGCCTCTTGTTTCAGCTCTTCCGCAAGAGCGGAAGCGGCTTCAAGATCAGATAACGCCTGCTCATCCGCATCAGCAACAATTTTCATAAGACGCATCGTCGTAAAGAAACTTGCCAGATCGTCCGACGTGATCAACATCTCAAAGACGGACTTCTGATTCCATTCGTACATACGAGCGATTCGCTGTTCGTATTGAGCCACCTTATCGTCCAGATCCTGCAACGCGCAGGCATAGCTCTGCTGATACATCACCATTGTTTCCAGCGCGAGCTCTTTCTGCTCAAGTGCTTCGTCGTATACTTTGCGCTGCTCCTTGGAACGATTCTCGAGGTATGCGAGCTCGCCCGTCAATTTCTTCTGGCGGTTCGCCAGTTTGTTGCGATCACTCTTAGTTGCCGCCAATTGATCCTGGATACCCTTAAGTTTCTTTTGCGCCTGAGTGACTTTCGAAGATGCAGCCTCTACTCTGCCCGTCAAAGGGGCAAAACCGATCGAAACGGTCAAAACAACGAGAAACGACGCTAAAAGTCGCATCGACCATCGCTTTACGGTTGTTTTTCTAGACATGCAACCTCCTTCACTGAGTCAAACAACGACACCGCGGACACTTATTTTATCATTGATATATTCCCGCTGCCAAGTTTTGGAATGTGACAAAGACATGACATCACGAACAAAGAGAACAAGGCCGACGGGCATGGAAGTCCTGACAGTCCAAGATGCGGCCGTCACGTTCAGTCCTATCTGTCGTCTTTTTCGCGGCCCGTTCGATGATATTGGCTGGTCGGCAAGCGTTATACTTTAGCGTACTTCCTGACGGAGACGGCGCTTATGATGGTGCAGAGCAATATCCCGATCAGGATATTGAGTAAAAAAAGGATGAGCGTCACACGACCGGAAGGCAAGAGCGCATAACGGGAGACAGGCGCCGTCAACGGATCGGGAGAAAGCCTTTTAGCAACTTCGCTGTACAGCAGCGATGCGGAAATACTGGCGAGCAAAGCACCGACCAAACCGATCGTCGCCCCTTCGATGACGAAAGGAATACGTATGTACCTGTTGGTCGCACCGACGTACTTCATGATGTTGATTTCGCGTGAGCGCGAGAGTGCCGCAATGCGAACGGTATTCGTCATGACAAGTGTCGCAATGAGTGTCAAGACGATAAAGGCAATGACGCCGACGCGCGCCGTCCAGTATTTGACTTTATCGAGAAAAGCCATCAGCTGCGATTCCATCATGACCTCATGAACCGCGGGCAAATCATCGATCGCTTGTTCAAACTCGTCCGCCATCGCAGGATCCTTGAGACGAACGTTAAACGTATGAGGAATATAAGTCTTGTAGTCGAAATCCTTCCACAGCTCGTCCTTCCCCAAATCTTCCTTAAACTGCTCATAATTCTGCAGCGGTGTTCTCTTCTCATACATTTGTACGAACACGTTATCTTGTAGAAAGTCTTCGACAATATCAATTTCGGCTTGCTCCGCGCTCAAAGCCATGGATATCTCGATTGGCGGCTGCTGAGATACGATTTTTGACAAATGATTAGCATTAAGCGCAAAGGCTACAAAAGCGCTCATAAGAAAAAGCATCAGCGCCAACGTCGTGATCGCGGCAATCGATAACAGAGGATGTCGCCCGAGACTTTGAAAGCCTGTTTTTATTGAATATCGCCACTCATTGCGTTTCATGTGCGATCCCCCTGACTTTCATCCATTTTTCTAAGCTCCGAACGCTTACGGATCACATTGGGAAAATGGGGTGATGTAGATGTGCGCACCCTTACGTTGTTCACGGTCGTACGTTCCGGAGACGGCTCATGTGCTTCAACGGATTCAGCCGAAGCGTTCTCGTTTTGCGATGCTTCGCGCAAAGACCGCGCATCGTGCGGCAATGTTTCAGCCTCAAGTCGCTTGTGAACGCCAGTCTCTTCGAGACGCTTTTTGAGCTGCTCCCTCCTCTCCTTCGTCCCGGGACGATTGCGCCTTTCCGCCTGATTCTTGCGAAGCTCTTCGAAGAAACCTTCACTTTGAAGACTTTCGTTATGGCGACTTAGTTTCGAATCGAGCTTTTTGAGTCGTTCTTCGCGTTCCTGCTGATCGACACGCTTTAAAAGTTCCATCGCGTGATCGCCCTCGGCCCACTCCTCTTCGGGCCATTCGGACGCTGAAACTGCCTCGTGGTCGTGGACATAGCGATCGGCGCGTTCGTCGCGCTTGAAGTACTGACCTCGTGCATCATCGCGGATGAGGACGCCATCTCGAATTTCCAGAACGCGTTTGTTCATCCTGTTGATAAGCCGGCTGTCGTGCGAACACGTAACGATGGTCGTTCCGTTATTCCGGTTGATACGGTCGAGAAGCGCCATGATGGATTCTCCGTTGACGGGATCGAGATCGCCTGTCGGCTCGTCGGCAATGATCAAGTGCGGTCTGTTGACAAGAGCGCGCGCAATACAGACGCGTTGCTGCTCGCCGCCCGATAACTCGGACGGATAATCGTTGATCTTATTTCTCAGCCCGACAACCGCGAGGACGAGAGGTACGCGTTGACGAATTTTACGTTTAGGCTCACCGATAATCTCCATGGCGAACGCGACATTTTCCCCGACCGTCAAAGATTCGATCAGGCGGAAATCCTGAAAAACCATGCCGATTTTTCTTCTCAGAAAGGGAATGTGGCGATCTTTAATCTGACCGATATCGAAATTATCGAGCAGAACTTCGCCGGATGTCGGTCGCTCCTCACATGTCAGCAATTTGAAGATCGTCGATTTGCCGGCGCCGCTCTCCCCGATAAAAAAAACAAATTCACCTTCTTCAATCGAGAACGATACGTTGTCTAAAGCCTTAGTCCCTGTCGGGTAAACTTTCGTTACGTCTCGAAAATCTATGAATGCCATCTATGCTCCTTCGCTCGAATCGCTTCTCATTATGAACGGTGCTCTCGCACCGTTCAATGATCAGACCATCGGCAAATAATCTTCGGCGCCCAACTCCATGCCCATACGTGCGTAACGCGTTACCTTGTTTTCTTCGACGTAGGTGAGATAGTCTCTGACCATCTCGGCAAGCTTGAACAGAACGGCGTCCTCAAAGTTACGGAGATCCAACCCCGTGATCTTCTCAACTTTATCGAGGCGATACACGAGCGTATTTCTATGGACGAACAGCTGTCGCGACGTTTCGCTGCCGTTCAGGCTGTTCTCGAAGAATTTCTCGATCGTCAGCAACGTCTCGGGGTCAAGCGCTTCGTACGTTCCGGGCGCGAAGACTTCGCGCAGGAAAAGCTCACACAGCGTGATCGGGAGTTGATAGATCAAGCGCCCCAAACCGAGATTGCAATACATCATCACTTCCGGTGTTTTGCTCTTGAAAATATCGCCGACAATCAGTGCGAGCGACGCTTCTTTGTACGCTTTCGCAGTGTCTTTCAACGACGCGAAATTCATACTGACGCCGACCTTGACGTCCGCCATGGCCTCTTCTTTCATATCGGCAACGAGCTTGCTGAAGATCGCTTCCCGCGTCTCGCAATTCTCTTCGTCGGGTGTTTCGAGCAGGAGAACCAAATTGGCCTCGTCCATGGGCAGAATGTAGTCATCTTCGCGATCGCCGAAACGCTCTTCAAGCGCCTCATGGCAGGCCTTGAACTCTTCAGGTTTTGTACGCATGATCACAAGAAGACGTCTGACGTTGTACTTGACACGATATTCGCGAGCTTTCAACGGGATGTCGCCCGGCAGCTCGTTCTCGAGCAAGACATTCTTCAAAAACGCCAATTTCTGTTTCTGATCGCGCTCTTCAAAATCATCGAACTGTTTCAATTCAGCCTTAACCCAAAGGGAGAAAAGCTCCAACATACCGGCTGCGAGCTCATCCGCTCCGTCAACAAAACAGATCAATCGTGTACCGCTCGGACGGTCAACGACACGATAGGTGCGATCGCCGGCAAACGACTGAATATCTCCGGATGCGAGAAATGCACGAACCGCGGCATCCTGCTCGCCGATAATTTGTTCATCGGACGCTACGATGATGACGCCCCTCTCGTCGGCAACGCCGAGCGCGCGGTCCTGCGGGAGCGTCAATTCCTTAAGTTTTAACTGCAGATCTTTCATCTTTTTTAATCCTCGTCTTTTCTCATATGTTTACTGCGTCGCTATCGCGCAACCGTTTTCTTTCGTCACGTAATGACTACCGCATTCTACCACATGGCGCGCCACCGTCTCCCGAAAGAGAAGGCAACGCGCCACAAATGACATCGAGATCGTCGATCTTTTAGAACAGTCCTGTGATACGACCGTTCTCATCGACGTCAATCTTCTCTGCCGACGGAACAGCGGGCAATCCCGGCATCGTCATGACGTCACCCGTCAGCGCGACGATGAAACCAGCTCCCATCGATACTTTCAAGTTGCGAACAGAAATTCTGAAGTCCTTGGGTACACCGATTTTCTTCGGATCATCCGAGAACGAATACTGTGTCTTAGCGATACAGACGGGCAAATCGCCGAATCCTTGTTCCTTGAGCTGCCTGAGCTGCCTGACGGCCGGCCCGACAAAGTCGACACCGTCAGCGCGATAAATACGCTTCGCGATCGCTTCGATCTTTTCTTCAATCGTTGTATCCATGTCGTACACGAAGCCGAGCTCTTCTTTGTCCGGAAGATCGCAAAGACGTACGACTTCTTCGGCGAGCTCAATGCCTCCTGCTCCGCCCTTGCCCCAAACTTCTGACAGAGCGACGTGAACACCGAATTTTTCACACTCTTCGCGCACGAGATCGAGTTCCGCCTCCGTGTCATCGGGGAAACGGTTGATCGCGACGACGACGGGACGCTTGAAGACTTCGATGACGTTGCTGACGTGTTGTGTCAAGTTCGGAATTCCGGCTTTCAACGCTTCGAGGTTCTCGCCCTTGAGGTCTTTTCTGGGCACTCCGCCGTGCATCTTCAACGCACGAACCGTCGCAACCAGAACGATTGCGTCGGGTGCGAGACCTGCCGTCCTGCACTTAATGTCGATAAACTTCTCCGCGCCGAGATCGGCTCCGAAACCTGCTTCAGTAACAAGATAATCGGCATAATGAAGGCCCATACGCGTCGCCAAAACACTGTTGCAGCCGTGCGCGATGTTGGCGAACGGTCCGCCATGTACGTACGCCGGCGTCCCTTCGAGCGTCTGGACGAGGTTCGGCTTCAGGGCATCCTTCAGAAGCGCCGTCATCGCGCCCTCCGCTTTGATTTCACTACACGTCACCGGCTTACCATCGTAAGTGTAACCGATCACGATGCGGCCTAAGCGCTCTTTCAAATCAGCAAGCGAGGTGGCGAGACAGAAGACCGCCATCACTTCCGATGCAACCGTAATCTCATAGCCGTCCTCACGAGGCACACCGTTGGCACGCCCGCCGAGACCGTTGACGATGAAACGCAGCTGACGGTCGTTCATATCAACTGCACGTTTCCATGTGATCTGACGCGGATCGATCCCGAGAACGTTGCCTTTGATGATATGGTTATCAATCATAGCCGCGAGCAAATTGTTCGCCGCGCCGATCGCGTGGAAGTCACCCGTGAAGTGAAGGTTAATATCTTCCATCGGGACGACCTGAGCGTATCCGCCGCCGGCGGCACCGCCCTTGATACCGAACACCGGGCCCATCGATGGTTCGCGAAGCGCTATCGTGCTGCGCTTACCGATTCTCCTCAAAGCATCCGCCAGACCCACCGACGTCGTTGTCTTGCCCTCACCGGCAGGAGTCGGCGTAATGGCTGTAACCAAGACAAGCTTGCCCTTACCGCGAGGCTCTCCCTTAAGAGCGTCTAAGGACACCTTTGCCTTATATTTTCCGTAATGTTCGAGATCGTTCAGATCAAGTCCCGCTTCGATAGCGATCTCGTCGATCGGGCGCAAAACTGCTTCCTGAGCAATCTCAATATCCGACTTATAACCCATACATTATCCTCCTTAATGTGTATCAGCCCTTGCGGCTGAATTTTCTATCCTCTTTCAACGTCCTTCATAAGAAGGCGTTATAATCGTTTCAACCGACGGAAAGGCCGGCAACTCTGCCCTGAGGACATGTTCCCGCCTCACGACGATCCCTCCGGTATGAGCAAAATACTCAAACCCCGCTCGTTTTCACTCTTCAACCCCGCAATCTTCATAAAGACCGCACGCCAACCCTTGAATGTCTTCAAGCCACACGACGCGCCCGTCTACGCGCACAAGTCCGTCTTTTTCCATGCTGATCAATTCGCGCGAAAAAGAGGGTCGCGGCATCGCGAGCAGGCGAGCGACGACTTCCTTCGAGACGGGCAACTCGACTGACATCGCGGCAGATCCTTCCAGCGCCTCTCTGAGCATTTTGCCCTCTTTAGTAAGCTTTTCTTCAAGGAGAGCTAGCAGATAACCTGAGATTTTCAAACGTAAAGTCTTCTGTGAGAGGAGATGAATCCTACGATCCTGCTCCAGACTCCTGTCCGAGAGAAGCGCCAAGTAATTTAGCAGCAGACGCGGACTCTTCGAGATGAGAGCGAGGATATCCTCACGCGACACTTGAATCGCTTTCACGTGCGTCAAAGCTTCGAGAGAATATGAAAACTGTTTTTGAGTCGAGAAAATCAGATCTTCGCCGAAGACGGAACCCTCACCCAGAAGTTCAAGCGTCGTAAACTCGCCCGAAGGAGTGTATTTCTGACGCGCGATCCGGCCCTCAATTACGATGCCGATTCCCTTACAAAGGTCACCTTCCATTACGATAAGCTGACCTTTCCAGAACGTATGAATGGGGGTATTTTCACAGTGCACATGATAGATATCGTGATCCAACCCTGCGAAAAGCGGAGACAATGCCATCGTTTCACATATTTTTTTCATACAAGTGATTTCCTCGATTCAATACATATAAACCCATTAAATAGAATAACAAAAAACGAGCCGTTTGTCGTGCAGTTCACCACGCAATACTTATACATTTTATACTCAGAATACTGGTAAAATTGAATTGTGCCGTGAGGCGATCCCGTAAGCTCTCGACAAGTTGCCGAGAAACTGCCTCGTACACGGGACAGGAGATGTCTCTGACCGTATGCGCGATATGCCGTCTGCGACTATTTCTTTTTGTTTTTAAGATGGGGACTAATAATATGAATACAACGCGATTTAAAAATGCCAAGGCTATTGTAACGGTAGATGGGGCTGACCGTGTTTTGCTCAATGCGAACTTACGAATCAAGGGAAACGTGATCGATTACATTGGGCACGACGATGTTGATGCTGATCGTATCATCGACGCGAGTGACCTTATTCTCTATCCGGGACTCATCAATACACACCATCACTTCTATCAAACGTTCACGAGAAATCTTGCGCAAGTGCAGAACTTGGAATTGTTTCCTTGGCTTACGGCGCTGTATGAGATTTGGCGCCACTTGGATGATGAGTGCATCTTTTACAGTTCACTAACCGCCATGGGCGAGCTCGTCAGATACGGATGCACTACGGCGATGGATCACCACTACGTTTTTCCGAAAGAAGGATCTGAACGCTTTATTGACAGGCAGTTCGATGCAGCGGAAGCACTCGGAGTCCGCCTCCACGCAACGCGCGGGAGCATGTCGAGAGGAAAAAGTGACGGCGGACTTCCGCCCGATGACCTTGTCCAAGACATCACGACGATTCTTGAAGATAGCGAACGACTCGTGCGCAAATTTCACGATCCGTCGCCCTTTTCGATGAGGCAAATCTCTCTCGCACCCTGCTCGCCTTTCAGCGTGACGACTGACTTGCTCAGAGAATCTGCGCGCCTCGCTCGGAAACTGGGAGTCAGACTCCACACGCATCTTTGCGAGACGTATGACGAAGAACAATTCTGCCTCGACTTGTTCGGACTCAGGCCGCTTGATTACATGGAGAGCTGTGAATGGATCGGCAATGATGTCTGGTATGCTCACGGCATTCACTTCAACAGCAACGAGCTGCAGCGACTTGCCGATACGGGCACGGGCGTCGCGCACTGCCCCGTGTCGAATATGAAGCTCTCATCAGGCGTCTGCAAAGTCCCCGAGATGTTGGAGCTCGGAGTCCCCGTCGGACTCGCCGTTGACGGGAGCGCAAGTAATGATTGCTCCAACTTGTTGGCGGAGATCCGAAGCGCATACTTGCTGCATCGGCTTACGTGGTCCGATAAAGCCCCATCAGGATACGATATTTTAAAAATCGCTACGAAAGGTAGCGCGGCAATCCTGGGGCGCGACGATATCGGCAGCCTAGAAGTTGGTAAGGCGGCAGATTTGTTCGCAATCGATACTTCTTCACTGGAGTTCGTGTGCGCCGAGAATGATGCGGCGAATCTTCTCGGTACCGTAGGCGTCTCCAAGCCAGCGCGATTTGTCTATGTGAACGGTGTCCTCGTCTCACATGACGGCATACTCATCGGCATCGACGAAGAACAAATCGCCCACGAAGCTCGCAAATGCGTCGACGACATGCTCCGTAAAGCAGAGATCTAAACAGTCACCGATTCACCACGCTGAAACTATTATTTATGTTGCGCAATGAATCAGAAACGTCGTCTTACTTTATTTGCGTTCAATATTGGGACTGTTGACGAAACAAAAATACGGGAATCGAAACAAGTACCGCGTGAGCGTCGACCCGTAAATAAAATCTTAAATGAACTCGGAAATTATTCCGATATTCGTATATTATTAATGTCATATAACGGTTCGCATATTTGTACTTGCGCGTGGAATACTTGTCGATTAGGAAAACGTCTAGAATGATGAACAGCAAAAAGGACGATACAAACTATAAGCCTCTTCTTGATACGATACACATGCAGGAGAAGTTGAAAGGTGACTCCTTCCCGGAAGACTGGGATGCATTTCTCGATGACGATATCCGCAATTTTTTTGATGCTCTGTTGGAAGAAACGGGGCAGAAAAAAAGCGACATCATCAGGAAAGCAAACCTCTCCCGCACTTACGGTTACCAGCTGATGGAAGGGAGGCGACTCGGGAAAAGGGATTACTACCTGCAGATTGCCCTCGCCATGTCGCTGGACCTCAGGACGACACAGAGGATGTTGTCCGTCACGCGTTGCGGAGCGCTTCACCCCTTGATCAAGCGCGACGCAGCTGTTATCTTTGCCATCAATCACGGCTATGACAACTACCAAACGTATGACTTTATGACTTCTCTCGACCTCACCCCGCTATCGGACGGAACTGAATAAGCGTGGCGCTGTCCTTGTTTGCAGAGCGCAGACATCGTCCGCACCTGACAGTAAAACCTTTTTGCAGGAGAGGATCGAGGTCTTGACAGCACAAGCCGGGAATAAAGCCGATGATGATGCTTTCGTGTGGAGGTTATTAATGAATCTGAACAAAAAGATAAGAACGATGCGCATAACGCTCTCTCTGATGATTATCTTTGCCATATTTTCTGCCGGCTGCAGTCCTTCAAAGAACATCACCCCCTCATCAACGGAAGTATCCGCCGTCTCAAAAGCAGCCGGATTCTTGGCCTCCATGGTAGAAAAACACGAAGGTTTCATCGGCTCGGATGAACAAAGAGATAAAGCATCCGACTACGCGTATTTATACGATAATGCCGTCGCAGCCATCGCATTGTCTTATGCGGGCGCGCAGTGGCACGCTGAGAAAATTGCTGACGCCATCGTCTTTGTGCAGGAACACGACCGTACTTTTCATGATGGAAGGCTTCGGAACGCCTATCTCAAAGGTGACCCCAAAAGTCAATCGGGGCGCTCCATCGCCGCGGGAAAAATCACGGTACGACTGCCAGGATTCTGGAAAGACGGACACTGGCAGGAGGATTCCTTTACCGTTTCAACCTCTACAGGCAACATGGCTTGGGCGATCCTCGCGCTCTGCACAGCAGCTGAAAATGCGTCAGACTCGCAGCGACAGGCATACCTTACCGCCGCCATTCGCGCGGCGGAGTTTGTGCTCAGCCTAAAATCGGACACCGGCGGATTCACGGCGGGCTACGAAGGTTGGGATGATTCGCAGTTGAAGGCAACCTACAAATCTACAGAACATAACATCAGTCTCGTCGCCGCTTTTTCCGTTCTTTCTGAATCTTTGAAAGACACTGATCAGGACCAATCGAATATCTGCGCCAAAGCGGCAAAGCACGCCAAAGATTTCGTTCTCTCCATGTATGACGATGAATATCACTGTTTTTATACGGGAACAACGGCTGACGGAATCACGATCAGCAAAGGGATCATACCGCTCGACGCAAACAGCCTCGCCTGTCTTATCCTCGGCGAGGAGCTGGAAAACAGACATCGTACGATATCTTTCGTAGAAGAACGGATGGCCGTGGGCGAGGGTTTCGATTTCAGCGCGGGCGATCTGGATGGTATCTGGAATGAGGGAACGGCTCAGATAGCCATCTGCTATCGACAGCTGAAAAACACGGAAAAGTATGAAAGGATCATGGCGTATCTGGAGACTCAGACCGCCAAGGACGGAAGCATTCCCGCTGCTGACAGGGACGGTGTTTCCACGGGATTCGCCGTCGTCGGCACGGATATACTTTGGGAGTTCAACAACGTGCAGAGTATCAGCGCGACCGGCTGGCTCGCCCTCGCTCAGCTGGACGACAATCCCTTTATTCGCGTATCGGAATAAGTCTGAGAAATGCAACGAAGACGAGTCAAAAAGACAAGAAAAGTCCCGGAAGTTCTTGGGAATCGCGTATGCGGTGTCCGTCCCTACGTTGTCGCTCTCATTGTCAACGCCGCTATGCACGCAACACTCTTTTTTCTTTACGGACAGACATGGCGATATTTTTCCCGTCTTTTTTTCTCGTTTATTTTCTTCATTTACCCCATGTATTACGTCACCGATATGCTGTGGTCTCTCAGGCCGTCTGTCTGCGCCATCCTTTCAGGAAAGACGAAAATCAACCGAAAATACTACATGAATACGGTGCAAAAGGATTTCGATCCTGACTCGCTCTTTCACGTTACCGTCAGTATCCCGGTTCATACAGAAAGTAACGACATTATTTTCCAAACGCTGCGAGACAGCCTCGCAGCCGTGAGGCGCTATCGGACAGTCAGTTATAGAGAAGCCAATGTTCTTGTATCCGATGACGGGCTCGCCCCGATGCTCGGAGGCAATTGCACAAAAGAAAAAATCGATCGACTGATTCAAGCTTACAGGAAAGATGTTGCGAAACTGACACCGCTTGAGAAGAAGGCGTTGGAGCGCATTTTCTTTTACAGGAAGCACGGGATTTCTTTCGTCGTTCGTCCCGCTGCCGGGAGAGCGGGACTGTTCAAAAAGGCTTCAAACCTCAACTATACATTGCGACTCGGCAACGCCGTAAACAGCGGTGTCCCGCTGAAAACACTCGTCAAGACAGACGGCGCATTCGAGGGAGGCTATGCGGAGGGAGACATCACGACACATGAGGTAATCCTGTTACTCGACAAAGATTCCGGCGTAAACGAGCGAATCATTGAGGCGATTCTCCCCGAATTTGCTCTCGATGAACGACTCGCTTACGTGCAGTGCGCGACGAATGCCTGCAATTTATATGAAAATTACTTCACCTACGCCACCGGACATCAGGTCAACAATTTATTTCACAATTTCTGGCCATGCAAAGCGATGCAGGGTTTTTTCGTTCCGCTCGTCGGCCATAACGTTTTCCTTCGCAAGAGCATACTTGAGAAGAGCGGTCTCTGGGCGGAAGACAGAGTCTCTGAAGATTACGACAAAGCGATTAATCTTTACAGCTTGGGCTATCACGGCAAATACGCCCAATTGCACGGACTGGAATTCACCGAATACGCCAGCAGGACGTTCACGGAAGAGACATGTAAACAACGCCGATACGCCTACGGTCTGTTAGAAATGATGTTTGACGGGACGGTTGTACCGGGAAAAACTCGCGCCTGCGATATTCTCTACATGACCTTATACTTCTTTTCCGCCGTCAACCAAGTACTGTTGCTTCCCACGGCGCTTATCGAGAGTTATTTCGGAAATGTTTATCTCCTGTGGGCAGGTTTTCTTTCCTGCACCGCCTGTTTTGTGTTTTTTCCTCTCCTGAGAAGTTTGGTTATGCGACGTCGACTCCCTAAAGAACAATCTGAAACATTCATTCATACATTCACAATCGCTCTTTCTTTCGTCGCTCATTCTTTTTCCTTTCTTGCAGGTACTTTCCGGTATCTGGTAAACAAAATAAAAAAGAACGTAAAAGCCTTTCCCTCCACTAACGTGGATGAGTTGGAATACAGTTTTGCCGGCGGCGTGAAACTGCTGGCCGACTATACGCGAAAAAACTTATGGCTGCCGGTTTTAGTCTTCTTTTGCCTCGACCGAGGAATTTTTCTTCTTACAAATCAGGGACTTGAACCGATGACGAAATTTACGTATTGTTATATCCTCTTTTGTGCCATTTTCGTCCCTATACTGCTAACACCACAGCTGTTTGGCCGTTTTGCCAAGAGAACGAAAGTCATCGCGGGAACGGAGGTTACAGAATTGAGTGACGCCATGATGAAAAGCTCCGGAGCACTCTATCTCCCGGACACGGGAGGCGGTATGTCTTATTCGAAAATGACAGATGAACTGCCGAGCGAAGGCATACCGTCGAGAGACATCGAGCGTTTTCTCGCGTCCTACAGGGAGACGCTGGAGGTCTCGTTATTTGACGAGGACATGCCTGATGAAATTCTCTCCGATTATTTCATTGAAAGCTGTCTTCGGAAAGAACCTGACGGCAAAAAAGAGCTGTATATCCTGCGAAGGAAAAAAGACAACAAAAAGGCGTTGCTCAGGATCACGAAAGATTATCCTCAAGAAGACGCCCTCGAGGAAGCCAAATTGCTGTCAGGACTCGATCACCCGGGCATTCCAAAAGTCTTTACCTCTTATGAAAAGGATGGAAGGAACTTTCTAATCCGTGAATATCTTGAAGGTCGCTCTCTTTACGAAATTGTTTCGACGGGCGGGAGCCTCTCGGCCAACGACATTTTCGATATAGCGCTGAAACTCACAGACATCCTCAGCTACCTGCACGCACAGATTCCGCCCGTCATCCATCGCGATATTAAACCTCAGAACATCATCGCCGGAAAAGACGGTAGCATCCATCTCATCGATTTCGGCATAGCCAGGATACACAAAGAAGAGCGTCGTCACGATACCGCCGTCGTTTTGACGCTTGACTATGCCTCCCCCGAGCAGTACGGATTCGAACAGACGACACCGTTGTCCGACATCTACTCTCTCGGCGTTGTAATGCTGTTTTTGGCCACGGGTCGAACGGCGAGATCGGATTTGGAGGCCCAGATCGTTAACAACAGGCTCCGCATCCTGATCGAACAGTGCATCGCCTTTAATCCAAAAGCACGCATCCAGAGCGCCGAAGCGATCCGAAACTATATTCTCCACGACCACAGACGCCCCGCATCGAAAAGAAAACGCGGATTCATTGCGGCAGCGGCGTTACTCGTCGTTTCCGTCATTCTGTCCGTGCTTTTCTTTGGTGCGGGCTTTCTGACGGGAAGAAGTCGAGCGGAAAAGCAGAGCTATGCACGCGGCTTCGACAATGGCTATACGGACGGCTACAATGCATCGCCTGTTTTCCGACGGAACACGCAGAAGATCGCCACAAAAGGAGGCAGTGATGCGGGAAATATGGCTGTTGCCGGCGGTGCTTTTGCGGCGCAGAGCGAAGGACCTCTCTTCTATATCACTGACGGAGGCATCCGGCGCATGTCCGAAAACGGCATGGAAAATGAACTGATCATTCAGAATACGGATGTTTCGGCGCTCAGTTACAGGAATGGCTGGCTCTACTATTCCTCCGGTGACATGATCATGCAGACAAGCATCTATACGCTGGATAGCGACATCTTATCCAGAGAAGTATCGGGTGAGCTCTTTGTCGCGGAAGACCTCTTTTATATTCGCGGGCAGGACGCTCTTCATCTGCTCGACGTAAAGACGGGAGAGACAACCGCGCTCGAGGATCTCCCCTCTCGTTGCAAGTCTCTTAACACGGACGGTGAAAACTTGTATTTCATCGGCGAAACCGATCACGCTCTCTACCGCAGCGATACGACCGGGAATCGTCCAACGAAAATGGCAAAAGGAACGTTTAATAGTATTTGCCTGTTCGAAGACGATCTCTTCTGTTCAATCCATGACGGCAATTCGGGAGGGTTATTCAAGGTAGACAAGGCGACGGAAGAATCGGAAAAGCTTCTGGAAGTCGATGCTGCGACGCTTAACGTCACGGAAAACGGTATCTATTTCATCGACTTGGCGGACAGGACAATCAACCGTTCTTCCTTTGACGGACGTATCAGAGAGAAAATATCAAACAACCGCGTTACGGACTTCAATATTGCAGGAGACTGGATCTTTTATCACAACGAAGACAACGACGGCAAGCTGTGGTGTGTCAGGCTCGACGGTTCGAACGACCATCCCGCGCCTTAGGAGGCGATACCGTATGCGAAAGAAAATGCGGTTCAAATGGAAAGAGGTAGAAGAGCGTTCGGTATACGAAATCGTTTCCGAAGACGGCGTGATGCGGACGAATGACATCCTTTACATCATTCGGCGTCTGTGTCTTCTTCTCGATGACAGGAACGGCAAAGCACAGACAGGAGAACGGGAATATATTCATCCGAAACGTGTCATTGTCAACATTGACGGAGACGTTCGGCTGGCTGATCGCAGCCTTCCGCTTTCCGCCATGGAATCCTATCTTCCTCCGGAATTCGATCGAAGCAACCCGGACACACAGGAGGCAAACGTCTACGCGCTCGGCATGCTGATGTTGTTCATGGCAAGTGGCAAAGAAAAGAAAACGGACATCGAGACCGTTATCGGAGATCGTTCTCTTCTCTCTCTCATTGACCGCTGTATCGCATTCGATCCGAAAAAACGAATGCAAAACACGAGCAAACTGCTTGAAGCCATCAGACGTGTAGCCGGATCGCGTAAAAAAATCTTGTACGTCTTGCTGCTTCTCGTCATTGTCGGTCTTCTGCTAGGCATCTTTTACATCCTTTGGGAAAGGGGAAGAATGCGAGGGTCAAGGGCGGGTGAATCGGCCGGTTACAGCTCAGGTTACGCCGGCGGCTATGAGCAGGGTTTTGCCGACGCGCCCGGAATCGGCCTGAGCGGCCCCTCCTTTGACGCCGAGAACGGAAATCTTAACGGAAACCTCGGAGCGGAAAACGACGCTTTCGCCGTCCGAAGCGAAGACAGCGTCTTTGTCCTGCTGAATGACAATATCTATAAGATGGATCCGTATTCGAAAGAGCTGAAAATCCTCGTGGAGGATTCCGGCGCCGACAGTCTTCATTACTATGACGGTCAGCTCTACTATGCAACAGACAAGAAGGTTCTGCGCATCGACCCCAAAACGATGCGGGAGGACGTGCTGTGTGATTCTCATACGGGACAGTTCTATATTTTTGATAACACTCTCTATCTATATAACAACGCAACCCTCTATCTGTACAAGATCGATCCCGTCGACAAAAAGCTGACGCAGCTCAACGGAGCGATGGACTATCTTTCCTTGCAGATCGTAGGTGAAAAACTCTATTACATCGCCCCCGATCGAGGAAACAGCATCTACCGATGTGATCTCGACGGCGGAAACGATATGCTGGTCAGCAGCAATTCCTACGAGAGCTTCTGCATTTACGAAGAGAAACTCTATGCCGGCACAGAAAACGGCCTCACCCGAATGGATCTGAACGGCGGAAATCCTGAACGCTTGACGACACTGCCCGCACGTTCTCCCAATGTATCGGACGGCGGTATCTTTTACGTTTCAGGCAACGACAGAACGCTCGAATGGCTGTCCTTTGACGGCAAAATGCGCTACACCGTCGTTTGCGAAAGAACAGGTTCTTTCAACGTTGCAGGACAGTGGATCTTCTACCAGAACATGGACAACGACGGTAAGCTGTGGCGCGTCCGAGTAAACGGATCAGACAACGCCGGACTCGAAGAGTAATACTCGGATGCCCTTTCAATATGCCACAATGGCTTCCATGATTCTGACAGCGCGGACTCGAAGAGTAATACTCGGATGCCCCTTCAGTATGTCACGATGGCTTCCATGATTCTGGCAGCGCGGACTCGAAGAGTAATACTCGGATGCCCCTTCAATATGCCATAATGACTTCCATGATTCTGACAGCGCGGACTCGAAGAGTAATCCCTTCGCCCTGTCAAACCGAAAACAATCAAAAACACGATCAGGTGTTATCTCAAAAATGAGCCACCCTCTTTATTAAGCAGAAACAAGAGGACGTCTCTTTAGACGCTCATTTTCTTTTTCAGATTATTTACAAAAAAACCCTTTTTGTCTGCTCCGAGCAGACAACCGGCGACTTTATTCCGTTTATACTTCCATCATCACCACCGAAATGCCAAGTGTTTTCGTTAAAAGTAGACGCTGGCAAACTCGGACGAAGCTTTATCAGTACAGATGTAGCCGCCTCAAAATTGTGTGGCGGCAAGAGAAAAGAGGAAAGACTATGTTAGAAATTTTGGGAATCATGGTTTTGGTCAATGTCAACAAGAAAAATGCCGTTGCTCGCGGACGTAAGCCCGGCGGATTTGCCGCGCTCACCGTCATCCTGTGGGTAGGGCTCGAACTTTTGGGCATTGCGATCGGCTTTGCGGCAAATTTAGGTATAACAACATATTTGATCGCCATTGTCATGGCGGCGATCGGCGGTCTCACTTCATACCTCATCGCGAAAAACTGCAAGCGCGGCGATTACGTCGCTCCCGCAGAGGTGATCAGCCAAAATATAGCCGCGAACATTGAATACCTCGACTACCCCGCGAACATAACGATTGTGCGCGAGAGCAGCATGGTGAGCTCGCTCGTTTCGTGGACATTTACGCTGAACGGTCAACGAGTCGGGAGTCTCGGAAATGGCAAAGCAATGACAGTCACGACGAATCAGAGGCAGAACATTCTCGTCGCAACGGACAGCTACGGCACGGAACTGCCGCCTTTTACATTTGAAGTAGCTGCAGGAGCTCAGGCTCAGATATTCTTTAAGATCAATCGTTTCCTGCCTGAAAAATCGATCGGCCTGTCCCTACCCTTTGCACCAATGCAAGGGCAACCTGTTTCTTCACCGCCGCAAGTCCAACAAGGCGCAGCACCGCAGTATCAGGCGGCAAGCGTACAACAGCAAAGCGTGCGACCAACATTCTGCCACAAGTGCGGCACGCCGTTGGAAGATGACGAAGTCTTCTGCGCGGAATGCGGTACGCGGCGTTTTGCACCCTCTCCGCCCCCGACAGAACCCGGTACGTGGCAGCCAGGATTCGCACCCGGCGTACCGGCGATGCCTGCCCAACAAACGGCGATGTCGACCCAACAAAAAGCGGCTCCGCTTAAGGCAAAACCCATGCGTGCCGTATGGACAGGCCTTTGGCTCTTCGGTGCATGGTTCATCATATCTATTATCCAGCGTTTCGTGGGGATTCGTCTCCCTTATTGCAACGCTGTTACAGGTGTGATCGCAAGCGCCCTTTACGGCATAAGTATCTATCTGTTCATGCAAAAAGGTTCAAAAGCCAAAATCTTTGCAGCCTGTACAACGTTTGGCGGCCTGCTGGTGACGGTTATCAATTATCTATTGCCGGCCATTCCCCCCTATCCTGTGGAGGTACACGCAAACGAATTTGACACCTTCGCAATTGTAACGATCGCTCTGCGCGTCATAACAACGGTTGGCGGTGCGCTGCTATTTGCCAATATTTTAAAAGACAGCCAACAAGGACAACCGGTTTACCGTGACGGCACAAACAGCGTGGTGTCAGGTGCTTTGGGAAAAAGTAAAGTTTGGCGCGTAGCTTCCTTTACGGCGTTAGTGAGCATGCTGCTCCATATCGTGGTCACACTCATTTTCGCTCCCGCTATCCTCAGGAATTTTACCAGCATCTTCATCCTCCTGTTCAGCAGCATGTTGACAGCGGCAACCCTCATCTTTACACCTCCTGCCCTTCATGGACTTTCCACCATGAGAACGAAACGCATAAAACTCTCGGGCTGGGGACTCGTTTGGTGCTGGCTGTGCACGGCAGGTATGGCCTTTTCCATCTTGATGCTCATGATTCCCCGCGCTATGCCCCGTACAATCCCCTTCTTCTCATCACATCTGTTCATGAGCATTGCCGCCCTTGTAGGTTTCATCATGTTGATCGCGGGAAGACGTTTGGGGTGGTATGTCGTCTTGTTCAGTACGTATATTGCGCTGATGGGGCATTTTACTTCAGCTTTCATTCCTGCCGTGCTTATGGGAGAAATGCATTACATTTCCCAGATGATCGCCGCGATCATCGGTTTTCTTAACCCGATGATCACATGGTTCTCCATAAAAGGCGCTTGGGATGCCGACTTAGCTCCGTCGATCGCAACACCTTACGCATACCAATATCAACAACATCCTTACCAATATCCGCCTAGAGGAATGTAAAAAAGGAGGTTTTCGAAATGTTTTGTCATAAGTGCGGGATGTCCTTACCGCAAGATTCACAGTTTTGCCCTTTTTGCGGCACAGATATAGAAGACATACAACCCGACCAAGCTCCGGAAGCGAGCGAAGTCAAGGCAAATGGTACAAATAGCCACATCAGGTCTGCTGCACCCATTTTCGCTAAACCTGAAGCAGCGGCGCCGGAAACAGAGTCCGTACAAAAAGAGGTCTCCCCCCCGGACACTTATAAAACGGAAACTCCACCCGTGACACCACAGGTGCAACCTTATAACGAAATGGCGAGATCGCAGGCGCCTCGTTATGAGGATTATCCGGCGCCGCCCGCTCCGAAGAAAAAGAAGAAGACTATGAAGATTCTTCTGATCGCCGCGATCGCACTTGTCGTCATCTTGGCGGCTGTCTTGATACCGATTTCCTTGAGTAACAAGAAAAAACAGGTGCGCTACGACGAAGGAGCGACCTTGCTGGAAAAAGGCGAATACGAGGAAGCGTTGGAGATTTTTGAAGAACTAAAGGACTTTAATGATTCAAAAGACAAGTCTAAGCTTGCCAAACAAGGATTGGAGTATGAAAGCGCCGTCAAAAAAATGAATACAGGTCGCTACAATGAGGCGATCAATGCATTCGAAGAACTCGGAAATTTCAAAGATTCCTCCGCGCTCGCGGCCAAGTGCCAAAAGGTCTTGAACTACGAGAAAGCGTTAGCCTTGTTCGATGCGGGCAATTATGAAGAGGCCGAAACCTTATTCAAAAGCGCCGGGGATTACCGGGATGCAAGTCAGCTCGCAGTACAGAGCAGTGCACAAGTAGATTACGCCGAAGCAAAATTACTCATGGAATCCGGTGACTATGTTGCCGCCAAGGAATTGCTTCTCCCGCTTGACTCCGCGATCATTCCGGAAAGAGACGAGCTGATCAGCGAGTGCGACAACATGGGCGATTACCTAGCCGCCCAGGAACTGCTGACAGCGGGCAAGAATTATGACGCCTACAAGATCTTCAAGGAACTCGGAGACTTTCAAGATTCCCCGACGCTCTCCTCCGACTGCACCGTCGCTAACCCGCGCACGGGAGAAGTATATCGAAACGATGACTACACGGGAACATGCTGTACGCTCAAGATTGTTCCGCCAAAGAGCGATGGTAGCAAAACATATGTCAAGATCTACACGTCGGACGGCACGCTCGTCTCCTGCGTCTTTATCAATGCCGGAGATCAGGCACAGATCAAGATTCCGCCAGATGATTACAAAATCAAAGCGGCCTACAGCTTCGGCCCATGGTTCGGCGAGACTGATATGTTCGGAGATGAAGGCGTCTATCAAGGATTACTGGCCAGCGACACCAGCGATATCTTTACGCTAAAGGCCAATTACATCTACACGCTTACCCTGAGATCCGTAACAACGCCCGGCGGCGAAGACGTCATCACCGTAAATGAAGACAGGGGCGATTTTTAAGACGCTAGGCTGAACGGTTAACGAAGAAAAAGGCGAATTTAAAGACGCCAGACTGAACGGTTAACGAAGAAAAAGGCGATTTTAAAGACGCCAGGCTGATCTGTATGATCAAGGCTTCGACAAGGGCATCCGGCTGGAGTTGTTTCCGCAACATCCGGCCGGATATCCGAAAATCGCAACTCACAACATCACAACATTAGCTCAACAGGAGAATTAGAAATGAAACGAACGATTACGATAATTCTTATTTTAACCCTCGCTCTTCTACTCATTGCCTGCAGCGGCGAAAAATGCAGAGTATGCGATAAAAAAGCGACCACACAGTACCGATATGCGGGAGTTGGCCGAGGCAACGTTCCGATCGGCGACAGAATACATGTGTTTTATCCTTACGGCGATTCAGACTGGTTATGCGACGATTGCCTCGCCATCGTTGAAGCGACTCTCGGCAAGAGCAAATAAAAGGAACAGGGCTATCTCAAAACCATTCATTAGAAGTGACAGCTGAAGCGATAATGAGATAGCCCCCTAGTCATCACGCTATTTCCCCTAACGCCCCACACCCATGTACAATTTTTCAATTAATTTCGAATTTTTGTTTACCCTCGACACCCGTGTGCAATTTTTCAGTTAATATCGATTTTTTGTACCCGGCAGCGGGCGGTCTCTCCGAGCACCCCCACCCGTGTACAATTTTTCAGTTAATTTCGAATTTTTGCACTCAGCAGTGGGCGGTCTCTCCGAGCACCCCACACCCGTGTGCAATTTTTCAGTTAATATCGATTTTTTGTACCCGGCAGCGAGCGGTCTCTCCGAGCACCCCCACCCGTGTACAATTTTTCAGTTAATTTCGAATTTTTGTACTCGGCAGCGGCTGGTATCTCCGAGCGCCCCACACCCATGTGCAATTTTTCAGTTAATTTCGAATTTTTGCACTCAGCAGTGGGCGGTCTCTCCGAGCACCCCACACCCATGTGCAAATTTTCAGTTAATTTCGAATTATTGTACTCGGCAGCAGCAGGCCTCGCCGAGCGCCCCACACCCGTGTACACTTTTTCAATTAATTCCGAATTTTTGTATTTTACGTCTGAGCAAAACTCGTATTTTTCCAGCTGCACATTTTAAGCGTTTCACCCGGTTATAATGAGTTTAGAGAACGATTTAGAGACTTTTGCAAAGAATGCGATAGATCATAACGGTAGAAAAATGGGCACAAGGAGATCTAATCACGATGAACGACAATAAGAAACAGAACTCTTCAGGAGCGGGGATCAGCATCGGCATTGCCATTGGCGCAGGGCTTGGCGTAGCCCTTGGAGTAGCGTTAAACAACATCGGCATGTGGCTCCCCATCGGTATAGGTATGGGGATAGCTTTAGGTTCCGCCTTTGACGCTAAAAACTCGAGCGAGAAGGGTGAAGATCAGTAGTCATTGCGATCTGCCACTTGCGTATATGTATCGTGGAGATGTCTCATATCGTATTGCCTGTTCTCAGCGGCAAATAAGCGTTGTTTCATGTATCGCTTCAATTTCTCATCTCTCACAAAAACGTAACAACCTTTCATCCCGCGCGAACAGAGTATTTTATAGATGCTTTTGATGTAGAGAGTTAATTCTTCCGGCTTATCTCGCAGACCGGATTTACCGGTTCTGTCGTAATACTCTTCGTAAACTCCCTCAACCCTTCCCGTCAATGGATCAAAGGTAATATCGTTACCGAATAGAACCCCCACGTAATCAAATTCCAATCCCTGCGATGTGTGAATACAGCCTACTTGCTCTTTTCCTTCCGGTCTTATAGCCCAAAGTGACGACTTCGTTCTCGAATTCCATGGCATCGAGAAATTATGCTCATCGATGCAAACATCATTCACTTGTGCATCATTGTTGCCTGCGCTTGTCCAAGGCCATGCATAACCGGCAAGCATGCGCGCATCGGATCCTTTATGTTGATGCCGACGAATCATTTCGTAGACCTGTTGAGGCGTATCAAGTATTCTAAAATCGAAGTCTCCCTCATCCCAACCTTCTTCATTGCCCGTCTGCTCTAACTGCAGAACATCCGTGATCCAGTTCACATAACCTTCAGCTCCACTGCATCGAAACTGGGCCGTTAAGGTCATGTGTGAAACGAGAGCTCCGAATCGTTTCGCGGCATCATTAATAGAGGAAACACTCCCTAGGTCTTCCCTGCGTATTTGCTGTCCATCATCTATAAAGAAAACTGCCACCTTTGCAGCGTTAATGATATCCTCGACCTGATTTTCGCCTCTGTACATGTAGGCAGTCCCGTCCTTTAGACGGTGCGCCTCGTCGACGATTAGGACATCAAAAAGGCCACGCGGAACATCATGAAAAGACGATGACCCACCCACAAGTTGCTCCAGATAAGCTCTTTTTTCTGCCTTATCTTGATAGAGTTTCTCAACAAGAACTGTGCGGAATGCGGCGTTGGGTGCAACAAAATTGACATATTTGCCCTGTGATAATAACTTGCCAAAGACATTCATGGAGACGACCGATTTCCCGGTACCGGGACCGCCTTCCACGATGATGACACGTTTTCGTTGAGACGGTAATGAGCATTGGTGAACAATCTTCTCAAATGCAACGGCTTGATCGTCTATCAATGTGAACGCCTCATTCCCCCTAAAAAGAGAAGTCACATTCTCAATTAACTTTTTAGAGGGTTTAAGTCTTCCGTTTTCGATGAAATAGCAGATATTCATGCCATTCCCTTGACTTAGAAACCTCTTTAGATACGTTTGAAGTTCCGCAGTATCATCTTGGAAGAACAATGGCGCTTGTTGAATAAAATCACCGTATTGTTCATCAAGAAGTGGCTCAGGACTTTTCTGACGGTAGTTATGAAGATAGGCACAAGCACTGCCAATAATGTTTCTGGTGTAGATCTCTTCGTTAAACTCAGTTAGGAAAGTATTGTATGACATCGCCTGATAAGAAGGGTGTGGAACGTCTCTAAAGCCTCCGCCAAGAAATGTATTCACTAACCGTGGGGTAGCCGATTTTTCAGCCTCGCTCCACTGCTTCAGCTCTACCAACACGTAATTGTCTCTCCCCGCAACGTCCTTTCCAGTTACCATAAAATCGACACGTCTACTGGTTGTTGGGAGTTTAAACTCAATCATTACCCCGCAATCATCGGGCAGCTCCGCTCTTCTAACGGCTGTTTCCATATATTTCAGAGAGCTAGACCAAGCCTGTTGTTCCGACCTTCCGGGCGTGTATCCGAGATGATACTGAAATTGCTCCAATATTCTGTCAACGATCTGATTGTTATCTACGTCGTCCTTAAACTCACCCAGCTCTGCGTGATATAGTATCATGCTCCTGCCTCACAATCGCATAAAAACTGATCGTATTTGACATTACTGCCGCGAGACCTCTCGACGGAATACCTCTCCTCATTGAGTGTCATTTTTCTCTCCAGCGAAGCGAGCAAATCAAAATCATACATTTGGGCAAAGCGAATCAGAAAATAGAAAACATCCGCAAGCTCATCAGATATTAGACTTCGCTTCTTTTCATCTGACATCATCCTGTCCATATCTTCAGCAGTCTTGAAACGAAAAAGATCCAAAAGCTCGTTTGCCTCCGTGCTTATCCCGATCGCCAAATCTTTGGGGCTATGAAATTTGTCCCAATCTCGTGCCTCGCAAAAAGATTGAATTTTCTTCGTGATAGCTTCTAATGAATCCATACAATCCTCAAATCATGACAATAAAATGTGTGTAAAACACCTGATCGAACCGGCTCGTTTTTTCATCATATCACGATTGTATTATGACGTCTTATAATCAGCCTCTATTCATCAATCCCTCACGTCTACCTTTTAAAACCATTGCACATTGATTCTCGTTAGGCTGCACCGTCATCCTTGTTACACGTCTGTCCCAAACAGTAGACCGCCAAAGCGCTGTGCTAGAATGCCTGTGAAGAGAAATCATTATCATGCTATCTGCTTTCAGGCACAATAAAGGAGAGTTACTGCCATGAAAAAATTCTTGATCTACACGATGGAAGGCAAAAAAATGTGCTTTTTGCACTCGCTTATGAATGCGAAACAGCTGAAAGAAGCCGGCCACGAAGTAAAAATTGTCATGGAGGGCATGTCGTGCGTGCTCCCCAAGGAATTGGAGGAGGAAAAGAATCCGCTCTACCTCGGACTCAAAAATGATGGGACGATTCAGGGCGTCTGCCTCGGGTGTTCAAAGACACTCGGTGTGTATGAGGACAACGAGAAAGCGGGACTTCGCTTTCTCTCCGATATGTACAACCACGCAGGGGTGCTCGACTATGTGAACGACGGCTACGAAGTTCTTATCTTCTAATCAATTAAAAACACAGCATACGACTTGATGCTCCGGAGCGATTCCTTTTACAGGATCGTTACCGTGAGCATCATTTTTCAGTCGTAGAAAAACTCATATTCCGGTAACGTTTTCCATTCTTCGGTATCCATAAGTAATTCGCTGATAGAAAGCGCAACCTTCAATAAATCCTCGCCCTTCTTTTCGTAACATTCTTCCATTCCTGCGACAGCGATATTAACACAACCGACAGATCTCGTGTGCCCGTTTGCCGTGAATGACAAGCGGATCGTCTGCGAAGGATCACTCGCAATAAAGATGTCGGTGTTCGGGGCGTTGAAGGGATCGTAATAAGCAGGATACAAGGACAAATCAATGTCTTCAGTCAAGAGTTTGTAAATGGTCAGCTTCTGGTTCTCTGTCAAGATCAGCTTCGTTATGTAGTCAGAAGGCGTCGTGGCATTTTTCGTTTTTACCAATTCCCCGCTGCGACTGTCGTAAGAACTCTCGCCATAGATGCCCCATGTGATTGAGAATGAAAAATCGTCCGGCAAAGTGGTCCGCGTTGTCGTAACACTAGGTGCAGGCAGTTCGGTATACCTTGACTTGGGCAAAGTAATACGTGTTGTAGACGCGCTAGGCGCTTGAGGGGCGGATTCCGTTTCTCCCGAATCGTTAGAAGAACAGGATGACAACACGATCAAGATTGGCAGCAATATCGCGATCAAAAGCAGAGCGGTATTCCTCTTTGAGATAGTTTTGTTGCTTGACTTGCTCATAGGAACCTCCTACCGAAGAAAACATCTCATAAAGTCGTTCAATGATCCTCAACTAATAAGACGACAAAACTGCCTGTCGGTTACGAAATATGTTAAGTTAATATAAAGCAATATTATATCCGGAGGTAATCATGCATATCAGTAAAGCAGGAGGCCTTATTGCCGCCGCCGGACCGGAAGCCACGCGACCTAAGCTTTTGCCCGGCTCATTGACGGCCGTAGACCATATCGCTCAAACTTTTCAGCAGGCCGGTTTATTTCCTGTCGTTGTAGTAACAGGTTTTGAAGCGGAAGAGGTAAAGTATCGTTTAGCGGGAAAAGGCATTGTGTTTCTTCACAACAAAAATTACCGCGAAACCGAGATGTTTGAATCCGTTCGTATGGGTTTGGACTTCTTGAGGGATAAGTGTGAGCGTATTGTTTTTACACCCTCTACAATCCCCTTGTTCCTGCCCGGCACACTGCATCGCCTCCTCCAGGAGAAAAGCTCGATTGTTTCTCCCGTCTGTAGGGAAAACGACGGACATCCTGTTGTGCTCGAGAGCAAGCTTGTTCCGCAAATTCTATCTTACAAAGGCGACAGTGGACTGCGCGGAGCTCTTAAAGAGATGGAGGCTGTGCGCGCACGCGTTCAAGTGGACGACGAAGGCATACTGATCACTTCGCACGAGACTGCGAAATTGAGAGCCCACTTTGCCAATCGATCCGACGAATTTGTGCAGCCAATTGTGCGCTTTGGCATGGAGCGGGAGAGCGAGCTCTTTAACGACAGAACGAAACTCTTGCTCCTGCTCGTGGGAGTCACAGGCTCCGTCTTGGGAGCCAGCGAGATGATGGCCATGTCTCTCAGCTACGCGTGGAATATCCTGAATAAGTTGGAGACCGCTCTTGGTTATAAGGTGATCATACGTCGTCGTGGCGGAAAAGCCGGAAGCGGCAGTACGCTGACCGATAAAGGCATCGCTTTCTTGAAAGCCTTTCAGCAGTATGAGGAGGAAGTTCTTGAAACGAGCAAAGAATTATTCCGAGAACTGCTCAGGGACAAGGGACTGCTAGAGCCTTAGAAACAAAACTGTTTCTGTTTCATTCCATCATCCCGTATTCCCCTGCGGAAGGACTTGGCAAGTTTTTTGCTCCGGCTTATACTGAATAAGATTTTACGGTGTTGTTGTACAACGGCTTTCGTTAGGGTGGGATCCATTTATATGTTTCAACTTAAAATCAACGGTATAAAGGTTCAAGCGCATGATTGTTAACGGCCTCGTGCTCGCAGCCGGGATGTCACGCAGAATGGGGGCATTCAAACCCCTTTTGCGCATAGGGGATAAAACATTAATTGAATATACCGTAACATCTCTCTTGGCAGGAGGTGCCCATAATGTTACTGTCGTGCTTGGGCGTGGCGCCAATGAAGTAAAAGCAGTTTTATGCAAGACAAGTTATACGAACAAACTGAATTTTGCCTACAACGAGAACTTTGCAACAACCGACATGTTCACCTCCGTCAAGATAGGTGTACGCGCGCTTGGTGCGTGTGACGCCTTTTTTCTTCTTCCGGGAGATATGCCGGCAGTTGATGCAGAGACATTCGTCGCGATAAGAGAGACGATGGAGCGTGAAAAATCAAAGGTGACTTTCCCTACCGTTGGCGGACGACGCAAGCATCCTCCGCTTATTAGCGCGACATGCATCAATAATATACTTGAGTTTAAAGGTCCAGGAGGTCTTCGCGGACTATGGCGAACTTACGAGGGCGAAATAGCTGAAGTCGAAGTCAACGACAGAGGCTGCTTATTGGACGCCGATACGCGAGAGGATTTTTCCAAATTGGTCGGATATATATCGGACAGGACGGCACACGAAAATCATTTCCCGCCGCCAACAAGCCAAACTTAGAAGAAAGTTATCAGGAACCTCCCTATCTTGAAACACAGGGCTTGATGGTACAATTTGAAAAAAACAACAGTTCGCGGCAGTATGCAGTTGCCCTGCGATGCTCACGGTGCGGTCGCCGCTCAGCTTTTGACCACCCTCGTCTTTCCTGCAATCGGATAGGATCCTTGCCATTACTTGGCCGGGAGACCTCCCACACCACCGTTTCCGACTTGCGGCGGAAACCCTTCTCCTTGGCTTGCACTTGGTCGTTACCTACCCGTGCAGGGGACTTGCACCCCCATATGAAGCGCCATGCCCGGCACACCCTAAAAAGAACGCAGCGACGTGAACCCGTCACTGCGTTCTTTCTATTCAAATAAATTGTGTAACCGAGTACTGCTTATTTAGGCTCAGCAGCAACTTTCGGTTTGACCAAACCCATTTTCTTAGCGTAAGCTTGCGTAACGATCGGGGTGATAATGCTCGTGAGCACAACGCCAAAGGCGATTTGGGCTGTCGCAACTTGCGCATAAGGTACGAGCTCGGGAGCGGAGAATGCGATAATGCTGGGGATGGAGATACTGAGTCCCGCTATGGAGCTCATGCCCAGTGTAGAAATACCGCTTTCTTTCAGTATCAGCCTCTCGACAAGCAACAGGATGGGGATCATCAGGACATAGTATACGACTGTCATAACGACACCGCCGACTCCGCCTTCTTTAACCGCATCAATCAAATTGATACCGGCTCCGAAAGACCAACCCATGAAAGGCGTGAGAGGTCCAACCATTCCACCGAACATCTTCGCCAAGTCCTTGTCGAGGTTTCCGATGATCAATCCCAAGACGATGGGAATCAGTACGGCGAGAATAGGCGTCCAGTCGAGGTCACCACCGCGGATAATGCTGAACACCAAGGTCGGGAAAGCGGGAACACAGAGGAGCCCCACCAGACCGAAAGCTCCCTTGTCCTGTTCAACACCATATTCACCGACCATGGCCAAGTACATCGAAGGGTTGACAGAGCAAATAGCTACCGTAAATCCGAGGGCAGAGATGGCAAACAAACCAGTATCCACACCTTCCATTCCAAAAATCGCCACGAAGAGCGCGGCCAAACCTAGGCAGGCAAGAATTTTCACAAGAAGCAATACGCCCTGCTTTTTTAAGACTTTGCCTAGGCTTTTGATATCAAGCATTGCTGCGGAACAGAAACAGACGAGTCCTACAACGTAGCCCGTTCCTTTCGCTGTCAACAGCGCTTCCGTGAGGCCGCCGAACTTGCCCAGGAAACCGGGTGCGAAAGTGTTCACGAGGGCGGAAATCAGCATGGGAATCAAGAGTAAACCGCCGGGAATTTTTCTCATAAACTTAAGCATAATATTTTCCTCTTCATAAATTTATTTTGTTGGTCGAACGCATTTCAATTTGCTTCGATCTCGTTAAGGGGAAGGCTTCCGGGCCGTCGGCACCTCGATTTCTCCCTTTATGATCTTGTCTTCCAGCTCGTCAATCTCATCTTGTATCGCTTGAGGAACAATTTCTTTGTAGTAGTCATTTTTCGCCAACGAAACGCCCCCTTCTGCCAAGCCGATGGTTTTTGATTCACCGGTAATGACTTCCCTCTTCGTGTAGTTGTCAACTGCTCCGTAAAGCACATCGCCAATGTCTTTCATCGCCGAGGTGATAATGCACTTCGCGAGATCTTCTTTACCTTCCGCCTTGAAAAGTGCATATTGGTCAGTATCGACGCCGATCATGTAGAGATCATTTTCGGCAACGACATCCAAAACACCGAGGTTGACAGCTCCCGCTGCACTGAAGATGATGTCAACGCCACCATCTGCCATGCGTTTGGCTATTTCTTTTCCCTTCTCCTGATCATTGAAACTATCAGCATACTCTAAAGAAATCTGAATACTCGGATTCTTTTCCTTTGCGCCCGCCTCGAAACCTATAGCGAAGTCATCGATGTTCGTATTCTTCATGCCGCCGACAAAGCCGATCTTTGACGTCTTACTCATTGCGGCGGCTAGGTATCCGGCTAAATACGATACCTCATTGGCGCTAAAGATGATGCAATAGACATTACTTAAGTCCCCCTTGTCCCAATCGACCTCTCCGTCATACATGAGGAATTTAACGTCCGGATACTCGGCGGCATGTGCCTCTAATGTCTCTTTCATCATGGAAGATGTGATGATCACGTGGTTATAACCCTTTGCCGCATCCATAAACACTTTCTCGTAATTATCCGGATTGTTGTCGTGTTCCAGGATGGTCAAGTTCGTTCCGTGATCTTGTACAGATACATTCATGCCGATCACCGCACTGTCGTTAAATCCCTTGTCTCCGCGGTTGGCAATGATTAAGGCGACGTTGGGACTGTCCCCAACGTAGGAAATCTTGCCACCACCACACGCGGTCAGGAGCAGAATCATTGTAATCAGTAAAATACTTGCAATTTTTTTCATACTTGCTCTCTGCCTTTCAGGATAGTAAATCCAACAGTGGATTTTGCTTAGTTTAACAGAAAAATAATATTTAGTCCATATGAATTTGTAAAAAATGTAAAGCAAAATGTAAGGTTATTACTCTTACTTCACAATTTTTAAGGTTCTTCTTCGTTGACAATAACATCTTCCTTTGCTAGCATATTTGCATATAATTTATTGCGCTGACGATTATTCTTTGTTAAAAATGGAGTAATCGATCAATCGAGTTGCGCTAGTAATGAGAGGTGGAATATGTCAGTTTTATTGAACGAAGCAAAGGCCATGCAAGATAAACTGTCATGGTTTAGACGTGAAATCCATAAGAAGCCGGAGGTTGGCATGGATCTGCCGATCACGACGGCTTTTGTGAAAGAACAGCTGGAAAAGCATGGACTCAAAGTGGATCAAATTATCGATTGCGGACTTTCAGTTCTTATTGAAGGCGGGAAGCCCGGCAAGACAATACTCCTCAGAGCGGATATGGACGCCCTACCCTTGGCAGAAGAATCCGGAGAAGAATTTGCATCTGAATTCGAGGGCAAGAGTCATGGATGCGGTCATGACATGCACGCGGCATCACTGATCGGTACCGCTATCTTGCTGGACAAGCATAAAGACCAGATTCATGGCCGCGTCAAATTGATGTGGCAGCCCGGCGAAGAAACCTTTGAAGGTATGAAAGCCATGATCGCAGCGGGCATTATGGAAAATCCGTCACTCGATGCGGCTCTGGACCTGCACGTTGATGCCTCATCACCTGTCGGTGTTCTCAATTTCTCTAAGGGCCCCTTCACGACTTCGGCGGATAACTACTTGATGAAGATCAAGGGTTCCGGCTGCCACGGCAGCATGCCGGAAAACTCCATTGATCCTCTCAACGTCGCAGTTCAGATTTATAACGCGATCGCCTCCATGCGTTTCCGTGAGATTAAGAGCTCAGAGTTCTTGGCCATGAGTATCTGCAGCATTTCCTCCGGCTCTTCTTTCAATATCATTCCGGACAGCGTGGAAATGAGAGGCACAATGCGCACCTACAATCCCGCGATCCGTGACTATGTCGTCGGGCGCCTTGAACAGATCACAAAAGAAGTGTCTTCCTTGTTCCGCGCAGAGGGCAGTCTTGAAATCGTATCGAGCGCTCCGACCATTTCCAACGATCCGGAGATGGTGGACAAGGTCCTCGGATATTTAGAAGACTTCGGCATGGACTTTGAGCGTGATCCCAGTTTCCGCCTGCCCGCTTCGGACGACTTCGGTTACGTCGCACGTACCGTTCCTTCCGTGATGTTCTTCATCGGATGCAAGCCTGACGGATTAGAGAAGAACCTCCTCCACAACCCCAAGGTCGTCTTTGACGAGCGCGCCCTGCCTATCGCCAGTGCGCTCATGGCCCATTGCGCGATGAAGTGGCTTGAGGAGCACGCGTAGTCAGTCCTATAGTGACTATCGGGCGGGTGAGTTCGGTTGTATCATCCAGGGCTTGAAGAGCACGCGTAGTCAGTCCTATAGTGACTCCTGAGGAGCACGCATCATCAGCCAGTACGACTGCGGGAAATACTTAACCGCCTCCTGATCACCTTACGGGGTAATTAAAGGTTAATCAGGGTAACTTGAATAACGCGTTTCGCAAAAAAGCCCCCTGCCATCCTGCGGCCGGGGGCTTTTGTCTGCTATTGGCTTTCTGCCTGTTAACCTTCGAGAATTGGATGTGAAGCGGTCATCTCAGAGCGTCATTCAATTTCTACTAGGACTGCCTTCTCAACCTTCGAGTAGCGGATGTGAGTACCACCCTCTAACGATTTCGTACTCAAATACATCGACAATCTCAGAATCTTGCCATGCCTCTCCATTCACCTTCGAGATACGCTTTTTTGAAAGCAATGAGAGTATTTCCTCCTCAACCGCCGCCACAGGAGTCGAATGACCGACGATTTCGATAACGACCTTATTGCTTCGCTCGTCGGCACCTAAACCGCGCACATCTTTCGATGAAGGGAGCCATTCGTTTGACAAAATTTCAACGATTCTATTCAGGTCGGCAAGCGAATATTTTGCTTGCTTGATCACGAGAATGTTGTCGGGAAAATAACGTGTGATCTCATCGCGCACCGACTCAACAGGCTCCGTGACAAGTATCGTGAGCGTCAAACCGTCGATGTAGACGCCGGCAATGTAGTAGGGTTCACCGCCATGAGCATCAATAAACTCGCAATAAGCTTGGTTCGCACGTCCACAGAACTCTACCTAATCTTCTAAAGAACACTCCAGCTCATTTGCAGGCTTGCACGCCTGAACAACCATAAACGATGTGATCAAAACCGCAAGAATGAGCACAAGAGTTATCACAATTCTTTTATTCATGTCCGCCCCCTCTCTATTTTCTTCCTTAAAACCGGATAGCTTTACCATTTAATTTCTATGAGTTAACGTTTCTAATATTCTGTCTATTTCACGTTCGGGAATTTCGGGATCGATCTTCAACGGATCTCGTTGTTTACCTTATTTCTTTTCTCATTTGTTAACAGCATCAAATACTTTGTTTGATAGCAGTATAACATCGGAGCAACGAGTTAAAAAGAAATCTTTTGGCAAAGCTCCTCTAAGGGACAGCCGGTGCAGGCCATTTTCTTTTTACAATGCTCCTTGCAGTTCTGGACGATTAGGGCATGGAAACGGCCGTAGACCTCCACATCTCGCGGTAGCTCACCCTCACAAAAGTTCTTCACCTCTAAATAGGTTTTTCCGGCATCAATCGGGAAACGCCTGAAAAACCTCATCGTATAGGCATCCACGACGAATGTCGGCAAATTGAAACCGTAGAGCAAGATAGAGTCCGCCGTCTCATTACCGACTCCCCTAACTTGCAAAAGATCGGATCGAATATCTGTCAAAGGACTCCTTCGTATAAAATCAGCGTCGCATTCATAGCTAACAAACCATTCGGTTACAGCTTTCAGATATTGAGATTTCTGTCTGTAAAAGCCTGCGGGCCGGATGATTTCCTGAAGCTCTTCTATGGGTAAATCTAAGATTCGCTCAGGCGACAGATCTCCCTCAAAACGCTCCATAGCCTTAAGCACGTTCGTCCAAGACGTGTTCTGTGTGAGGATCGCACCAACCATCACCTCATATGGCGATGTGTCAGTCCCCCACTGAAGATCACCATAGCGCGAAGATAGAACTTGATAAATTTTTTCCAATACGCCCATCGTTATACTTCTCCCGATGATTCCTTTCAACGCCGATGAGAAAACAAACAGTGACAAAATGGACTTTAAATCTCTACAACATGGACTACGTTTCCGTGCTCTACGATAAGCTCAAGCAAATCGTTACTGTTCATCCACACTGTCGCCGTATTGTCGTTAGGATGACATCCTATCCTTACATTCCCTTCGAAAAAACATTTATCGAGGTAAAACTCAACTCGCCTCTCATCGTCATTCAGTAAACCCAACGGCGTCACCGAACCGGGCTCAAGTTTCATGATGTCAAAAAGATCTTTAGCCGATGCGAAGCTGAGCCGCTTCGTGCCGTGCGTATCACTAAATTCTTTCAAATCAACCCGCTTATCGCCTTTCACGGTTATCAAATAGTAGTTATGTTTCTTCTTATCTCGGACAAACAGGTTCTTTGAGTTATCCTCAGGATAACGGAGAACAACGTCTACCAATTCTTCCATTTTGAAAACGGCCTTATGCTCCGTGACTTCATAGGAAACTCCCTTTTGATCAAGAAATCTGTACACCTCTGCTTTGTTCATATGACTCACCTTTGAAGTCTATTTTGAAAACGACCACTCATGCTCGGCAAGCAGCTTCCTAAACTTATCCTTGTTAAGTATAAATGTATAACCATCCACTTCTTCACCTTTGACAACCCTATATTTTTTATTGACGTTGATGAGCTCAAAGCCGATTTGCTCCATCAGCGCTAAAACAGGATAATTCCCTGCCCAAGTCTGCGTGTAGACTTCCTCCACCCCGCTCTCCAATGCATAGCGGACAAACAAAAGCCATGCTTCCGTCCCGTAACCTTTTCGCCTGTTCGCAGGCTTGATAATATCGATACCGATGGTGAAATTGCCTCCACCTCGCGTATAGTTGAAATTGTCATCAATATAGTAAGAGTTCACCGAGCCGATATGCTCGCCAGTCTCAAGAACATCAATCTCTAAACGACCATAGAATGACGGATTTCTGTGATTCCTCAGTTGTTTCAGCATTCTCTTTCTGTAAGCATCCGGATTGAAATCGCCGGAATCTTCCCATGGCGCATCCCAATTCTGCCACTCCGTTTCGACGAGCATCCAATGGATGACGTCATCGATGTCGCTTTCCTGGAACGGCCTCAGCTTTATTTTATTCCCGATGATTTCCACAATATTTCCCCGAGTGAATCAAATTATTACTTAAAGTATAATCGCCATTTCCATCGTAAAACCAAATCAATTAACTGAACACCGGCATAGCTTGCCAAATACATAAGCATCAATACGATCGTCGTGGCGCCGATTAACCTAACTTAGAGCTAGCTATTAATCTCCGTGATCAGTTTAATCTTACAGTACTATTAATTATCAAGGTATTCTCATTCAATAAATAATTAAAGACACTCCGCTTTCATTATTATCCATGTACGCATCACCTGCGTCAGTCGCCTGTGCTTGCGGCTTTCAACGCGTATCTGCCGCCTGCTCCTTCTTGTCCACCAGCGGCACTTTCCACACGCACCTGCCGCCTGCTCCTACTAGCCCACCAGCGGCACTTTCCACACACACCTGCCGCCTGCCTTCTGCCTCTGTCACCCGTGTTTACATTGTTGTGATAGAAACCACCTTCATTGAGTGTCTCCACGCGAGGTGTATAGTTCGTTCGTTCAATGAGAACCTAACCACCCACTATCATATAGAAAACACTTGACAAGTCCCTCCCAGTTTCGACAAAAATGCCACAAATGTATGCTAAGGACCTAATTTTCTCTACCTTCACCCTGCACCCTTCGTTAGACTTTGAGCGTGAGCGATCACGTATGGAAGCATATTCGGGCATGAACAATTAGGTGTAGAAGCATATTCAAGTATGAGCAAATACGTTTGGAAACAGATTTGAGCATGAGCGATTATGCTCGATAATGCATTGAACTCCGAGGACAGGCAATCGAATTGAATAATCATTGGACCGCGAGTATGAGAAATTACGTTTGAGAAATTAATTCGAGCATAAGCGACTACATTGGGGAAAATTTTCGAGTATGAGCGATTACGGATTGCGCTTTGGGAAATATTTCAAGCATGAGCGACTACATTAGGGGAATTTTCGAGCATGAGCAATTACATCCAAAAATACATCTGTGGGAAAGCGGCACTCGATTACTGGGGCGTGCCGGCCATCCGAGGCAAAATTGAACCGCCCGATATCATCTTCCCCGAAGAATACGTCATCTTCACCGACAAACCCCTCTACCGCCCCGATCGTGCCGTTATCCACACCTGCAGTATCCCGGGCGCCGATCAATACGTGGATGGAAAAGCCTGCACCCTCCCGCTCGTCTTTCTCCAAGTCGCCCTATCCTATAGTATTCACGAACTTATTTTTCTTGGCCTCCAAT
>DUVH01000041.1 GCA_012841145.1 Clostridiaceae bacterium | reverse complement strand
TGACCTCAAGGCCTTTCGGAACCTCGTGCGCCAACTCTCCCGCCTGATCGGTAAGCGCGTTTTCATCCGTGCGAGAAAGTTTTTCGAGAACTTCGTCGCCCTGCGCGACTTGCTGCTCAGAAAAGGCCACAGCCTCCGCTCGCGTTTCCGCAAAGTCCACCGGCACGAATTTCCCTGGTATTCCGGTGTCCGCGCTGCGTACAAAATCTACCTCGCCGCTTGGAATCGACTCGTCCGGCATCCCAACCTCCCATTAGTTTTAACACGAGCACCGTAACACGCTGCTTCTTTTCACTAAGAAACCGAATGTAAAGATCACGCATCACAAGCTCGGCATCCAGACACGAATCTCAAAGACTGCGAGCTTGCTCTATACGCCAATAATATTCATTTTTTCCAGAATTCTCATACTTTAATCTGTGCACTAGGCCATACACCGGCGCTTGGTTGCGCCAAATAACATCTTAAACGTACATATTTCCGCGCAACACCACCTCCCCCTCCCTTTTTATGCAATTTTTCAATTTGCTTTGAAATACTGCGACATTTGAGGAGAGCGTCATCCTTGTTCGAGGAGATATGAGGGCATGGTGCGGGCATCCTATACATTTTTTCAATTTAAATAGAATAACTGTAATGCGGGGTGGTTGTGCGACTTGTGATATTTCAGGGAACAGGTGATTTCTTGCCGCTCTGCACTGGATATCTCCTTAACTCCTGTACAGTTTTGCAACTTATATCGAAAAACTGTAAACGAGGGGTAGGGGCGTGCCCCTGCAATGCTCACGCAGAAAACAGTTTGAATGAAAACTGAGTATAAAAAAGACGACTCGCGGAGCGCACCCGCTTCGTCGTCTTTTATGGCGAGCATAGTAGGACTCGAACCTACGACCGACAGCTTAGAAGGCTGTTGCTCTATCCAACTGAGCTATATGCCCATAAAACAGTTTCCGGAGAAGTGGAGCGGGTGAAGAGAATCGAACTCTCACGGTCAGCTTGGAAGGCTGATGTTCTGCCACTAAACTACACCCGCAATAATTCCGGAAACCTAAGTTATGATACAACAGGGTTCGAGATTTGTAAAATGCCATTTTACTATCGGTCATTGAGTCTTGATTAATCAGTGATGAATCTCTTACGGAACTGCTTACTCTCCCGCATCCGGAGACAACAAGAGTGATTCGGGCACGAACCCTACGCGATCGTCAGAAGTCCTAACCATCACCCACCCGTCTTTCGGATTTGTCAATTGAACGATGTGCTCGCCGCGCCCGACCGTCGCCACGAGTTGATCGCTGTTCGGCGCTGCGACGATAAGCAGGCTGTTGGCACGCACTTCCACGTCAATTTCAAAATCGATCTCAGGCTGGTCACTATGATCAACGGTCGAGACTTTCGGAGTTTTATCTTGTGGCGTATCGACACCGCCGCGACCTCCACGGATCGAGGTGAAAATCGCGACCAGAATAACGAGGATGATAAGCCAAATGACTATGTAAGCGAGAATCGAAAGACCGCGTGAAGAAGGGATGAGGTTCATCAATTTACGATTAAAACCGATAATTCGATCATGCAAACCATCGACATTCCATTCCTTGATGCGATCGAGCCATGTCACCTTCCGACCGTACGTCTCGGCAATCTCATCTTTTGATCGTCGTGAACGCGACCGCGCGTCCGAATTTACAATATCTACTTTGTCCAAGCGATATGTACTCTCACGTTCCCTATGACTCGTAAACCGTGGAGGCTTCGGTTGACTTGATACCTCCGGCTGAGAAGTGTCGCGATGCATTTTATATCGCTCAAGTTCAGGGGGTACGATCAGGACGTTACCGTCCGTCAACGGAACAACTTTCGACCACCTGATTCTGCGGAGCCAAGGATCGGCGTCACCATCTCTCGAGCGTCGACCGGCCGCTCGACCTCTTGAATCAGCGCTCAGAACTTCCGGCTCTGGCTCAAGCTTCTGTATTTGTGCCGAGAACCATGTTTTATCAGCAGGATAACCGTAATGCGCAGCCAGCCGCATCAACTCCGTCATCGCAATGTTGACTTGACGGATATCCGTAAACATCGCTTCAAGGTCGGCGCAATCGAACAGGTCGATAAAGGACGGATCAATGATCAGCAGGTCGTCTCCCTCATGAGGTCTGAAGGCGTAAAAATCGAGATGACCACCAAATGCACGCAATACGACGTGCCCGGGCGGGTATGTCGGCTGCTGCCGATAGAGGTGCTTGCCTCGAAGAAGGTAAACACCCTGATTTCGCCTGCACCAGACGAATACGCGATGAGCATCCATTAAGAGAACAAAATCGGCATCGAGATCACGTGACTCGACACAGCGCGGAAAGCGAGCGAGACCGTTGATCTGCAAATCTCGGAATGTCATTAACCACAGGCGCAAAAGTGCGCGCGTCGATGACACCGACGACGGGTCATCGCGCCGTGTCAGAAGTCCGCCAATCATTTGCACGCGACGGTTCCCCGACATCACGTAATAACGCTGATGCTGAGACGCCAGCAAACCGATGTCGCGGTCGTTTATCTGCAGTGTCAACTCTTGACGGTCTATATCTGCTAAATGAGCTGTGAGTGTTGAGCGTATCATGTAAGTAGCGTACGCCCTTTCCAGTTTATTTTAATTCAGTGCACCGGCCAGTTAGGCCTTAACCATTCTAGCACGCTTAGCGCTGTTCTTCTCGAACGGTTCTGTACTCATCCTCCAGCAATCCGAAAAACAGAAGATCCCCGTAGCCGTCTCTTCTCCTCATCACTTCGCGCATACGACCTTCCCGTATAAACCCAACTTTGTGAAACAGTTTAAGCGACGGTTCATTTTCAGGTGCGACACGCACGGTGACGCGATGGAGACGAAGCTCACCGAAAGCATAATCGAGCATGAGCATGACGGCTTCTGTCGCAAGTCCTTTTCCACGAACCGAGACGTCTGAAATCATCACACCTAACTCACCGTTACCGGAAACAAAATCGATGTCGGACAATGAGACAATACCGATCGTCCGCCCCTCATACCGGCAGGCAAAAACTAAATTTCGCTCTCCGTCGTTCCAATCCTCCATCAGGACGCGAAGCTGCTCATCATTGCGCGGCATCAATTTATCGGGAAGATAATGGAACAAGGCATCCGTGTCGGCAAAAAATGGAGCGATGACCATCATATCCTCCTTACTCAACGGAACGAGCGAAACACGGTCACCGTGAAGAGGAGTTTCATCGGATGCAAGCACAACATCTCGAGGAAGTTTGTCCTCAACGGGCAAGTGAGTTTCGCGATGATCCTTATCTGTCATTTATTACCTCCTGTATCTTGCCTGCTGTCTTCGTGCTACACATCATACAACAAGTTATCTGATCTACGAAAGAAACGTGGAGCAACGCTGTCTGTCACCATAAAACTGGCCGGAATCAATGATCTGAAATTCCCGTGAAAGCAAAGAGCTCTGCAACCTGAAATTACAGAGCTCAATGACTGGTGATCCGCTGGGGGATCGAACCCCAGACCCCCTGATTAAAAGTCAGGTGCTCTACCGGCTGAGCTAGCGGATCGGATGGCTGGGATGGCAGGATTTGAACCTGCGAATGCGGGAGTCAAAGTCCCGTGCCTTACCGCTTGGCTACACCCCAACGCGATGTCGAGGAGCGTGGGGTGGAATATGGGAGTCGAACCCACGACCTCCAGGGCCACAACCTGGCACTCTAACCAGCTGAGCTAATTCCACCATAAGCTCCTCGAAAACATCTCGTTGATTCTACCAAGGGGCCGAAATAAAGTCAAGGAGAGGAGCGACTAAGAATAAAACAGCTTTTATTAAAGCTGAATACTGAAGAACAACCTTATACGCACTTATTCACCTTTTGCTCAAGATCCCCTCTTCGATCGCGATCAGAAGAATCGATAACCTCCTCCACCGCGCTTTCCTTATGACAAAATACGCATACCGTGCAAAAACTCTCTCGTTCGTTCGTGCTTAGGGCAATTGAAAATCTCCTCAGGCGGGCCTTCTTCTAGGATCCGACCCTCGTCGAGAAAGATGACACGTGTCGAAACATCGCGCGCGAACATCATCTCGTGTGTCGCGATGAGCATCGTCATCCCCTCGTCCGCCAGCGAACGCATGACTTCCAGCACTTCGTTGACCATCTGAGGATCGAGCGCCGATGTCGGCTCGTCAAAGAGCAGAACCTCCGGCTCCATTGCCAAAGCTCTTGCGATCGCCACACGCTGCTTTTGTCCGCCGGAAAGCTGATGCGGTTTGGCATTGATGAATGGGAGCATCTCTACCTTATTCAAATAAAAACGGGCGCGTTCCTCCGCCTCCTCTCTACCGAGCTTTTGAACTTTCTGCATGGCAAGAGTACAGTTCTTCATCACGTTGAGGTGATCGAAAAGATTGAAATTCTGAAAAACCATCCCGACTTTCGCCCTGTACTCGGCAAGGTTGACTTGATGACGACTCACCTCTTCCCCCCAAAAAAAGATTGAGCCAGATGTAGCGTCTTCCAGAAAATTGAGACAGCGCAGTAGTGTCGATTTGCCGGAACCCGACGAACCGATCAGGCAGACGACATCACTTTTATACAGATCAAAAATGACATCACGAAGAACTTCGTGCGTACCGAACGTCTTACAGAGGCGTTCAATTCTCAGTACGGTTGTTTGATTCATAATGAACTTTCCCTTGTCGGTGAGCGATTCGATGAGCCCGACTCGTCACCGTATTGTTATATCGCATGTGAGTTGCCGTTATTCTTTTGACTGCCGCTCATAGCGCACGAGACCGCTCGTGTGTGCAAGCGTATCCGTCGTGGACAGATCGTAGTGTTTTTTACCGTCGATTTTCTTTTCAAGTTTTCGAAGGAGCCAGGAAGCGCCCAACGTCATCAAAAGGTAGATCGCCATGACAATCGTCGCGGACTCAAAATAGTTGTAAAGCGAACCGCTGACGCTCTTGTGAACGAAAAACAAATCTGTGATGCTGATCACAGACAAAACGGACGTATCTTTAATGTTGATGATCAAGTTATTGCCGATCTGCGGAATGATGTTGCGGAATGTCTGGGGCAGGATAACGTACAGCATCGTCTGGTAGTACGTCATCCCAAGAGCATACGATCCTTCTTCCTGCCCCCGATCGATCGATAAGATTCCTCCGCGCACCGTCTCAGCCATGTAAGCGCCAGTGTTAATCGAGACGATGATAAAAGCCGCAGTCCACATTTCCATATGAATGCCGAACGCCATCCTCATACCGTAATAGATAAAAACGGCCTGCACAATCATCGGCGTTCCGCGGAAGAGTTCAACATAACCGCGAAGGATCGCTTTGAACACTTTCAAGGGGATGCGTTTGAGCTTGCTGGCACTATCATCGTCAGGAATCGCCTGAACGATACCGACAGCAAACCCGATCACGCATCCTATCAGAGTCGATACGAAAGAGATGACAAGGGTATTGCGCGCGCCAATCAAATAGAACGACTTATAGCGCGACCATGTCATCGATATGTTGTCCCAGAAAGATAGCATCTTAATTTACTCTTGACTCAGCGGTTGGACATTAATCGCTTCTTGCATCATCACGTCAAATTCCTCAACGGTCATCTTGTCGAGCACACTGTTAAACGCATCGAGAAGCTCTTTATTGCCCTTTTGAACGGAAATACCAATGTTGATGTCATCTTCCGTCACGGCGAAATTATCATCGCTGTCGGTAAAGTCGAGAATTTTCATCGATGGATAGACAAGTACGGCGGCTTTTGCCGTAGGCAGATCACAGACGACGTAATCGACTGCCCCTGACTCAAGTGCGAGCAACATCGTGGGAGCCGATTCCTGCGCAGCCAGAATATTCGCATTCTCAATCTGCGGAAGACACACGTCGTACCAGATCGTGCCTAGCTGTGATGTACACGTCCCTCCGGCAAGATCACTAATCCCCTGCGCTGATGCGTAGGAACTGTCTTCATTTACGAGTGTCACGATTGATGCATAGTAATAAGGCGTTGTAAAATCTACCTTTTCCGCACGTTCCGGTTTGATCGACTGACCTGCGATTACTGCGTCGACATCACCTGACTGCAGGGCGGGAATCAGGGAATCCCAATCGAGTTTTACGATTTCAAATTCGTATCCCAGTTCTTCGGTCAAGTGCTTCGCCATCATGACATCATAGCCGTAGGCGTATCCGACACCGCCTGCAATGGGTACGGCTCCGTTCGCGTCATCTTCCTGAGTCCAGTTGTACGGCGCGTATCCGCACTCCATAGCGATACGAAGTTTTTGTTTTTCAGCCTTTTTAGAGCACCCTGAGAAAAAAGGAATGGCTAAAATAAGTACGAGCAGAATTGCGATGGCCGCGAACGACCTGTTCATTAGTTTGTTCATCATCATTTCCTTTCTACAATTGAAATGGGCCCTGTCCCCCGGACAAAGCCCACATAGATCAGCAAATAATGATGAACTAGCGCTCCACCGAGGTGACAGTCTGCAACATGTTCTGCTGCAACCCAGCATCTTTCACACAGGCATGATCCAAATGCTTCGGCGTAGACTCCTTTCCTTTACGATCGCTGCACTGGCGTATACCGCAAAGTACTGATAGGCTACGCGCCTCTAATTACATGAAACATTACCGCATATTTATTCAGTTGTCAAGCGACTGTTCTTTGAATTTTCTCTTTTAGCAAAAAAGGGTTGATATTCTAAAAGCTGACAAGAAACACGGAGCGCTCCCCGCTAACCCCTCTCAACATCACCCATCTTCCACATCTCCATCTGAAGCAAGTGCTCCTTGATGTCGACTCCGCCCGAGAAACCGGTCAGATCGCGATTAGCGCCGATCACACGATGGCACGGGATCAAAATGGGTAAGGGGTTGGCGCTAAGCGCCTGTCCGACCGCGCGCGCCAGACGTCCCGCTTTTTCAGGATTAGGTTCGACGAGATGAGCCAACTCTGAATACGTCTTAATTGATCCGAAGGGGATTTTCTCAGTCTCTCTCCAGACGCGCTCTTGAAACGGCGTACCGTGCGGAAACTCGTACTCTACTTGCGGAATATGGGCGTGTTGTAAATAATTCATCATCTCTTTACGCGCTTTGATCAAGATGTCGGATTCGTTTTCAATCGGCTCGCAGCCGCCGTTAGTCATAACAAAACCTTCGTCGTTAACGATCTTAGCAAAGGAGGCGGCTTTCCTGATGAGTTCACCGTATTCCCCAATATGTCCCCGTACAAAACTGATTGATTCGATTTTATCTCTATGAGGATTCGTAACCAAGGCGATATAACCGAACTCCCACGGAATGAAAGCGATTTGCCTGTCATCCAAATCAGGTGAGAAGTAAGTCCGGTGTTCCAAGTTTGACGAGAGCGCAAACAAACCGTCCGAACTACCGATAATAGTGTTAATGTTATCATCCGTCCCGCTCTGTGCTTTTATCAGGGTACTATACACATCTACTCTGTAAAGCAAAGGGTTCATTCGGAGCAATTGACGAGAAATTTCTCGCGCGGTCACCGCGGCATCCGGTGATGTGATAGCGAAAAATGCAATACTCCAATCGGGCGTGTCAAGCGGATTGAAACGATGCACAAACCCTTGGTCAGATCCGTCGAAGGTGAGAAAAAAGACGTCAGTTCCCCGGCGATTCAGTTTTACGAGCTTATCGCGCCATGAACGAATCGAACGTCGCGGGAGTCCGACGTCCGCCAACTCGCGATATCTCGCGGCATCTTTGAGATAACATCGCTCCAATTGAATTTTATGATTTATGTTTGTCGCCATCGTATGCCACCTCGCGTCTACCGGAAGAGTATCATCTGCAGAATGTCACGGATCGACCATATCGCTTCTTCGCCGGACAACACTTTTCCAGACATCTATGCAATCGCCTGTCTCTTGTAAAGCATGTAGCGGAAACGTACACCTTCTTCCTCCAACCATTGACCTTGCGAATCGATGTACCAATCGGGAGACGAGTCCAGGTCGGGAAAACGGCAGTCTGCCTCATATGCCTCCGCAAATTTCGTGACATGGACAGTGTCGCAATACGGTAATAATTGCCTATAGACGAGCGCGCCGCCAATCACGATAAAGTCGTCATCGCGATATCCTTCACGTTTCAACAGTCTCAGACGCTGCATGAGCTCATCTAGGCTTCGGACATATTCGCAACCATCCAAGTCGCTCTCCTTACGCCTCCTCATGATGATATTCAGCCGTCCGGGAAGGGGTTTTCCGCCCGGGAACGTGTCGAGCGTGTTACGACCGTAGATCACAACTTTTCCCCATGTCATCGCCTTGAAACGACGCAGATCGGATCTGACTCGCTGTTGGAGCTGACCGTCACACCCGATCCCCCAATTCGCATCACACGCAACAATCGCAATCATGTTCTTCAACCTGTCCATTCATCTAAGTCGCCCGCCCGCACACAACACCTCTTTCAACTAAGTAGCGACGGGAATGCCCTTAATCGTCGGTCCACACTCGTATCCCTCAAACTCAAAGCTCGACACGGTGAATTCATAAAAATCCTTAATATCGGGGTCGACCACAAGCTTTGGAGCCTTAAATGCCGGACGCTCAATCAATTCCCTGACGATCGGTATATGGCGATCGTAGATATGCGCGTCCGCTATGACGTGAATGAGTTCGCCCGCAACGAGATTTGACACTTGCGCAAACATGACGAGGAGGATCGCGTACTGAACGACATTCCAGTTATTCGCAACGAGCACATCGTTAGAACGTTGGTTGAGAATCCCGTTCAGGCGATTGCCGGTCACATTGAATGTCATGCTGTAGGCACAGGGGTAAAGCGCCATCTCATGCAAGTCGGAAAAATTATAGAGATTCGTCATCATGCGCCGCGAATTCGGATTGTGCTTGAGTTCATAAAGAACGCGATCGACCTGATCAAATTCCCCCTCAGGAAAACGATATTTCTGCGCCAGCTGGTAACCGTATGCCTTGCCGATCGTACCGTCTTCAAGACACCACTGATCCCAAATACCTGAATTGAGTTCACTCACGCGGTTCGATTTTTTCTGCCAAATCCACAAGATCTCGTCGATTGCGCTTTTATAGTAGATTTTCCTCAATGTTAAGATGGGGAATTCTTCGGACAAATCGTATCGATTGACAATACCGAACCTCTTTAGTGTATGCGCGGGAGATCCGTCCTCCCAACGAGGCCGTACATTTAGACCTTCATCGCTGAAACCGCGTTTGAGGATGTCGCGACAATTAGCTCGAAAAACTTCATCGCAATAACTCATTTCAACCTCCGAAAACCGCTACTTTATTGTCATTCAGTTTAGCATAGATGGAAATGACTCACCTTTAATAAAATTGAATATGGGAACAAAAAAGAGGCGCTAAGCGCACCTCTCTTGATGGTCGGAGTGACAAGACTTGAACTTGCGACCTCTTGGTCCCGAACCAAGCGCTCTACCACCTGAGCCACACCCCGATGCCTAAGAGATTCTACTTTGAATATCGGGAAATGTCAAGAAGCGTGCCTTCGCTATGGCGACGAGACGGTGAGATGTTCTTTTAGGCGCGCGAATCGTCCCTCTTTGATCCCGGGTACGAGCATTAAGTCTTCAATCCTTTCAAATGCTCCGTTTGAATCGCGATATGACATGATAGCATCCGCCGTCACAGGGCCGATACCCGGCAATGACTCGAGTTCCTCGCGTGTCGCCCTATTTAAATCAATTTTGTGAGTGCCTTGCTGCGGAGGCACGTAACCCTGCACGGGTTCTTGACTCACCGAGTCGCCCATACGCGGGACAAATACTTTCATATGGGCAGTAAGACGCATGGCGAGATTAAAAGGTAATCGGTCGGCATCGTCGGTAAAGCCGCCGGCACGCTCAATGAGCTCAATCAGAAGTGATCCTTCCTCCACATAATAGACTCCCGGAGTTCTAATTTCACCGTCTATATGAACAGGGATCATAAGTTTCGTCAATGTAGCATGTGATTGCCCTGTTGGGGTCGTCTCCGCATTCGTTGTCATTGTAACGATCAAAAAGCCGTCCCCTGAAGGCCGTCTTGCCGAAAAAACGAGAAATGATGCCGACAAAATGATAACGGCAGCAAAGAAAATGATCGGGCCGCGCTTCGCTTTCCCGCGCCTTTTTATCTCTCTATCCCGATAACGTTTCATACGCAAGACACATCCATCCTCCAAGTCAATGTCATCTTACGAAGATGAGACGACTCGAATACTCACAGTTACCCGCACTTTCACGACGCTGAATGACAAATCGACAAAAAAGAGCACGCCAACCTTGTCGACGTGCTTCAAACACTTTCGCAATAATAAGTCCGGGAAAAAGCCGCCTTAACGATTAGTTTTACGCCCGCTGGGAGCCTGTCCTCCAAAGACTCTCGAGATTATAAAACAGCCGATCTTCCTCAAGCATCAGGTGGATAATCAGTTCACCGTAGTCGAGCAACACCCAGTTTCGAGCTTCAAGTCCTTCGATGTGATGAGGTTTCAAATCGTGAATCTCTTTGAGTTTCTCTTCAACCGAGTCGGCAAGCGTCCTGATATGTGTACTTGACGTCCCCGTCGCCACGATAAAAACATCGGCAAGCGTTGTCTTCTGCGTTACTTTCAATACTTCGATATCGACAGCCTTCTTGTCTTCCAAGGCGTCAACGGCGACCGATGCAAACCTGTCAATTTCCTCGAGCTTCATCTTTTCGATGCGCTCACTTTCGTATGGATCATCCGGCACGGAGCCACCACGCTTCAGTTCATCATTATCCTTCAAAAAAACCTCCCGTTGTTTCAGCACGTTAAGCGCATATCAACTGATCCTTTCGCGACATTGTTCTTACCTGCCGAACCTCACATCCTTCTTTACCAACTATACCACGATTCGGCAAACGGCTGTCTCTTGTCAGCATGTACCGCCCGCACACGCATGATAGGCGTCGCGCGTCAGTGCGTTAAGCTCGACACCGCTCCTTTCAAGCGCATCAAAAACCTCCTCCAGACAGAGCTTCATTGCCTCATCGATCTTCCCGCTCTCCGCCAGTACGCGTATTGGTTCAAGGCGGCTGAACGGACGATCGAAGGCAATTTTGTCTGAGAGGTATATAATCTTCCCTAAAACACTCATCTCCCCATGCCCCGTTGAATGAAAAGCGATCGCATCGAGAAGCTCCGTATCTCGCTCACCCGACATCGTGACGAGTTGCGCGGCTGCAGGGCCGTGTAAGAGCTCATCGGTAAATGACGACAGCATCGCCTTATCATTCAGATAACTTCGCGCGAGCTCCCGCTGCTCCTCGATCTCCAGTTCTTTTGCCATATCATGGATGAGACCGCCCGCCATCGCCTTCGAAATATCTACCGCATAAATAGACGCCAAGTGTGCGGCGTACTGCGCGACGGAAGCAGAGTGTACCCGTCTTTCTTGAGAAATGAAACGCCAGCTCCATCCCTCAAGGGCGATAATCCGCTCCCAGTCATCATCTTCGATCATAGAGTATACGGTCGACAACGGGTAAAGGCGTTGGCGTTCAATAAACGCTTCTACCGCATCGGGGCACTGTCCGCTAAGCTCACCATGACCCATCAAATGGCGGCGCAAATCACTTGAAGCCAACGTAGTCGGGGGCATGTCGAAAAAGATGACCCTTGTGCCGTACCGCATCGCTGTCTCTCGCGCCTTGTCAGCCAAGTTGTCGTTGTCATCGTCACCGCGCTTGACAACGGCAAACGTAACTTCACGCAACAAGTCCTCAACTCGATACCAAGAGTCGATACTCTGCAAGTTATCTGAGCCTGCAAGAAGCATCACCTGCGAAGGACAGTGCTGTTCTTTCAATCTTAAAACTGTTTCGAGGGTGTAATCGATACCGGGCGTCCGTATCTCGTGATCGGAGACGAATACACCCTGTAACCCCTCAGTGCCCAGACGCGCCATTTCAAATCGATGCGCCGCCAAACTGATGCGTCTCGTTTTATGCGGCGGTTGCCCCAGAGGCATCACCAGAATGATATCAAGCGGAAGTTGTGTGAGCGCACATTCGATCAGCTTTCGATGCGCGTTGTGAAACGGGTCGAACGTGCCGCCGTAAAGTCCTATTCTTTTCCCGGTCAGGTCAATCATGAATTATTCGTCTCACCGTCGGTTTTGAGTTCAATCTCACGCTGAGACTCGCGTTCCTGTGCATCAATGATGAGCCAGGCGTTGATAAATTCATCGAGATCGCCGTCCATCACACTGTCCACATCGCCAGTCTCATATTCAGTCCGGTGATCCTTGACCATCGTGTAGGGACAGAAAACATACGAACGAATCTGACTCCCCCACGCGATCTCGGAAACTTCGCCCTTGATATCCTCGATGCGATCTAGCTGCTGCTGTTGGGCGAGGTGAAAAAGCCGCGATTTCAACATACTCATCGCCGTCTCTTTATTCTGCAGCTGAGAGCGCTCATTCTGGCATGTGACGACAATTCCGGTCGGCAGATGCGTGATCCTGACGGCGGAACTCGTCTTGTTGACGTGCTGACCTCCGGCGCCCGACGCGCGAAATGTGTCGATCTTAAGATCATCGGGAACGATATTGATCTCGATCGTATCATCGAGTTCGGGCAGGACTTCACACGATGCAAACGATGTATGTCGACGTCCCGAGGAATCAAACGGCGAAATACGCACAAGGCGATGAATACCGTGCTCACTTCTCAAATACCCGTACGCGTTGTCACCTGCAATGCGCAGTGTGACCGATTTGATACCGGCCTCATCGCCATCGATGTAGTCGAGAACGGAGACCTCGAATTCATGACTTTCCGCCCAGCGCGTATACATGCGAAGCAACATACTCGTCCAGTCTTGAGCTTCCGTACCTCCCGCCCCTGCGTGGAGAGAGACGATCGCGTTTAACGAATCATGTTCGCCCGTTAATAAAGTTTCAAGGCGCAATATTTCGTAATCGTGCGTCCATTTTTTCATACCGACTTCGACTTCCTGAAGTACATTCTTGTCTTCTTCCTCTTCTGCGAGCTCGAGCAATACCGATAAATCTTCAAGCTGCGAAGTCAGGTCGGAAAAACGTTTTCTCTTCCTCATAAGATGGGTGATGCGTTTCTGCACGACAGATGCCCTTTTAGGATCTGCCCAAAAAGTTGCTTCTCCTGTCTCCTTTGTTAATCTCGCACATTCCTCGGCGTCCTGTTCCAGGCGTAACGATAGACTGAGCGGCTCAACTAACGTCTGACTATATTCAATAGAGGTTTTTAGTTCTTCTAATGTCATCTTGTCTGTCCGATCTAAAAATGTTGCGCGTTATTTTTCAAGTCGCCCGTCGTAAATGCGCGGTACAGCATGGCGATCAATCGCCCGAACGCGAGCGTTCTCAATGCGAAGAAATAAGCGTTGATGAGACTTGACGACCACACACCGCCCGCAAATATCATCTGAAGGACGTTGCTGATGATCGAGAGAACGGATCTCAGGAACATGAAGGAGATGAAAATAAAGAACTTCATGCCTTTCGTCATGATGTAACTCGCCTCCATCGCCTCCGGGATTTTTTTCTCCTCGTACACGGTGATCATGATCGTCATAGAGAACATCGACACGTAGATATAATACGGGATGTTCATCAAGGGGAGAGAAAAGAGATACGGCGTCAAGGATGCAATCGCAAGCAGCAGGAATTTAGGATAATGACGTCTCGCGACACTCGAAGCGGAATGACGCTTCTTCCTAGAGTCGTCTGCAGAGCTTTGTGTCGCGGTATCGTCGATCGCAATCCCCGACTTCTCCAACGTCTGCGAATCGATCCAAGTGACAGCGTATAAAAGCAAAAAATACATACTGAGAGCGATCAGGAAGGCCTCGCGAATCAACGTATCGAAAAACTCCAACGGCGGTACGGGAAAGATTTCGCGCGTGAGCAGAAATTGTTGGAGCTGTTCACGGTAGACAATCATATTCGTATTGTTGGGCATGGTAAGGTACGTCGCCGCCGCAATAGCGAACAACAGCAAGAACCACACGCGTACACGCCGATAACGCGGAATTTTATCGATTTTAAGCGCTTCAATTACGATCAACACGCCGTTGTTTTCCTCACTTGCGTTGCCATATTCCATACGGATTCAGATACGACACCGGTTGGATGACTTTATTTTCGAATGATAAGTTCAAAAGGCAACTGCCCTTATGCGTACGCCAACTGTAAATGTACCACATTTGTCTTTAAGTACGCCATCTTTATGTGATACGTCCCGACAACTAATAAGCGGAAAATAATCGAAACATCATCATGACGGCGATATCAGCACACGGACGCTTTGAACGCCGCGCGTTTGCGTCATGATATGAATGAGATGATCCATCGATACATTCATCTTGTCTGTTCGAAAAGTCACAAGTAAATGTATCAGGCCGTCAACCGGGACACTCTGATGAAAGGTCACAATCGTCGTTTCGGCTTCCAGCAGAACATCGAGACAGCGCGGAAGCGAATTTGCAAGATTCTCAGCGATAATGAGCAACGTCGCCATTTCCCCTTCCGTGCCGGATGAAGTCGAGCGAATTGCCTTTCTATACTTATAATAAGCGCTTCGACTCAAGCCGACTCGCTTGACCGCTTCGTTCACCGACGATACAAGCTTGAGATCGAGAAGACGTTTGACCTCCATTACTTTGAGAAAAACTTCCGGCAATACGTCGGCTCGTACGAGATAGAATTGTTCAGGTTCTTTCCTTTGTCTAGCCATCTTCCGTCTCCCTTCCGTTATGCGGTGTCTCCCAATATTTGAGCGTGCGACAGTCAGCGCTCACAGATCATTCACCTGCACAAAGTGCGCGTAAAAAGGCTCTTACGGCATTACCGCGGTGACTGAGATCATGCTTTTCTCCCTCACTCATCTCCGCTAAGGTCCGTCGCTCACCCGCGGGAATGAAAATGGGATCGTATCCGAAACCGTTAGTCCCTCTCGGCTCTTTTGCGATAGCGCCTCGACAAATACCGTGATAAAGCATCTCTTTGCCATCGGGAAAGATGACGGCAAGCGAGCAGTGAAAAGCAGCAGAACGATCGACGTCTCCCAAAGTATCAAGCATGGCTAGAAGTTGAGTGTTTTTATCGTCATCGCCTTTTCCCAATCCGGCAAAACGCGCCGACAAAATGCCCGGCGCTCCGTCAAGCGCGTCCACACATAAACCGGAATCGTCAGCGATCACGATGTCGTTAGTGACACGATAAACGGCTCGCGCTTTAATCAACGCGTTTTCATCAAAAGAATCGCCCGTCTCCGCGATGTCCTCTTCGTAGCCGATCTCCTGCAGCCCGATGATGGAAACAGGATAACCGCTTGCCAACGTGCGAAACTCCGCAAGCTTTGAATTGTTGTGAGATGCGAGAATAATTTTCATATAGGAATCCGTCAAAGTGCGAGAAAATCCGCAATGGTAAAGACTGCTTTTCGAACGGTCTCTTCATCAAACGGTGAAGGATACCCTGCCTCGAGCAAACGTTCTGTCGGCTCAACTCCCTCACGAATATTGAGCAGCCTGAGCATACTGTGTTCCAGATCCTGATGCTGTTTCCCGAGCGGAAGCACACCGAGAACAGTGACGAGCGCGATCGCGTCAATGATACCCGATAACGGTGCCGACCAGATGCCGGGAGCATAAAGCCATGCGTCATCGAGCGGGAAAAAGCCGGGACTTATTTCCGTTGTTCCCGGAATACGGTAGCGCTTCGCAATTTCGCGCCATGCATGCCGAAAGACATTCATATCGGAGATACGGGCTTTTGAGAGAAATTCCTCCATCTCGTCAAGCGCACATGCAAGAGGCAGCCGCATAAGCAGCTCAGTCAAGCCATATTCGCGCGCATACATCGTCATCGGTCCGTAAAAAGCCCCCCAAGCCCTATGCGAAAGGAATGACAGGGAATGACCGGCTATTTTTTGCGAAAGCGATGTGTTGGCATTCGGAAGCGAATAATATCTCGAAGGCCGCGACTGTTCAAAAAGCAGACAACCCGTTTCGTAAAATATCAGATCGGCAGCGATTTCCTGCGGGACGGCTTCCATCAAAAGATACGATTCATCGTTTTTCGGATCGTGTGACCGCACCCAGCGCGTTGCACTTGAATATGCTGGATAATAGGTTGTATCGCCTTCATCATCGGCGTACGGGAGCACGTTTAAGCGTAAGGAGTCACTGTTGAACATCGCTTCAAACACGGGCGCCTGCGCCTCGCAGACATATCTGCACGCGTCGACAAACGTTCTCTCCAGCGGAAAGGCTTGGCGGCTCATGACGGGAACGCCGAAGTCAGCCGGGAACATAAGATCCCAAGGTTCAGGCTGTTCGATCGATAGTCTCTGCCATTGCAATTGATGTACATGTGATGTGAGCGGTGAAACGAATTCCTGAATGAGCAGGCGGAACAAATGGACATTTGATCGAAATGTATCTGTCAGGCCGGCACGGCGTGTCGCATACTCGTAGAAATTCTTATAACCTGCTTTCTCACCGATCACCCGTCGGAGCGCATGCAGCTCAAGAAACTGATCGATCAACTCGGCTTTGCTCTTATTGAGCTGAGTGATCAAAGAATTGTAAGCTCGTGCGCGTCGATCGCGAGAGGCGGATTGAAAGTGCAGACGCACCTCACCGCAAATCATGCCGTGATATTTTGTTGACAACGAGACGTCTTGAAATCGTTTCATTTGCGCTTCGATGAGTTCCTTTTCGAGTGTCAGAAGTGGCGCTAAATTCTTTGAAAACGTTGATGCGAATCGATCGGCATCGTTGAGATAAGTATTGTTGACGAATACCTCAATTCTTTTACTTTTCGATGAACGGGTAATCGTCGCGAAAAGATCCGCCAGCTCGGAATACGCGAGCAGCTTAGCACCTGCATATTCAGAACTCAAATCGTTAAGCGACTGATCATGCGGAAGATAAAAAGAACGAATACGGAGTTCATCCTCACCAGATTTTATTGTCCTGAACAGATCGTCGACTTCGCGTAACACGGTGAGCAAATCATCGTCCGTAACAGCAAGCCGAAACTGCCTTCGCGCCGATCTTGCGATCTTTGCCGCTTCATCTCTATCCGGCGGTAGAGAAGGCAGAGATTTTTCAAGAATCCAAGTCGGGACACTCCCTTTCATTCAGCACCTCTCTACATCCGCTCGACCGGTTCGATACCCGCTATGCGAAGACCTGCAGAAATCGTCCGCCCGACAACCTGCGCCAACACCAGTCTGGCCGCCCCGAGCGCTTCATTCTCTGCGCGAAGTATGTGCGCATTATGATAAAACGCATTAAAAGCGCGGGCGATCGTCATGACCTGCCGCATCATGACAGAGGGTTCATGCGACTCTCGTGCCGAGATGACTGACGCCGGGAAACGTGATATTTCTTTAAGAAGTTCCTGTTCGTCATCTGAGACTAGCAGTTCGAGTTCCTCATCGCCGATCTGTTGCACACGCTCAAGCAAACTCTCGGGAGCTCTTCGCTCCAAACTGGCGCAACGCGTCACGGTGTAAAGAAGATAGGGAGCCGACTCACCCTCAAAATCGAGCACATCCTCCCACGAGAAAACGATATCTCTCTCGCGTCCGTTCCGCAGGAACGTATAGCGCACGGCACCGACACCGATCTTCTCCGCGATGTCGTCGATCTCGACCGATTCCATTGTCGGGTTATTTTCCTCGATAATAGCACGCGTCTTCGCTACACTCGTATCAAGGAGATCTTCAAGGATAATCACATTTCCTGTCCGCGTTGAAAATGCGCCATCTGCGAACTTTACCGTCCCGAACGCGACATGCATATTGCTCTCCGGATTCGGGAACCCCATCTTCTCCATAACAGCAAAAACTTGATTAAAATGGTTCTTCTGAGGAATACCGACAACATAGATGTTTTTATAGAACTCGTATTCACGCTTGCGATACAGGATGGAGGCGATGTCGCGCGATGCGTATATTGTCGAGCCGTCACTCTTCAAAATGAGACAAGGATTCAATCCGAATTCTTCCAAATCGACAACCTGCGCTCCTTCGCTTTCAATGAGGAGATTCTTCTCCTTCAACTCATCCACTACAGCAGGAATCATCGGCGAATAGAAGCTCTCCCCGTTTGTATTGTCAAAATGAATCCCGAGGCGCTCATAAATCCTATTAAATTCCCTCAAACTGACATCGCGAAACTGTTGCCACAGCGCCAGCTCATCCTTGCCGCCCTGTTCCAAACGTCCGAAGGCAGCCCGCGCTTCATTTTCCAGCTCAGGGTTATTTTCCGCGACATCATGGAATTTTACGTAAATGCGCGTCAATTCATCAATTGGCGATTCCTGCAGCGCATCGGCATCACCCCACAACTTCCAGGCGACGATCAACTTTCCGAATTGTGTTCCGTAGTCACCGAGGTGGTTAAAACGTTCTACGTTATAGCCACCGTACTCGTATAGGTTTGCGACGGCTTCACCTAAAAAAGTTGAAAAACCGTGTCCGACATGAAAGGGTTTTGCGATGTTAGGCGAAGAGTATTCGACAATGACCGTTTTCCCTTCTCCTTCGCTGCTCGTTCCGGGGCGATCGCCGCCCTCAATCGATTCACGAATAATTGATCGCGCAAGATAATCGCGTTTAATAAAGAAGTTGAGATACCCTCCCGCCGTCTCGATGCGTTCAATCTTCGCGAGCAGTTCAACCGCTGCATCACGCTCTTCCGTCTCAAATCGCGTCTTCAAATCATTCGCGATATCTTGAGGCGATTTTCTAAATCGTTTGGCAAGACGAAAACAGGGAAACGCGACGTCACCCATCTCCGGACGCGGAGGCGACGAAAGATTCATCACAACATCCGCGACGTCCTCCTCAAGATACGTCGCTAGTTCGACGGCGATATCATTGACTATTCTCATGAACACTAATTCCTTATTCTTTGACCATATTGATATATCTAATCAGTGTACGGCAGCTCCATTTTTTCAGTCGCGGCGACCCCAAAGAGGCGCAGGATAAACACCTTGATCGACGAGATCTTGAAGTGCGGCGACGACTATAGGTTTGTCTTCTCTGTTCGTCACGCCGAACCAGCGATCTTCAACGGGAATAGCTCGGACTGTGACACCGCGCGTCCTTGTATGATCCCCGACAATCTCGGGAAGCAGGTATTCACATTTTAAAGGATCGGCCACCAGTCCCTCTTCAAGAAAAGCGGCAAACTCTTCTCCAAGACGACTCAGAAATTTTTGCGGAAAACCGAAGAAATTCATCGAGACGAGCGTATCGCGTGCAAGCGGATGAAACGTCGCGCCATCATCAAGTGTGTAGCGCGCACCATCACCGTCACGGAAAACTTTCTTCAATTCCGTTATTTTGATCAGGTTGCTGTCAGCTGTAATCTCACTGACGCCTCTCGATACAGAACCGTAATCCGATAATGTCTCGTGTAAAGGCCATAGGCATATGCCGTATCGCTCATCTCCGACACCGTCCGTTTCATCCGTCAAGAATCGATACAGTTTCTCGTATGCGCTGGATCCATAGTAATCATCGGCGTTGATCACCGCCAGCGGCCCGTTGATTAAAGGTGCCGCGGCGAGCAGCGCGTGCCCTGTCCCCCACGGCTTCACTCTGCCGTCGGGCACTACATAGCCGGGCGGAAGATCGTCGAGCTCCTGAAAGGCGTAGCTGTAGCGCACATGGCCTTTCAATTTCCGGCCGATCAAATCATCGAATTCTTTCTCGAAATCTTTCCTGATCACGAAAATAACTGAATCGAACCCGGCACGGACAGCATCATAGATGGAATACTCCATCATGATTTCACCGTCGGGACCGACGGGATCGAGTTGTTTCAAGCCTCCATAGCGTGAGCCCATCCCTGCGGCTAATATTACCAGCGTAGGCGCCATCGAATTAACCTCCGTATTATTCTTTAATAAATCGTATCAATCATAACACGCCCGATCAAAGCGCAAACAAAAACACAGCCGCCGACTAAAGAAATCGTATCGACGGCTGTGTCCTATCTGGTACACCATCGGGGATTCGAACCCCGGACCCACTGATTAAGAGTCAGTTGCTCTGCCAACTGAGCTAATGGTGCAAACTCCCGGATATTATAAGAGCTGCCCCACGCATTTGTCAAAGGTCAAATTCTTCTTTTGCCTTGGCAAAACACTCGAGTGCAAAGTCGAGCTCTTCTTTCGAGTGACCTGCCGATATTTGCGTGCGAATACGGGCCAAATTCCTGGGAACTACGGGGAATTTGAAGGCGATGACGTAAACGCCCAGATCCAGCAGATAATCGGCAACTTCAATCGCCTTGACGGCATCATAGACCATGACGGGAACAATCGGATGAGTGCCCGGAATCACGTCGAGTCCGATGCGCTCCACTCCCTCTCTGAAATAGCGAGTATTCTCATTGACGCGATCAATCAGTTCCGTATCGCGCTGCAAAAGCTCGAGTACTTTGAGAGACGTCGACGCAATGGCCGGAGCAAGCGTGTTAGAGAAGAGATAGGGACGGCTCTTTTGACGCAGCCAGTCAACGAGAGGTTTCTTTGATAGAGTAAAACCGCCCGACGCGCCGCCCATGGCTTTGCCGAGCGTACTAGTCATAATATCGACGCGCCCCATCACGTCACAGTATTCCGGCGTGCCTCGCCCCGTCTTTCCGACAAAACCTGACGCATGCGAATCATCGACCATCACAAGCGCGTCGTACTCGTCAGCCAAATCACAGACTGCCTTCAAGTTTGCGATAATTCCGTCCATCGAAAAGACGCCGTCGGTCGCGATCAACTTAATGCGTGAGCCTGCTTTATCAGCCTCTTTCAGTCGCGCTTCCAACTCGTTCATATCGTTGTTCCTATAAATATAGCGCCTCGACTTCGTCAGCCGAACGCCATCGATGATACTCGCATGATTGAGCTGGTCGCTGATGATCGCGTCATCAGGACCCAAGAACGATTCAAAGAGACCTCCGTTTGCATCAAAGCATGACGAGTAAAGAATGGCGTCTTCAAAGCCGAAGAACTTTGCAAGCTCCTTCTCGAGATCCTTATGCAGCTGTTGCGTTCCGCAGATAAAACGGACTGATGACAGACCGTACCCCCAGCGGTCATAGCTATCGCGTGCCGCCCTACGAAGCTCTTCATTGTTTGCGAGACCGAGGTAATTATTGGCGCACATGTTAATGACGCCTTTCCTTTCGGTTGTATCGATACGACTTCCTTGCGGAACGGTCAAAACACGCTCCTCGCTGTAAACGCCCGATGCTTTTAACGCTTCGAGTTCTTCCCTTACGATTTTCATTCCTGTTTTCATATGACTCCCTCTCTATGTCGCGGCTAACGGCGACCGGTAACTGCCTCAAAATAGTACCCTGCATTCATTATGCATCTCATTCGAGTCGATATACAACCATATTTCTATTCATCGCAATATCGGCGATGTAGTTTGCCGTCGTGAAAAAGACAACTTGTCTCCCTGTCTCAAGCGTCCATTCTTCAAGCGCGTTGACGAGTTCTTCCATTTGCGAGTATTCAGGAGGAATGGCAGGAACCATAAGAAGAATCGGTGAACCCTCCGGCATTGTCGACAAGCGCTGCGTCGCCCATGCGAGACGGAGCGCGAGATAATTCTGTTCAGCCGTAGTCTGATTAAAGGCAGCGGGATCGATCGATACGGGAGATGTGTAGGGACTGACAGTATGCTCTAAAAATCCCGGTCTTCTGATCCTTTGAACAGTGGGATCGAGGGGCATCATCGGAAGCGTATCACCCGTTCTCCGCCCCGAGATTCTGCCGACATAGCGAACTGCTTTCGCCATGACCGTCATGATATCGTCCTTTTCATGCCACGTTGCCAGCACTTGGTCGAGCCAAGCGATTGATTTGTTTAGTTTGGACAAATCATTTTCCATCTCTGAGATGGAATGTTCAAGCATGGCGCATCTGTTCCTTAAACTTGTAGCACCGATCGAAGATTCTTGTGATCGCACGAGCTTTGCCCGCATATTCTTGACGAGCGCGCTCTTCTCGTCAATCAGGCGCGCAATCTCCACACGCTCCTCCGAGATTTGCTTTGCCCTCAAGGGATCATAATGAAGTTGCAGCGTCTTAATACGGTTTCGCTGATCACCCTCACCTATTGAGTCGAATTCGCTGCCCCCGTAAAGCTGCTCACAGACATTTTCGTATTCGCGAACCATATCCTCGTCCGAGCGGCCATGCTTTAAATCGGCAATTCTCCTCAAAAGATCGGCAATCGCCTCATTATGACTGGCGCTCGACTCACGCTGCTTAGACAATGTCTCGATGATATCGTCAATCTCATGTATCTCGCTCGGGCCGGCATATTTCTTGATCATCCTGAGCAGGTCGTCGTTCAGGCGTTTCAATTGACGCTCGGCCGTTTCGATCTCAATCGCCCGCTGCGCCATATCACGTTCCAACACATTGATCGCCTCATCCATACCGTCGAGCTCTGTTCCGTCGTGTCGTATAGATTGATCGATATCGCTGATACGCGATCGCAGTTCTCCCTTACCGAGATGTTTTGCCGTCGTTGACGTTTCCTTAGATCCGGCTATTCTTTTTATCGGGCCCGACAAAAAGATGGCTGCCAGTCCCGCGACAGCGAGCACAATCAGAATGATCCCCACCGTTTTTACGACTGAAACTAACAGCAAACCGATTGCAAGAGCCAGCAATGAAGCAAGTATGGAGAAATGAAAAGCAGACGGGAAAGGACGAGCTTTCGATTTCTCTTCGGGAGGTAAACCGTAATTAATCAGCCTCTCATGCTCCTCATCGGACTTTAGCGCGAGATATTCGTATTCATCAAGCAGACTATCTCTCAGTTCCTGATTTTTCCTCAAACTGTGAGCAAGCAAAATACGATTCTGTTCGAGTTTCGCCTTTTCCTCGCGAAGAAGCTGCGCGGCATCTTGCATCCTAAGAACATCACGCTTGACTTCTGCCGCGTTTGCGCGCCACTGTGCGAGGGAAGTCAGCTCATGTACAGTGATATCGTGTCCGAGATCCGTGATACGTGCCCCGTATCGTCCCTCACGTTCCTCGATTTCCTTCAGCTCGCGCCGCAGTTCAAGAAGCGTCTCGTATTCAGATTTGCGCTCCAGAAGTGTCATCAGCCGCTGTTCTCGAGCGAGAGCGTCATCTTCTTTTTTGAGTTGCGTGATCGATTTTTCTTCTTCATCAAGCAAAGAAACAAGCTGATCATCAGGCAAAATATCACGTTTCATTACTGTCAAATCACGTTGGCAACTCTCGTAATCCGCTATCGTTGAAACGAGCTTTCCCCTTCCGGTCGACTCATCACGGAGCGCTTGTCGGGAACGGACTAGTCGCTCGCGGAGATCGGCCAGATTCTCGCGTTTCAACCCGTCCGCTGCGTGACGGTCGGAAAGAAGCGGGAAATCAATCTGACGGCCTAGATGAGTACCTTCATCCCCGATGATTACCTGACTGAAGAAGTCGATCTGACCTTGGGTGCCCTTGTCCGGCGACAAACGAAAGCTGCTTTCATCTTCAGTGAGAATAAATTCCCAATGATCAGAATAAATCTTACGCCGTGGTGTGAGCCGGGAGTCGCCGAATGAGGGAATCTGACGTGATTGAAGATTAGAATCGTTACGCCTGTCAGAAATGAGACTTAAATGAAGATCGGAAAAGAAAGAACTGCCGGCATCATCAAACGATCCGCAAACGAACGTTACGCCCTGACCGATCGCCAGACGATATCGATTGTGCTCACCGCCGCGATCACTTCGAATCAATCGAACCTCAGAAAGACGCACGAACCCCACCTCCGCAATATCACGTTCTCCTCCCCCTACTTTATCATGAAATCAGCTTGTGATTCATTCCGCTTTCAAGCGTGTACTTTTACGCTTGACACATCGCCGCATTCCCTAGTACAATGGCTTACGATCGCCGAAGTGGCTCAGGGGTAGAGCAATTCACTCGTAATGAATAGGTCGTGGGTTCAATTCCCACCTTCGGCTCCACGCTGCGGCCGTTGATGCTTATCAGTATCAGCGGCTATTTTCTTTCCAACGTGAATGGGGCTATCTCAATGAGACAGCCCCAAACCTCGCTAACTTCTACTAATAAGGATCTATTCAGCGACTTCGATGGGGATGAACGAGAATGTCGTCACATCAAACAAGCCCATATCTGTAAGCTTCAGCTCAGGTATGACAGCTAACGACATGAAGCACAGAGTCATGACCGGCTCCACATCTTCGCTGACGCCGAGCTCACGATGAGCGTCATCGTGTATTTCTGTCAGCTTTTCACTGACCCATTCGCCGGATCGGTTAGTCATAATGCCGCCGACCGGCATGGGCATGCTGTTGATTATCTGATGATCCTTGACCAGAATAATGCCGCCACCCTGATCAATCAGGCCTTCTACGGCAACAGCCATCTCTTCATCGTTCGTCCCTACAACGATAATGTTGTGTGAGTCATGAGCAATTGAAAGAGCGATGGCGCCGCTCGTGATACCATAGCCTCTAAGCAGTCCCAGGGCAACGTTGCCCGTGTGCTGGTGTCGCTCCACTACTGCTACCTTCACGATATCCTGATCCGGGTTATACACAAAATCGCCCTGATCGTCCAGATTCACATGTGCCGTCCCCTTAGCCGTAACGACACCTCCGGGCTGAATGTCAATGACATTGACGTGATTAGACTTCAAGTTCAGGCGCAGTTTGGATACGGAGAAGTCCTTCACATTCATGCTCCCTTGAACTGAGGAGATATCATGGAAGTGAACTTCCGGCAGATACTCGCCGTCACGAGCAACTTCTTCACCCTCAATGAAAACTCTGCGCACATTGAAGTCTTCAAGATCGTCCAACAGAACGATATCAGCACGCAGGCCGGGAGCAATAGCACCTCTGTCGTAAAGCCTGAAACATTCTGCCGCGTTGAGACTGGCCATGCGAAGTGCCGTAATCGGATCGACACCCTCTTCAACACAAACGCGAAGATGGTTATCCAAGTGACCTGATTCAAAAATCGTCTTCGGCTGTCGGTCATCCGAGCAGAAAAGGCAGCGTCTGCTATTTTCAGGAGTTACTCCCTTGAGAAGAGGACGCAGATCATGGCATGCGGAACCCTCTCGCAAGAGGATGTAGAAACCGCAAGCTATGTGTTCGAGCATTTCCTCTACATTGGGACACTCATGGTCTGTCCTGATACCCGCAGCAGTATAGGCATTGAGATCCTTACCTCTGACGCTGGGACTATGCCCGTCGATCAGCTTGCCGCAGTCAATCGCGACCAGAAGCTTATTAAGAACTTCATCATCGGCAAAGATAACTCCCGGATAGTTCATGAATTCACCCAAACCGAGAATTTGCTCATGGCCGATGGCCGAGGCAAGCTTCTTAGAATCAAGCACATCGCCTGCATGCTCAAAGGGCGTCGCGGGAACGCATGAAGGGAGCATATACTTAATGTCCAGCTTCGTTCCCTTTGCCGCTTCAAGCATGTAATCCATACCGGTCAAGCCGCAAACATTGACGATTTCATGCGGATCGGCAATGATAGTGGTCGCTCCGTGGGGAACTAGGAGACGGCCTATCTCTTCCGGAGTGACATAGGCGGACTCTATGTGTATGTGACCGTCGATAAAGCCGGGAACGGCATACTGACCGGCCGCGTCAACTTCGACTTCGCCTTCATAGTCACCAACACCTGCTATGCGACCATCGACGATGGCAATACTCTCGTTCTCAACAATCGTGCCGTTATACACATCGACTATTAGGCAGTTTTTTATGACGAGATCCGCGGGCTGTCTGCCGGCTGCTACATCAATGAGTTTTTTTAGTTCTTCTTTTTTCATTGCTCACCTGCTTTCTATTTCTTCACACAAGTCTGACTGAGGACAAAGTCCAAGATTTAACCATCCTCCATGATCACCTTTCCGCTGTCATTATCAATAAAGAAAGTAACGACAATAGACATATCCTCCTATCGATACCTATAACAACCCCATTATTGCCATCAGGTCACAACTTTTCAGATACGCTTTAAATGATCCACAACGACGATAGAAGAATATTGGAAATTAAACAAAAATTTTTTCATTTTCTTCTATTCGTTGGTATATTATCACTGACCATTTTGTTGCGTCAAGACTTTCGCTAGAGTCCATTTGGGGAGGTTATGCGGAAAAATTAATACCAAAGTCTGTCGCACAATGAGAAATGCGATTCGTGTCGATTAAACACACAAAATATCTCTTAACTTTGGAGTATTGTTGAATATTATCGTACATTATAGGTATAAATGCGTAGGTAGATACAAGTACACTTCTCAAATAATGGAGAAAAAATACGCAGTTATTGCCAATTTGACTATGAGACGTGATGATTAGGCCAATAGTTCGGTTAGTCAGCAGGTTGACATTCCCTTTAACAATCTTCAAAATGCTTGCATATTTAATTATTATTGAAATTCAATAGTGAGGAGAAAACAAATGAAACGCAGATTTTATTCCACATTTGCAGTTGCTCTGGTACTCTGCCTGGCTCTCTTGGCAGGATGTGCCGGACAGCCCGCAAAGCCTACCGAACCCTCCGGTTCAGAAGCACCAGTACCATCTGAATCGGAATCGGTAAAACCTGACGATGGCGTTAAGGCAACGATCAAATTGGGCGGGATTGGACCTCTCACCGGTGGCGCGGCCGTGTACGGTATTGCAGCCGCCAACGGCGCTAAGATCGCTGTCGATGAAATCAATGCCTTGGGCGGCATTCAGTTCGAGCTGAATTTCCAAGATGACGAGCATGACGCGGAAAAATCGGTCAACGCATACAACGTCTTGAAAGACTGGGGTATGCAGATTTTGGTTGGAACCGTCACAACCACACCGGGTATCGCCGTATCGGCAGAAGCTTTCGAAGACCGCATCTTTGCGCTTACGCCTTCCGCCTCTTCGCCGGCTGTCGTTGAAGGTAAAGACAACGTTTTCCAGATGTGTTTTACCGACCCGAACCAAGGTATCGCCTCGGCTCAATACATCCAGGATAAGAATCTCGCCACAAAAGTTGCCATCATCTACAACAACGCTGACGCTTACTCGACAGGCATTTATGAAAAATTCGTCAGTGAAGCCAAAGCCAAAAATCTCGAAGTAGTCAGCACCACGACTTTTACGGATGATACGGCGAACGACTTCTCCGTCCAGTTGACGGAAGCTCAGAAAGCTGGCGCCGATCTCATCTTCCTGCCGATCTATTACCAACCCGCGTCGCTCATTCTGGCACAGGCAAAGGCTATGAATTATGAGCCGACTTTCTTCGGTGTTGACGGCATGGACGGTATCTTGACAATGGAAAATTTCGATACCGCTCTGGCAGAAGGCGTCATGCTCTTGACCCCGTTTGTTGCCGACGCAACGGACGAGAAAACGGTCTCTTTTGTTAAGAAATATGATGAGCTTTATGGTGAAGTGCCGAACCAATTTGCCGCTGACGGTTATGACGTTGTCTACGCACTCTATGAAGCGCTCAAAGACAGCGATGTCACGGCTGATACTTCGGCAAGCGAACTGTGTGATCTGCTCATTGGCACATTCACGAGTGACAGCTTCGTATTCAACGGCTTGACCGGTGAGAATATGACATGGTCAAAATCAGGTGAAGTCGCCAAAGCCCCGAAGGGGATGGTGATCGAGAACGGCGTTTACGTCGGAATGGATTAATTTAACACGCCACACGCAGTAACCTGCGTCGGAAAGGTGTCAGTACACCTTTCCGACGCTATTTTTTCACGTTAGGATACTTATATGGACTTTTTATCCTATCTAATCTCAGGTATTAGCCTTGGCAGCATTTATGCGATCATTGCCCTCGGTTATACGATGGTATACGGTATCGCCAAGATGCTGAACTTTGCCCACGGCGACGTGATCATGGTTGGCGGCTATATGTCGTTCATGGCAACGACCCATTTCGGATGGCCGCCACTTCTTTCCGTTTTATTTGCAATGGCCGTTTGCACACTGCTTGGAATCGTAATCGAACAGCTCGCTTATAAACCGTTGCGATCGGCTCCGGCACTGGCTGTCCTCATCACTGCGATCGGCGTTAGCTATTTCCTGCAAAATGCGGCGCTGTTGATCTGGTCCGCTAATCCGAAAAGTTTTTCTTCGGTCGTCTTTCTTGAAGCGTTACGTCTCTTTGATGGCCGGCTGATTATCTCGGGCACGACAATTGTGACAATTATCGTATGCCTCGTCATTATTTTGATTCTAAATACGATTGTCAACAAAACAAAAGTCGGTAGAGCCATGCGCGCAGTCTCAGAGGATAAAGACGCCGCACAGCTTATGGGTGTCAACGTAAACAAGACGATCTCGATCACCTTCGCTATCGGCAGCGCTCTTGCCGCAATTGCCGGTGTTCTGCTCTGTTCCGCCTACCCTATCCTCATGCCCACAACAGGCGCAATGCCGGGCATCAAGGCCTTTACGGCGGCTGTTTTTGGCGGTATCGGCTCTATTCCGGGCGCCTTTCTCGGAGGTATCCTCCTCGGTATTATTGAAATACTCGGCAAAGCTTATATCTCGACCCAGTTATCCGACGCGATTGTGTTCGCCGTGTTAATCATTATCCTGCTCGTTAAACCGACCGGCCTGCTTGGCAAAAAAGTTTTGGTCAAGGTGTAATTATGGGACGTTTACGCTTAAAAACCAGCACCGACAACTTGCTGACATATGGTCTCGTCATCGTTGCGTATGTTGTCATCCGTATCCTGATTGCAGGCGGAAGCATCTCCTCCGCCTTACAAGGTCAGCTTGTCCCGATTACGGCTTATATTGTTATGGCCGTCTCATTGAACCTGACCGTCGGCGTACTCGGTGAATTGAGCCTCGGTCACGCGGGTTTCATGAGTGTGGGCGCTTTTAGCGGCGTCGTAACTGCCACTTTACTGGCCGGCGCTATCCCGACAACGTGGCTGCGCCTTGCCCTAGCCATGCTTATAGGCGCTATCTTTGCCGGGATTTTCGGCTTTCTCATCGGCGTCCCCGTTCTGCGACTTGAAGGCGATTATCTCGCGATCGTTACCCTTGCTTTTGGTGAGATTATCAAGAATGTAATGAACATCATCTACATCGGTTACGATGCAAGCGGCATCCAGTTCAGTATGGAAAGCACCAATGCTCTTCAGCTCGGCGAAGGCGGAAAAGTAATCTTGAGCGGCCCTATGGGCGCTATCGGTATTACGAAGTTATCCACGTTCACGGCAGGTTTCATCCTCATCTTAATCTCTTTAGTCATTGTCTTAAACTTGATCAACAGTAGAGCCGGACGCGCGATAATGGCTGTCAGGGATGACAAGATCGCGGCCGAGTCCGTCGGCATTTCAGTCTGGCGTTATCGCATGATGGCCTTCGTCACGTCTGCCATGCTTGCCGGCGCGGCCGGCGCACTTTATGCGCTCAATTACTCGACCGTTGTCGCCCGCAAATTCGACTTCAACACATCGATTCTCGTGCTTGTTTTTGTCGTTTTGGGCGGTATGGGCAATATTCGCGGCTCGATCATAGCGGCAACTGTTCTGACCGTTTTACCTGAGGTTCTTCGCACATTCAATGAAGTGCGTATGCTTGTCTACGCAGTCATATTGATTCTGGTCATGTTGGTCAGAAACAACACGACGCTTCAGCATCTCTTCCAAAGAATCGGCGTGAGGCGAAAGAAGGATCTGCTAAACGGTGAGAAAGGAGACGACGCATGAGCGATTCGAGAAAAAAGACAAAAATGGTTCCATTGCCAAGTCAGGCCATTATCCCTGAGCGTGACACAGCGGAGAAACCGATTCTTGAAGTCCACCGTCTCGGCATCAATTTCGGCGGTCTGGTGGCTGTCGAAGATTTTAACATCGCTGTCGGGCGCACCGAAATTTGCGGTTTAATCGGACCGAACGGTGCAGGCAAAACAACAATTTTCAACTTGCTTACGAAAGTCTACCAGCCGACGAGCGGAGCGATTTTGCTCGACGGCCACGACACGTCCAACATGAATACGGCACAGATCAATAAAGCGGGCATCGCGCGAACGTTTCAAAACATTCGACTCTTTCCCACTTTGTCTGTCGAAGACAACGTCAAAATCGGTTTACACAATCAAGTCAAGTACTCCATGGCCACCGGCATCCTTCGTCTACCTCGTTTCTTCTCATCCGAACGCCGTGCCAGAGAACGCGCCATGGAATTACTCGATATTTTCGACATGACGCATCTCGCTTCTCACCGCGCAAGCTCACTGCCTTATGGTGCGCAACGTCGACTTGAATTTATTCGAGCACTGGCGACGAATCCGAAGCTTCTCTTGCTCGATGAGCCGGCAGCCGGAATGAATCCCTCCGAGACGGAGGAATTGATGAGTAACATCGAGAAGATTCGTGACCAATTCCAGATCGCCATCATACTTATCGAGCACGACATGCGACTTGTTATGGGTATCTGCGAAGGCATAGCCGTACTTAACTACGGCAAGATAATCGCCAAAGGCACACCGGAAGAAATTCAATCAAACCCGCTCGTGATTGAAGCGTATCTCGGTAAAAAGAAAGGAGATCAATAATGCTGAATGTTAACGGTCTCCAAGTTTTTTACGGCAATATCCATGCTATCAAGGACGTAAGTTTTTATGTTGAAGAGGGTGAAATCGTCACCTTAATCGGTGCAAATGGCGCCGGCAAATCCACAATACTGAATACGATATCGGGTTTGATCCGCCCTACTGTCGGAACAATCGAGTTTCTCGGCCAAAGCATTCTCAACCTCAGTCCGCATAAAGTTGTACGTAAACGGTTGGTACAATGTCCTGAAGGACGACGCCTCTTCTTGCAAATGAGCGTCAAAGAGAATCTCGAAATGGGTGCGTATACGCGAGAGGAAAACGATATTGAAGCGGAAATGGCCGATGTCTACCGGCGCTTTCCCATCCTTGATGAACGCCGCAATCAATTGGCGGGCTCTCTTTCAGGCGGCGAACAGCAGATGTTGGCCATGGGACGTGCGATGATGGCAAAACCGACGCTCCTCATGCTCGACGAACCGTCGATGGGACTTGCACCTCTCCTCGTTGAACAAATCTTTGAACTGATTGTGGAACTGAACGACTCCGGTACGACGATTCTGCTCGTCGAGCAAAATGCGCAGATGGCACTTTCAATCGCGGATCGAGGCTACGTTCTTGAAACAGGCTCAATTGTCACGACGGGAAACTGTGCAGATCTTCTGAACGATGAAGAATTGAGGAAAGCGTATCTCGGCGGTTGAGAAAAATCTCCGCTGAAAAGCGTATTTATCTTTTTGCTATTACTTTCGACTGATAACAAAACCGCCGATACCTCGTACCGGCGGTTTTGTTCGTGATCCGTACGCAATGCAGAATCTCGTATATGTAAATTGTTTCACTGAGCGCGACTCTCTCAGTCACCCCGCTACTTTACGTTGCTATATTTGACCTCGGCTCCACGAAAGACGATCGCTCCCACAACGATACTGATAAAAATCATGACAGAGGAGGCTATGACAAAGTTACCTAAACTTTGCATGAACCAATCAAGTGCGGAGATAAATGGCTTGGCGAGTGTGATAGACATCACATCGAGATCCTCCGGTGCGACGCTGTCGAGATAATGCTGCAAGACACCGATCATCCCATTTAGAAAAATGACGCCGAAAGGCACCCAAAAAATGATCCTGCCGATCCAGTTGAGGCGGTAATTGATCGTGCCGAACATGAGTCCTATAAAATATACGCCCACGTATAGAAAAAAGAGAATGACAAAGGTTAGTCCAAATCCCGGCAGTCCGCTCTGTTTCATCCATGCAGGGATCAAGTCGAGAAAGCTCGGGATATGACCTTTCAGAGCCGAGCTGATCAACTGAGCGACGTGAGTGAAAATGGTGACGGCAACACTCGTAAGCAGTCCGAAACAAAAGCCCTCGATCACAAACGCCTTTGTCATCGTTGATTTGGGTATTTGGTTTTGTGCTAGGAAAATAAAGTCTTCCCTGAAACCGAAGAGGCCGGCGATAAGGCAGGCGAGGAAATAGACGCCTTCAATACCTCCGACTCTCACAGTACTGCCACTTAAAGTAAGGACAAATCCTATAAGGTACAGTCCAGTCATCACACCGAAGAAACTGAGAAAGAATTTCTTGTAATCGCGTGCCAGTACCATAACCGTGCTCAAGAGCAGAGAATATTCTTTACGATTTGTTTTCATACGTGCCTCCTATCGATCAAGATTCATGCTGTAAGCGATGAAGATATCCTGCAAACCTGCCTGACTAACCGTAATGCCCGGAGGTAATGCCGAATCATCACCCGTCTGTCTCACAAGCAGGGATGTAAAGCCTAAGTCCTCCTTTTTCTCGATGACCGTATGAGCATCCTCAATCTGTCGCATTTGCTCCGAAGGGCCGACCAGATAGATATGAGCACTCAGGATACCCTCCAAGCTTTCTTCCAGAATGATCCGGCCGCGGTCGATAAAAATTACTTCTTCAATCAAGTTGCTGATTTCGTCAATTAAGTGTGTGGATAGAACAATCGTGTTTTCCTCCTCCCGATAGATACGTAAAATTTCGTTGTAGAGCAACTCTCTATTGACGGCATCATGCCCCATCGTCGGCTCATCCAGCAAAATAAAGCTCGCTCTCGTTTGCAAAGCCACAATCGACCTGACGATGGCGAAATGGCCGGTCGAAAGTTGGTTGAGGCGCTTATTATCATTGATACCGAAATCATTAAGGGTCTGTAACGCCTCCTCCAGATTGAATCTCGGATAGAACAAACTCGTGTAACGGCAAAGTTCTTTCACCTTAACAAAATCGGGCATCGTCTTCTCAGGTTCAGAGAAATACAGGTCGCGTGAAGAAACATCATCCAATTTCGCCTCATCGTCATAAAGAACGCGGCCGGTTGTCGGTTTAATACGATCGGCGATGATTTTGAGTAACGTCGATTTTCCTGCTCCGTTCCTTCCCAAAAGACCGTATATCTTGCCCGCTTCGAGTTCAAGATTAATATCGCGTAAGGCGCTGACATCACGGTAATTCTTCGATACATCACATACCTTAATTGTCTGCATCGTCTGCCTCCTTAATCCAGCGGATGAGATTTTCCGAGGAAATTTCTAATTGTCTGGCTTCCTTGATAAGAGGAAGTAAATAATCTTCCTTAAAAGCTGCCTGACGTTTCAATTTCAACATTTCACGGGCACCTTCTTTGACAAAAATGCCGATACCGCGTTTCTTGTAACAAAATCCTTCGTCGACCAATGCATTCACTCCCTTCCCTGCAGTAGCGGGGTTAATTTGAAAGACCCGGGAAAGTTCCGTCGTTGACGGGATCTGCTCTTCTTCAGCGTAAATTCCGGCAAGAATGGCATTCTCAAGACCTTCCTGTAATTGCAAATAGATAGGTCTTTGATCCTGACTGTTGAGTTTCATGGGCACCCCCTTTCTTGCTTTACTGGTTAACTACTTGACTAATTAACTGGCTAAGCTAATATTATTCTCAATACAACGACAAGTCAAGACCTGATTTGTAAAGTTTATGTAAGTTCAACTCAAATCATATTGAATATTAAAAGCACATCTTCTGCGTATTACGAGTTTTATGACGAATAATATTTGCGCTTTTTCAACTCTGTCAGATACATATAAGAGAATACTCCCCTCAACAAAAGACGTAATACGGAGAAAAATATTGCACCGTTCAAAAGGGGCGTTCTTTTCAAAACGCCCCTTTCTATCATTTGGAAAATATTATTTTTCTAACGCTCAATCAACTGCGTCGAGCAATTCACGGGCACACGCTGCGATACTTGCCGCTGTAAAACCGTACTTTTCAAAGAGCACGTCGCCGGGAGCCGAGGCGCCGAAACCGTCTATACCGATCACTTTTCCGTCAAGTCCCGTGTAACGATGCCAAGAAAGCGGTGTTGCCGCTTCAACAGCGATACGCCTTCGAAGCGCCGACGGCATGACAGACTCCTTATAAGCCGCTTCCTGCTCCTCGAATACTTCCATCGAAAGAACGGACACGACACGCACCTTAATCCCCTCCCCCTCAAGCACGTCGGCAGCGGACAGCGTCACAGGCAACTCTGAACCGGACGCCATCAAAAGTACATCGGGATTCCCGCCTCCGGTGCGAACGACATATGCACCGCGCAGCGCGTCATGAGCGGACGTCTCTTTCGAGGCGATACTCTGCCTCGACAAGATCAGTGCTGAAGGTTCTTCATTCAGCAGCGCCATATACCATGCTGCCGCCGTCTCAAAACGTCCTGCCGGGCGGTAGACTTTCAATCCGGGAATCGAACGAAGCATCAGGAGATGTTCAATCGGCTGATGCGTCGGACCGTCTTCACCAACCCCGATACTGTCATGCGTCAAGATGTAGATAACAGGTTGTTTCATAAGAGCCGAAAGGCGGAGCGCGCCCTTAAGGTAATCGGAAAAGACGAGAAATGTCGCAACGTACGGTCTCAACGCGCCGTGCAGGGCAATTCCGTTCGCTATCGCCGCCATCGCAAATTCACGAACACCGAAGTGAATCGTTTGTCCCGCAGGGTTATCTGCCGAAAAAGATTGGGCGTCCTTTATCGATGTATTGTTCGAAGGCGCCAAATCGGCACTTCCTCCAAAGAGGAAAGGCGTCTTGCGTGAGACATAATTCAGCACTTTTCCCGATGAAGCGCGCGTCGCCTCGTCTCGATCAAGCACAGTGAGAAGCTCGTGTAAATCGAGCGTCAAATCGCGGCGATTCAATGCGCGGTCAAGCAGTTCAGCTCGATCACTGTCCGTTTCTGCCCAACAGTCGTACAGCTCGTTCCAAGAAGTCTCTTCCGTCGCCAGTCTCTCCTTCACCTGCTCGAGGTACTCTCTAATTTCATCGGGAACTTCAAAGGGAGCAAGCTCTGTCGGCCATCCGAGCGTCTCTTTCGTCTTTACGACATTTTCTTCGCCGAGTGGAGATCCATGGCTCGAAGCTGAACCTTCCTTAGGTGAACCATACCCGATCTTTGTGCGTACCCGAATCAACGACGGGCGATCCTCCCGTGTTTTCGCCTCGGTCAAGGCACGTGAGATCGCGTCACGATCATTCCCGTCGGGAACCTCAAGAACGTGCCACCCATACGCCTCAAATCGCGCCCTGACGTCTTCTTTAAAAGCGAGATCGGTTGAACCTTCAATCGTGATCTTGTTATCATCATAGAGGACAATCAGCTTTCCGAGCTTTAACGTTCCGGCAAGCGACGCCGCTTCACTTGCGACACCTTCCATCAGGTCGCCGTCACCGCACAGCACGTACGTCCTGTGATCGATCACCTTGTGCTCAGGCGTGTTGAAACGGGCGGCAAGATGCGCCTCCGCCATCGCCATACCGCATGCGGCGGCAAACCCCTGTCCGAGAGGACCCGTCGTCGTCTCAACACCCACCGTATGTCCGTACTCAGGATGTCCGGGGGTCAGGCTATCCCACTGGCGAAATGACGTGAGATCCTCCGTTGTCAACCCGTAACCGAATAAATGCAACAGAGAATAAAGAAGCATCGACCCGTGACCGGCGGACAACACGAAACGGTCGCGATTCAACCAATTCGGATTGGCGGGATTGTGTTTCATATGATGCGCCCACAGTTCATATGCCATAGGCGCCGCCCCGAGTGGTAACCCGGGATGCCCCGATTTTGCCTTCTCGATCGCATCGATCGACAGCACGCGAACAGCCGTCACGACACGATCATCCATCCTTCTGTTCCTCATTCTCTTTGCCTCCTCACATAGATTCCATCTCATCTTGTCTCAGATGACAATTCTTGTATTTTTTGCCGCTTCCGCACCAACAAGGTTCATTGCGACCTGGAACATGCTTCTTTCTGTAAGGCGTAGCTGATGTCGAGTCCCCGCCCTGAGTCTCCGTCCGAGCTGATTGAGCCGGCGCTGACGGTCTCGTTCCTGCTGATTCCCGTGACCACCCGCTCGATCCTCTTCCTTCAAGCAATTGTGTCGGCACGCGTCTTTTCGGTGCCGGATCATCCGCAGTCAGCCTTGCCCTCATAATCAGCCGTACGGCATCGCGCTGAATCGCTTCATTCATCGCCTCGAACATGTCGTACCCTTCGCGCTTATACTCGACGACAGGATCGTGTTGCGCATAACCGCGCATGCCAATGCTGTCGCGGAGATCGTCCATGAGGTCAATATGGTCCATCCAATGTCTGTCAACTGCATGAAGAAGTATGATGCGTTCAGCTTCACGGAGCAGCTCCGTCGAGCCAAGTTCCTCACCGCGCTCTTCGTGACGCATCAAGGCATCCGCCTTTAAATCGGACGCCAGTTCGTGCCCGTCCATGTCTTCTTTCGACGTCGCGAAACGAGTGAGCGAGGGCAAAGGACCGTACATATCGTTAACGCGTGTTACGAACGCCTCCTTGTCCCAGTCGACTGTCCGATCGGAGATCGCCAGAAAATCGGCCAAAGTGGCGTCCATCGTCTCGGAAATAATCCGCTTATAATATGGCTCCAAATCATGACCTTCCAGCACTTCACGACGCTGCTTGTAGATGAGATTGCGCTGCGTATTCATGACGTCATCGTATTCAAGGACGTTCTTTCGAATCGCAAAATTCATGCCTTCAACACGCCTTTGCGCCGATTCAATCGTCTTCGTCAAAAGAGGATGCGCAATCTCCATATCCTCATCCACGCCGAGAGTAGAAAAGATGCGATCCATACGCTCGCCTCCGAACAGACGCATCAGATCGTCTTCCAGAGAGAGATAAAACTTCGAATAGCCGGGATCACCCTGACGACCGGCACGACCGCGGAGCTGATTATCAATGCGTCTCGACTCATGTCGTTCCGTGCCGACGATGCATAGTCCTCCGGCATCGATCACGCGTTGCTTTTCCTCTTCAATTTCCTCTGAAAAATGTTTCTTGAGAGAGGCAAAGAGCGCACGACCCTTTAGGATCACCTCATCATCCGTCACATTGTATGCCGTTGACTGCTCAATCAACTCTTCATCATATCCTTGCTTACGCATCTCCTGACGCGCCAAGAACTCGGGATTGCCTCCGAGGAGAATATCGGTTCCTCGCCCAGCCATGTTCGTCGCGATCGTCACGGCACCGAATCGCCCCGCCTGCGCCACGATCTCGGCCTCACGCTCATGATGGCGGGCGTTCAGAACGTTGTGTCTGATCCCGGCGCGCGTAAATAATTGCGACAATATTTCACTTTTTTCAACGGAAACCGTCCCGACGAGAACGGGCTGCCCCGTCACGTGAATCGCACGGACGTCCTCCAAGATCGCGCGGAATTTACCGGATTCTGTCTTGTAGACGGCATCGGGATCATCTTGTCGAATCATGGGAACGTTTGTGGGAATCGTAACGACATCGAGATTATAGATTTCCCTAAATTCACTCTCCTCCGTCATCGCCGTACCCGTCATGCCCGACAGTTTGTTGTACATACGGAAATAGTTTTGGAATGTGATCGTCGCAAGCGTCTTGTTCTCCTCTTTGATCTCGACGCCTTCCTTCGCTTCAATCGCCTGATGAAGCCCGTTACTGTACCGACGCCCGTACATCAGTCTGCCCGTAAAGTCGTCGACGATGACGATTTCCCCGTCAATAATCACGTAGTCGCGGTCGAGATGCATCGTCCCGCGCGCTTTCAAAGCGTTACTGATATGGTGATTGATCTCGTAATTCTCCTGATCGGAGAGATTGTCGACGCCGAAATAGCGTTCAGCCTTTTTGACTCCGCGCTCCGTCAAAACTGAGCTTTTCGCCTTCTCATCGACGATGTAGTCGGCGTCCGACTCGATTTCCATGAGTTCTTCCGTCGTGCGCATCGCCTCTTTTTGAATGATTACTTTGGGTGTCAAGCCTCTGGCAAAATCGCTTGCGCGCTGATACATCTCCGAAGAATCCGTACCGGCTCCCGAGATGATAAGAGGTGTCCTCGCCTCATCGACGAGAATGCTGTCGACCTCGTCAACGATCGCGTAATTCAGCTGTCTTTGAACACATTGGTCAAGCGATAACACCATGTTGTCGCGCAAATAATCGAATCCGAATTCATTGTTCGTCCCGTACGTCACGTCGGCAGCATAGGCTGCGCGTCGCGCCGTTTTATCTAATCCGTGCACGATCAATCCGACCGACAGGCCGAGATAGCGGTAGATTTTCCCCATCCACTCGCTGTCACGATGTGCCAGATAATCGTTGACCGTGATAATATGGACGCCTTCACCGTTTAGAGCGTTCAAGTAAGCCGGCAGTGTCGCGACGAGCGTCTTCCCCTCGCCCGTCCGCATCTCGGCAATACGGCCTTGGTGGAGTATGATCCCACCCTGAATTTGAACAGGGAAGTGCGTCATACCGAGAACGCGCGTGCTCGCCTCACGTACGGCCGCAAAGGCATCCGGAAGCACATCATCGAGCATGGCGCCGTCATTGATCTGCCTTCGGAAACGATCGGTTGAAGAACGCAGCTCACCTTCCGTCATACGCGCGTACTTATCCTGCAGCTCGAGGACTGCATTCGTCTTGGAGCGGATTTTTTTCAATTCGCGATCTGAATATGTGCCAAATAGGGCGCTAAATAGACTCATAGTATTCCTTTGTAGTAGATAGACGAGAGGGCGAAATGCCCTTCATTCATTTATAAGCGACCGTCTTGCTCGCCTGACCGTCCATCACGACGATCCACGTAAGTCCGGGATTCAAAACCAACGTCTCCCCGTTCAATTTAAAAACCATCGGCGCACTGTGAGACTTTTTGCTCCATGTCACGTCGTATTTCTGCCCGCCCGTAAAATAGAGCGCCTTGCCCGAACTGACCCAATCAATCTTGACGTGAACGCCGTTCGGCATGGTGCCGTGCGGAACATTGATCAGAAACACATTGCCGACTCCTACCTTCTTCTTCGTGATCTCATCGACAAGGACGGTATCACCGTTGTATTTGAAATATTTCTTCTCACTCTCGTTGTATCGGAACGATTCGGCCGGTTTCTTGAATTGGTAATCAATGCGAACTGCTTTTTCCCCTCCATCGGGCTGTACGAACGCGTCTCTGATCATCAGGCCGGGAAGCGGCTCAGACAGTTCGACCGGCGCCCTCTTCTCGGAGAATGAATAAATGGACTCGGCCTTGATGTACAAGTTGTGCGGTGCGACTCGATGCGACATGCGATAGAAGAGTCTGCCCGCAGCGCCTAAAGCGTCGACCCTGCGAATCAGGTGATTAACGGGCGAAGCGTCTATTACCCTTCCATTACCTGCATAAGTGTATAGAGCATTATATTGTGTCACGAGATCCAGATAGGCTGGTCTTGCGCTTCTTACCGGTCCGAGCACGCCTTCCTCGACATCGGTGAACATTAACAGCCGCGTCGTTCTGGCTTCTGTCATCATCTGGTAGATGAGCTTCGCCTGTCCGAGTCCCGACTGCGGTCTTGCATTTGCCGTATTGTTGATCATGAGTGCAATCGGAACTCTCTTATCAAACAGATATTTCGCGCCGGGAGGAACGACTTCCGCTTCCGTCGTTGTCGGAACGGGCGTCGTCTCTAGCGTAGTCAGTTCAGCTGTCGTCGAAGACGGCGTCGTTGTCGATGACGGCGTGTCCGCTGTCGTCTCTGCCGGTGTCTCTGCGGGCTCGGAACTTGAGCAAGCGGTAAGCAAGACACTGACAGACAGAGCGAAAATCAATAACATTGTGATCAGTCGTTTCATTTCATATCGTTCGGAATGAATCCGCTGTATCGCAAAAAGACGGACATTCCTTAACTCCTTCATAAAATTGGCAAACGGGCCAATTGGACAACCGTCCGTTTCTTTGGCGTTCACTATACGTCATTGTCTCACAAAGTTCGTTCGGCTGCTATCGCAGTATGAACAGCACGACGATATCATGGTGGCGAACAGTGCGCATGACTCGTTCCGCACTCGCGGATATCGAGCACCACGCCTCGTCGCAACGCTGATAAACGCCAAGTTTCAAGGAGAATCTCAGATTTCCAAGGTATCTCATTGTCGGGTATAACAAGGATTAAACGACGTCGGCGTATGGATCCGGGCTCAGGTCCTTCGCCTCCGATTCCTTCGAAGGCAGTAAGATCGGAAATGAAACGTTCGATGCGCCTTTCAACCTGTACCGGAGACGAGTAAGACGGAGCCGTCCAGTCCATACTCTTAATCGATGTCGCCTCCGATCCGTCCCAAGAGGCAATGACGGGATAAAAAGGCGGCAGATGACCGCCGAACATTCTCCTGAACGCTTTCCCGCGTTCGAAATTGCTCAATTCCCAGATGCCGTCGCGGTTCTCCTCGCCATTCTCACTTTCTTTAAAAAGCGCGGCATTCCAAAGAGGAACGCGAGAACGAATGACATCATGGTACTCCCCGGTCGGCGAGTCTTTCCTGAGAATTAAAATCAACCATACCGATTTATTCTTGTCATCGATATCGACGACAAGTCGGCGCTCACCCATCGGTTTTTTCCTGTTTCTCCCTTTAGCGATATCAGTCGCCCATGTATCGACGCGACTGAGAATGAAGGGTGAAGCGAACACTGTCGCGGCGACGTCCGTCATCCCGTCAAGCGCGACGCGCGCAAGCAAATCATTTGGAATCCACTTTTGAACAAGTTTTTCCGGGCTAACAACTCTCTCCAGAATATCGGCGACGGGCAATAGAAGTGATATCTCTTTTGCCGTTTGATCGAGAGCGAGAGAGAGGATCATCGCATCCTGTTCACCCTCTATGGCGACGACAAACACGAGCAGAAGAATCAAAACGAGCGGAAACACTAGCGCCGCTTCAAGAGAGAGCGACGCGCGCCTCTCAACAGGTCGGGTTTCATCTTTTTTATTGACGCACATCACGGTTTCACCTCTTCTTCTTCCGGAAGTCGGCTGAGGAATGAAGCGTCAAAGCGAACGCTTATACCCCCGGAATCAAGAAAACAGATAACGGATGTATAGTAGGGCCCCGGATTGACTCGATCGATTGCATGTGTAATCCTTCTCGCTATTTTGTCAGGCGACTGCAAGATGATGAGAATGCGAAGAAAATCGCGATATCTTATTTTGAGATCGAATTTTTTCATCCCGGGCCAAATGTCGACTTCCTTCCCTTTATTCAAGGCTGCCGCATCAGCAGCGCCGAACGCAAGGGCCGCTGCCGCCATTAGAAACCATTCAATAGCTTCCGGAGGAATGTTGACGTATCCGAACGTAACGGCTGTCACAGTCGCCGCAATAGCGATGGCGCTTGCCTTATATCCTGCACGGGCCGTTTCATCAGTAATAATGTCAAGGAAATGCATCGCGAACCTGATCGCTCCGATCAAAACAAGTGTCGCGGTCTTTGCCGACTTCCCCTGCAGCCCCGTCGCTATTTCTTCCGCTTCGTATCTTCTCGAATCGGGAAATTGCGAAATCATTCTTCCGTCCGGAGTATAGTCGTCGCGCCTCAACCCGTTTCGAATGACATACGGAACATCATTGTGGAAATAGGAGAGCGTATACTCACTCAAAATAATGCGATCGAGCACCCCTTCGGGAGCAACGAAAAGCATATTGTCGACGACACTTCCGAACTTCTGAAGCCCGCTATTGTCGAAGGGATTCATCTGAATCGTTTCACACGACTCCTCTGATTCATGCGGTATCACGATGGGCGACAGATAAGTCAATCCTTGTTGATAGACGCGACGGATTTCCTTGTCCATCAGCTCCTCGTATTCGTTTTTCCATTCAGGCTCCTCATCAAAAGAGCCAAGGTCGGGATCAACGACTTCGTAACCGGGCTTAAGCACCTCCGGAAAATAGTCGGAAAGTTGTGCGACATTGACCTCACGCCCGATCTTTTCGAGCGCGCCCATTTTGTCAAGCGCATCCGTCAATATGGACGTTGCGGTTCGCCATGTCATGTGACGCGCAATCGCGTTCTTAACCGCGGATCCATCTTTCAGCTCATCTGTCATCTCCAGCCTCAGGCGACCTTCCGTTATCGGGAGCACATCGGAATCGAGCGCTCGTTTCGCTTCGTATTCCTTCACGCCGAAAAGACCGAACTCTCTATACAGGTCACGGTCGTACTGCGCGAGCGCAGTATCTGCAACCATCCTCGCATGTCTCGCGAGATCGGATTCGGCTCTTGCAGTGCGACTGAAACGCAATACTTCCGTAAAGAGCAATAGAATCGCCGGCAGGATAATACAGAAGGCAAGACTCAGCGATCCAGCGCAAGTCACAGCCTTAACGTGTGGTCGTCTGCGGCTTATCTCTTTTCGTTCAGTTACTGAGCTGGACATGTTCACGAATCACTTCCGAAATCTTGATTGAGAGACGTCTTCGTCGTTGAGTAAAGATCGTGCGCCAAAGATAACGATTCCACGATCTTCTGAGGACACGTCTGCACATATGGAACTTTATAGGTCTCACGAGTGATCGTCTTATAACGACACGTATAACCGGCCCGATTACCAATGGCGGGGATGAAAGCATTGACATCCGCCGCTCTCTTCGCTTGTTTCGCAAGCGGCAAAGCCAGACTCGTCGTCTGTGCCAAGATTGTTAAACAGCACGGTATCGCGATGATTGATTCAAGTGAAAATCCCATAACTCACCTCCAAAGCTGACATATCTTAATCACGAATCAATGTTAAGTCTCCGATGCCGATAGTGAGCGAATAAGCCTGTGACGGTAACGGCCTTGTCCAGCCAAATTGACGTATATTCGTGCGCTTTACTAACGGGGAAATATGGACTTTCTGAATAATAAGCAGAAAGAAATGACAATTATAGTATCATTCCAAATAAAATGGAGGAAAATTTGCAACAAGGAATCGGCTGCGCAGGATCAGGAGCTAAGAGGCAAATCCCATCGCCGTGAGGAAACGACAAGCGTCGGCCGCATTTGTGATAGCGCTGTGCCCGGCACAGACAGGCAAATCATCCGGCATCTTGGAAAGAATGCGATACAACCGCATGAGCGAGTCGCGCATCAGCGTATCATCTCCCGTCGTAAAGTCTGTACGTCCCCAACCGCGGTCGAAGAGGGTATCACCGGTAATCATCGCCAACGGCACAGTATTATCACTGTCGCGACGAAAGATCATAAAACAGGAAGAACCCATCGTATGACCCGGCGTATTAATCACATCAAGGTAGTACTGCCCGTCAAGCTCAATGATGTCTCCGTCCTTTAAGATACGATCGGGTTTGACATACGATTCAGGACGTCCAAAATAGATGGAAGCGTTCAGCATGGTATCATCCAGCATCACGAGATCGCCGCCGTGCATCAAAAACGGCACATCGGGATACTCTTCCTTCCACTTGTTGACCATACCGATATGATCGTAATGCGCATGTGTTGCGATCAGCTTGGAGATCGGGCGTTTTTGCTCAATAGAGTCTGGACTGAGTGACGGGTCAAACAGGATCTCGCTGTCGAAACACGTTAAGACATAAACATTACAGCTGCGGAACGCCTCGCGATAATAGCGGAGTTCGTCAGTTATCTGATATGATTTTTTAATCATGAACGAACCAGCTCGCGCCAATCGAGATCGCCCCTGCTGATGGCGAGAATGAGAATTTCTGCCGTTGCCGTATTCGTCGCATAAGGAATGCTGTTCGTGTCACACGCCTGGAACATCCGATGTTGTGAATCAGGCACGGGAATGCTGGGATCCCTCAAACAAATCAAAGCGTCAATTTCGTTATAGAGAGCAATGGAGGCAAGCTGACTGTATACGCTGAACGCGTCGGCCGAAAAGCGTTCCAGTTTCAATGAAGTCGCCTCCTCTATCAGGCGAGCCGTGTTAATCGGTGATACGAGTTCATGCTTAGCCAGAATCTGTTGATAGGCTATGCAAAAATTAACAAGCAATTCGTTTCTCGATGTGTCAGCCAGTAAAATAATCTTCATCTTTGTACCTTCAGGGTATCTTCGCAAATGAACGCGAAATCCCTCCTCTCCGTCAACGAAAAGTATAGTTCCGCAATATATAGGGGCTACTGCTCAAAAACGCATTTCAACTGAACGCCAGAATAACCTGCGCAAAGAGAAGTGTATTTTGCCAGTGGCCTCCAAAAGCAACCCCGTTGCCACAGCTGAAAAAAAGACAATAAAAG
>DUVH01000040.1 GCA_012841145.1 Clostridiaceae bacterium | reverse complement strand
TTTCCTGTATGATGTTCACGAGATTCCTCCTTTGTTTGCTGCTAAAGCTGTGGTGTTTTTTACTTTAGCAGATTTGGGTGGAATCTCTTCTTTTTCTACTACACCTACAAATACGTTACACGAACCTGTACTTTTTCTCAAATAAATTCATCACAATAGACAAAAATGTTAGGTGACGGACGTTCTTGATTCGGAAGATTCTCTAATTTTCGTTTGTCATAATTCATAAAACCTGATAATATACAGACGTAATCGATAACTAAGTTCACGTAGGAGGTGCAAAAAATGATTATCGGTGTTCCGAAGGAGATTATGAAGGGCGAGAGGCGCGTTGCTGCCTCACCTGAAACAGTGAAAAAGATGGTCGGGGACGGCCTAACTGTACTAGTTGAGAAAGACGCCGGGAAGGGCGCTTTTTATCATGATGAGGAATATGTAGCGGCAGGAGCGGAGATCGTTGAAGACGTCGCGGAGCTTTTTGATCGCGCTGACGTCATCTTGAAAGTTAAAGAACCGCTCTTCAATGAAAAACAAGGAAAACATGAAGTCGACCTCATGCACGAGGGCCAAGTCATTATCACTTTTATTCACCCTGCCGCGCCGGCAAACCACGACATGGTGAAGCATATGGCCGAGCGCGGCATCACGAGCATCACGCTTGACGGAATCCCGCGTATCACGCGGGCGCAAGCGATGGACGCCCTGACATCCATGAGCACGTGCGCCGGCTACAAGGGAATGCTGATCGCCGCCAACGAACTGCCCAACTTCGTACCGCAAATCTTTACGGCTGTCGGCATGATCAGGCCGATCAACGTTCTGGTCATCGGTGCAGGCGTCGGTGGACTTCAGGCGATCGCGACGGCGAAGCGTCTCGGCGCCATCGTCCATGCTGCCGATATTCGTCCCGCCGCCGCGGAACAGGCCATGTCACTCGGCGCGAAAGTCATAGATCTCGGTGTGCCGCCGGAAGAAGCGATCGGTGAAGGCGGATACGCTTTGATGCTCTCACCTGAACGTCTGGAAGAAGAACGCCGCCTCCTCGCAGAACATATTAAAGATATGGACATCGTCTTCCTTTCAGCGCTCGTCCCGGGTAAGCTCGCACCTATCCTCGTCACGGAGGAAATGGTGCAATCGATGAAACCCGGCTCCGCTATCGTCGACATCTCGATCGATCAGGGCGGCAACTGCGCCATTACGCCTCCGGGAACGGTCGAAGTGAAGCACAACGTGACACTGATCGGCATCAAGAACATTCCGGGACTTCTGCCGAAGAGCTCGACGTGGATGTTCGCACAGAACGTCTACAACCTGTTGAAATATCTAATAAAAGATGGCGAGATCCACCTCGACATGGAAGATGAAATTATCCAGGAATCCCTCACGACTCACGGCGGGAAAGTAGTCCACAAAGGTGCGCTGGAGGCATTCGCCGCACTTGGCCATTAAACATTTCGAAGACTTGGGTGCCGCGTCCTTTCGTGACGCGGCACTTTTACGTAAGCACATCGAATGGCAAGACGGAACGGTAGCCATTTCGGCGCCATCCGATATAATGAAGACACTCGTTTATAGCGCCGCATTTTCAAGCGGCGTTGCCTTGTCAAAAGAACAATATTTTATTAAAGGAGACACGCACATGACAATCACACAAGCCATCCTCCTCGGCGTTTTCATCGTAGCGACGCTGGTTGGCTACAAGATTATTAACCGCGTCCCGAGTTTGCTGCATACGCCTCTTATGTCCGGCATGAACGCCTTTTCAGGCGTGACCGTGCTCGGATGTCTTATGGCGACAGCATTGGCTGTCCACTGGGGTAGCAAGATTCTAGGATTTGTCGCCATCGTCCTCGCAATGATTAACGTCGTAAGCGGTTTCGGTGTGACACACCGCATGCTGAAGATGTTCCACAGCAGTTCTAAGAAAGGAGAAGACCTATGATGCTTTCCTTTTCACATCTGCTCTTGACGGCGACCCCGGCGCTCGCAGAAACGGGAACCGGATCCGATACGTTTTACTACATCGCTGCCGGCATTCTCACGGTACTCGTCCTCGTCGGCATTTCGATGATGAGCAAGGTCGAGACATCCGTAGCTGGTAACGCCCTCGGTTCCTTGAGTATGCTGCTTGCGATCGCTCTGACACTTTGGTATTGGAACATTTTCGATGCATGGATCCTCTATGCCGCCATGCTCGTAGGATTGCTTATCGGCATTATCGCATCGATCCGAGTCAAGATGATCGAGATGCCTGAAATGGTCGGTCTTTTGAACGGGTTCGGCGGTGCCGCCTCAATGCTCTCCGGTATTCTAACGCTCATTGCCGCCAAGCCGGACGAGACGATCTTCTCCCTTTTGACAGCAGGACTCGCGATCTTTGTCGGATCGCTCACATTCACAGGAAGTCTCGTCGCTGCGGGGAAATTGCATAAAGTCCTTCCGCAACGCCCTATCATCCTGAAAAATCACCAGCTCTGGACTGTTCTCTCATTGGTTCTCTCGCTCGTGACGGTCGTCTTGCTCGCTATTCGCGACGTCACGGATAACGCCATTGCGAAGATCGTTCTCATTATCGGATGCGCCATCCTGTCCGGTCTGTTCGGCATTATCTTCTCCATCCGCGTCGGCGGCGCCGATATGCCGATCACGATCTCTTTGCTCAACTCGTTTTCCGGTGTGGCAGGATCAATCGCCGGTATGGCGATTGGAGATCCGCTCCTCGTCGCCATCGGCGGTGTTGTCGGAGCGTCGGGTCTCCTGCTTACACAGATAATGTGTCGCGCCATGAACCGTAAACTCTTCGACATCTTGCTCGGCAAAACCTCCGTTGCCGGCACAAAGCCTGCCAAGAAAGAAGAGCCGCCTGTCATAGAAGAGGAAGAACCGGGAACTCCGGAAGTATCCGATATGTCGCCCGAAGAAGCGTGCGGCTGCTGGCTGCGCAATGCTGAAAGCGTCATCATCGTGCCGGGGTACGGCATGGCTCTCTCGCAAGCGCAATCGATCGTCAAGCAGCTGATGACGGAGCTTGAGGCGGAAGGCAAAGACGTCAAATTCGCCATCCATCCCGTCGCCGGCCGCATGCCCGGTCACATGAACGTGCTCCTAGCGGAAGTCGACATCCCCTACGACAAGCTCTATGAAATGCAGGACATCAACGACGACTTCAAGAACACCGACGTCACGATCGTCATCGGTGCGAACGACGTCGTCAACCCCGCCGCCAACACGGCGACCGGTACGCCGATTTACGGTATGCCGATTCTCGATGTCGAGGATTCGAAGAACCTGATCATCTGCAACTACGATAAACTCCCCGGCTATGCCGGTGTCGATAACCCGCTCTACGAAGAGGGACGAGAAGAGCAAATCGCGCTCATGCTCGGCGACGCGAAAGAGACGCTCAATACGATCCTGACCTCCTTCCGTTCGGCAGGTACAGAGGCTGTCGAGCTGAAAGATGCCTCGGAGCCATCGACACCCGAGGAAATGTGCGGCTGCTGGTTGCGCGATGCCGAGAGCGTCATCATCGTGCCGGGATACGGCATGGCTCTCTCACAGGCGCAATCGATCGTCAAGCAGCTCATGACGGAGCTCGAAGCGGAAGGCAAAGACGTCAAGTTCGCCATCCATCCCGTCGCCGGCCGCATGCCCGGTCACATGAACGTGCTCCTAGCGGAAGTCGACATTCCCTACGACAAGCTGTACGAGATGCAGGACATCAACGACGACTTCAAGAACACCGACGTCACGATCGTCATAGGGGCGAACGACGTCGTCAACCCCGCCGCCAATACGGCGACCGGCACACCGATTTACGGTATGCCTATTCTCGATGTCGAGGATTCGAAGAACCTGATCATCTGTAACTATGATAAACTCCCCGGCTATGCCGGCGTCGACAATCCGCTCTACGAAGAGGGCAGAGAAGATCAGATCGCGCTCATGCTCGGCGACGCTAAGGCGACGCTCAACACGATCCTTGCGTCTTTCCGCGCAGCGGCCAAAGAAGCGGACACCCCGGAGAAAATTTCTGACACGCTAACCCCCGTCGAATGCAGTAAAGCATGGCTCAGCGACGCCGAGCGCGTCATCATCGTGCCCGGATACGGCATGGCTCTCTCGCAGGCGCAGTCGACCGTGAAGCAGCTGATGACGGAGCTCGAGGCGGAAGGCAAGGACGTCAAGTTCGCCATCCATCCCGTCGCCGGCCGTATGCCCGGGCACATGAATGTGCTCCTCGCCGAAGTAGACATCCCCTACGATAAGCTCTACGAGATGCAGGACATCAATGACGAGTTTAAGGACACCGATGTCGCGATCGTCATTGGCGCGAACGACGTCGTCAACCCCGCTGCCAATACGGCGACCGGTACGCCGATCTACGGCATGCCGATTCTCGACGTCGAAGACGCGAAACACCTGATCATCTGCAACTACGACAAGCTCCCCGGCTACGCCGGCGTTGATAATCCACTCTACGATGAGGGCAGAGAAGACCGCATTGCGCTCATGCTCGGCGACGCTAAGGAAACATTGACTGCAATCCTCAAGGCTTTGAGAAGTTAAGACGACGATCGACACATACGCACACACGCAATAGCACGGGGCTTTCTCGAAAGAGAGAGCCCCTTTAACTTGGTGCCAAATTACACTTTTTGCGAACAATCCATCCAACTCATGTGAAGCAAAGCAAACGCTTAAAACGTGAAGTTGGCGAAAAACAAACTGTCAGCAGGGCGAAATATCCAAAATTTCGTTATTAACTGCAAACCTGCACTCCGGTTTCGGAGGTGCACAGAAATTCGATATAAACTGCAAAATTGCACTCCGGTTTCGGAGGTGCACAGAAATTCGTTATTAACTGCAAAATTGCACTCCGGTTTCGGAGGTGCACAGAAATTCGTTATTAACTGCAAAATTGCACTCCGGTTTCGGAGCTGCACAGAATTTCGATATAAACTGAAAAATTCGGTTTCGAGCGTTAGAACAAATGGCGGGACGCAATCGGGAGTACTGTCTCTCTATCGCTCTTATTAGGCGGTTTCGAGATAATCCTCCGTTTATGCTTTTATTTTTCCATGTGAATCACTTTTCGATTCCTCGAATGTTTCGAATGTTCCGTTCAGCATCTTTTCAAAAACAGCGCTTGACAACAGGGTTTGCATGGACTAACATATTTCAAGGGTTAGCAGCTGCTAACGAAATGCAATCTTATGTTGCACGCTCGTCTATTGAGTGACGTGCGAAAGAAAAGAGGACGACCCATGCTGCCTTTGACATGGTTACAACCGGGAGAAACGCGCTATATAAAGTGCGTTCGCGGCAATGACGGTGTCTGCCGCCACTTGCGGTCGCTCGGTCTTGTGGAAGGTGAGCCGATCCGGCTCACGCAGCGTAACGGAAACAACGTCGTCGTTGCTGTCAGAGATAGCCGGTTGGCGCTCGACGAAAACCTGGCTCTCAAAGTACTCGTCACAGAAGACGCGCCGGATTGTGGAGCGACGTGCTGCGAAGGATGTGCCGGCACGCCGCGTCGACAGCACAGAAAGCGAAGGAGAAACAGAAGAAGTGTTGACACTAAATGATTTGAAAGTCGGAGAGACAGCTGTCGTTGTCAAGCTCCATGGTCAAGGCGCCGTTCGCCGTCGCATCATGGATATGGGAATCACGAAAGGTGTACCTGTCCGTGTCAGAAAGTTTGCCCCGTTGGGAGATCCTGTCGAAATTACCGTTTTGGATTATGAACTAACCCTCCGGAAAAACGACTGCGCGCTCATTGAAGTTGAAAAGCGGTCATCTGACAGCGAACAAAGTGCATTGTAAGGCTGTGATAACGCACAGGTAGGAAAACAGGAGAATATTCATGGAACCGAAACCAATCAAAATAGCTCTCGCGGGAAACCCGAACTCCGGCAAAACGACTCTCTTCAACAAACTGACAGGAAGCCGTCAACGTATCGGCAACTGGCCGGGCGTCACGATCGAAAAAAAAGAAGGAACTGTCAAAGGACTTAAGCATGTCACTATTCAGGATCTCCCCGGCATTTATTCGCTTTCGCCGTATACACCGGAAGAAGAGATCTCAAGGAATTATCTTCTCGACGAAGAGCCCGATGTCATTCTCAATATCGTCGACAGCTCGAACCTCGAACGAAACCTTTATTTGACAACACAGCTTTTGGAATTGGATATTCCCGTCGTTGTTGCCCTGAACTTCATCGACGTGACACGACGAGACGGTGACAAAATCGACTCCAGCAAACTGGAAAAACGCCTCGGATGCCCCGTTGTCGAGACATCGGCACTTAAAGGAGAAGGAGTCGACGAGTGTATCGCAAGTTGTCTCCGAGCAACTGAAAGCGAAGACCGACACGCTTATGCCGACAAAAAGGATGCAAAATTCAGCGCTGACGTTGAGAAAGCGATTAATGAAATTGAATCCGTTATCGGTGACGTCGCCCGGAAGAGACATCGCTGGATCGCTATAAAGGCTTTTGAACGCGACACAAAAGCGTTGAACAGGATTACCCTCACCGCTTCCCAACAAGAAAAAATAGAAGCGATTATTCGCCACACAGAAGAAAAACTCGACGATGACAGCGAGAGCATCATCACAACCGCACGTTACGAGGCGATTAAAAAACTTACCGACAATGTTATCGTACGGGCAAAACGCAAAGACAATTTGACGCGATCCGACCGCATCGACCGTATTGTGACACATCGATTCTGGGCGTATCCCATCTTTATTGCCGTCATGGCAGCCCTTTACTACATTGCCATCAGTCTCGGCATCAACACGCAAGATATGGTGGACGGGTGGTTTGGCGATGGACTGATCCCACTCGTACAAGGCTGGATGGAGGGGGCCGGCGCATCAGGCTGGCTCGTCGGCCTCGTGACGGACGGAATCATCGGCGGTGTCGGCGCAGTACTCTCGTTCGTACCGCAGATGATCATTCTGTTCATCCTGCTCGGCATTATGGAAGACATCGGGTACATGGCGCGCATCGCGTTTATCCTCGACAGACTCTTCCGTCGATTCGGACTCTCCGGCAAGAGCTTCATCCCTATGCTCATCGGAACTGGCTGTTCTGTTCCCGGCATCATGGCATCTCGAACTATCGAAAGCCAGCGCGATCGGCGCATGACGATCATCAACACGCCGATGATCCCATGCGGAGCGAAACTTCCCATCATCGCGCTCGTCGCCGGAGCTGTCTTTGGAGGCGCCTGGTGGGTCGCGCCTCTTGCATATTTCTTGGGACTGCTCGCTGTGGTCGTCTCCGGAATCATCCTGAAAAAGACGAAAATGTTCGAAGGCGACCCTTCTCCTTTCGTCATGGAGTTGCCGGCCTACCACGTCCCGTCGGTTGGTAACGTCGCCCGCAGTACATGGGAGCGCTCTTGGTCGTTTATCAAACGGGCCGGAACCGTCATCCTGCTTTCGAGTGTCGTACTCTGGTTCCTCTTACACTTTGCCGTCATCGACGGCAGTCTCGTCATGATTGAAGATGAGATGATCGCCGACAGCATTGCCGCAAAAGTCGGAGCAGTGCTTGGACACCTCTTCGCTCCCTTAGGGTTCGGCGGATGGCAGGCATCGCTCGCGACAGTCACGGGGCTCATCGCGAAGGAAGAAGTCATCTCCACGTTCGGCGTCATCTTCAGCATTGAAGACGCGATCGGAATCGTCGAGGAAGGCGATTTCGCCGGGGTCGCCGCCATCGCGCAGCACTTCACACAACTCTCGGCATTCTCTTTCATGCTGTTCAACTTGTTCTGTCCTCCCTGCTTCGCAGCAATGGGCGCGATCAAACGCGAGATGAACAGCGCCAAATGGACGTGGTTTGCGATCGGATACTTATTCGTCTTCGCCTACATCCTTTCTTTCATCGTTTACCAGGTAGGACTTCTCTTCACGGGCGGTGCGTTCAGTGTCCTCTCGGGTCTGGCCGTCGTTTTGCTCGCGGGGTCGCTCTACCTCTTGTTCAGAAAAGCACCTCGCGCAGGTGTACATGTTTCGGCTTGACAGCGCATACCTCAGGGCTAGGCGGGCGTCTGCGTCACCTCACACAGTGCCCGCCTGTCAAGCGCGATCTGCCGAAATCAAAATTAGATGCCTCGGTGTTGTCACTCTATTGGCAATGCCGTCATCATCCATACTTTCTCGGGAACCGCAGGGTCTACTCTCCTTCCCCGCGGTTTCCGAGATTATTTTATTTCAAGCTCGCTCGAAAGGAAATACTTGATGGATCTCAAATACTCTCCATTGATTTTTCTCGCTGAGTCTGCCGCTCCGATAAACGGTATCGACTATGTGATTATCGCCGTCATTCTTCTCGTCATCGTCGCCGTCATCTTCTCGATGATTCGCCATAAAAAAGAAGGCGGCGGATGTTACGGCTGTCCGCACAGCAAAACGTGTGGAGCGAACCGCGACACCTGTCTGTCAGATAACGGAATAAAACAATCAGATGCAGAATAATAGAAAAAACTCATGGACGCCTCATCGTCCAACTGGTAGAATAACGACAGGCGAGCGTTTCGCCGGAAAGGTTGTCGTTATGAGCCAAGTATCCGATTCTGCTGAAAATTATCTTGAGAGCATCTACGTGCTGAGAAAGAAAAGCGACTGTGTCCGTTCGATTGACATTGTGCGCTTTCTTGGGTTCAGCAAGCCTTCCGTCAGCATCGCCATGCGCAAATTGCGTGAATCCGGTCACATCGCTGTATCGGACAAAGGCTGCATTACCCTTTTGCCCAAGGGCGAGGCGATCGCGGAAGAGACGTACAAGCGACACGTCTTGATGAGATCTTTTCTGGTCCACATCGGCGTCAGCTCCGATACTGCCGACGAAGACGCCTGCAAGATGGAGCACGTTATCTCAAAAGAGACGTTTGAAGCCATGCAGGAATACGCGAAAAGCATCGGACTTCTCCCCTTAAAATGACATAATACCCCTCTTTTTGTCGCTCATATCTTTTGAGCGTTTTTCCGAGCAATTATAGAAATCCCTGTTGCAAAAGTGATTTACATGTTTTATACTCAAACTGTACTATAAGAACTAGAACACCTGTTACATGCGAACGAGATCGACAAGGAGCAGGAGATGATCTACCCGGAAGTCAATACGCAGAGCGGCATACCGATTTATCAGCAGTTAAAAAACTCATATCATCGGTTGGCGGCGCTCGGAATTATTCAACCTCACGAACAGCTCCCGTCCGTTCGTCAGCTGGCGACGGAGCTTGGAATAAACCCAAACACGGTACAGAAAGCGTATAGGGAACTTGAACAAGAGGGACTTATCTACGCCGTTCCGGGACGAGGCAATTTTCTCAGCGATTCCAAACGCGAGTTCGAAGTCGAGCACGAAGAGATCCGCCGAAGTTTCCGATCGGCCGTACATATCGCTTGGACAGCCGGCATTAATCGCGATACCCTGCACGAGCTCCTCGACGAATGCATCGACGAGCCGAATAATTCCGAGCAGGACAGATAGAGAGCAGATACACAGGCAGAAAGGTCTACCACTATGGAAAAGATACAGACAGTTGAGAAACAGAACAGCGAACAGCTGAATCCGTCCGTCACGATGAGCGATTCGTCATCGCTCGCAAATGAACAGGATGCCGTCATCGTCGCGGACGACCTCAGCAAGCACTTCGGCACGACGAAAGCGCTCGACAAGGTGAACTGCAAGATCGGCGGAGCGTCGATTTTCGGACTGATCGGATCGAACGGAGCCGGCAAATCGACATTCTTGCGGTTGACGGCGGGCGTCTACAGGCCTACAGAAGGCGCCATGCTCTACCGCGGACAAGTCATCTTCGACAATCCGAATGCGAAAAGAGAAATCATCTTCGTCGCGGATCAGCCGTATTTTCACTTTGAGAATCTCAGGAAAATGTCAGCCTTATACCGCTCACTCTACGAGACGTGGGATCAGGATCTCTATCAGGAGCTGATCCGAATCTTCCCGATCAGGGAAGACCAGCGCCTCGATCTCCTGTCAAAGGGTATGCACCGCCAAGCCGCACTAATTCTCGCGATCGCGGCGAAACCGCGACTTCTTCTGATGGACGAGGCGTTCGACGGACTTGATCCCGTCATGCGCCAAAACTTGAAGCGCGTCCTTGCTCGACAAGTCGCTGATGACGGCATGACAACGCTCATCGCATCACAAAATCTGCGCGAGCTTGAGGACTTCTGCGACCATGTCGGACTGCTCCACGAGGGCGGACTGCTCTTCGTCGAAGAGCTCGACAAGCTGAGGCTCGGTCTAGTCAAGGCGCAAGTCGCCTTTCGCGAGAACGTCACCGCTGAACAATTAAGAGCCATGGGACTTGAAATCCTACGCTTCAGCGCTCGAGGATCTCTCGTCGAGATTCTGACGCGCAACACTGAGGAGGAACTTCGGACGATCTTGAATCAAGTGAATCCGCTTTTGCTCGACGTGCTCCCCCTGACGCTTGAGGAAGTCTTCATCTACGAACTGAGCTGCAAGTCGTACATCGTCAGCGAGTTGCTGGCGTAACACTGAAAGGGACATCATGGTACTCCAAAAACAGTCCGATCACGGCAAAAACAGAGCGTTACCTCGCAAAAGCGGTTTGTGGTGGACGTTCACCAGACTGCTTCTCGACCTGCGCTCACTTATCGCGATCTTTATCTTTCTGTTTTTGCTGGTCATGCCCATCGCGATGCTGATCCTTGGGCGTGACGTTTTCACCGCAATGGCAAACTGGCAAGACTCGCCGCAGTACGCTGAGTATGGCAGCGCGCCGACCAATATATTCGGTTACTCTGTGCACGTCAACGAAGCTTTTCTGCCGTTCCATCTCATTATGGTCGCCCTTTCTTCCGTTGCGGTCATTACCTTGGGCGGCTCACTCTTTCGCCCTCTGTACCGCCGCGATACGGTCGATTTTGAATGGAGCCTCCCGCTAACGAAGAATCACTGGTTCCTCGGTCGCGCGCTTGCACTCATCGCGGGATTATCGATCATTTACCTCGTCAACATCGTCGCGACGAGCGGGATCATCTATGCGTGGAAACTCCAAGATCTTCTGCCCGACTATCTCTTCGCCTACTTGAAGGCATACCTCTCTACCATCGTGTTCACAGGATTCAGTATCGCGATCTTCTCGCTCTGCGGGAGACTGTTCGACGCGATCGTCATCAATGTCGCGCTGCACCACGTCATGCCGTTTATTCAGTTAATCTCCGGATCGATGCCTGAGAAATCCTTGTTGCGAGAAATTATGTGGTTTCTCGCTCCGGCTGCCGACTCGTTCCGTACGATCGTCGCCGACAAAAGCTTCCTTCATTACGCCGTTCTAATCGTGTTCTGGTTCGTTCTTAGCTGGTTTTGCGCCATGAAAAGACAGGCGGAATGGGGCGGAAGAAAAACGGGAACCATGCGTTGGTTTGTCGGAATCCAGCCGATCTTTTCCCTCACGGGCGGTATGCTGGGCGGCGAAATATTCGACATGTTCGATCCTTCCCCCATGCCGTGGAAATTGCTCTCGCCCATGTTCTTCCTCGGCGCACTGCTCGGAGCCTTCCTCGCACAGCTTGTCTCTTCAGCTGTTACGGGCAAGACATTGCATCGCGTTCCGAGTGATAGTGATGAAGCCGGCAAAGCAAAGCTGCATCCGATCCTCCGCGAGTGGCTGTGGAGTTTGCTCGGCATCGCGCTCCTCTATGCCCTTACGCTGTTCAACAGAATCGTATAGGAGCGATGAAATGACAATATCTGTATGCAGAACACTAATCGGAATATGCTTTGAACGACAGGAGGAGGATAAGGACAACGCTCGCTCCTCTGGCAACAAGGCAACTCGTTCATGAAAGAGAGAAATACGATGAAGCATCGATCAAATACAAAACGACATCAAGGCGGACTCTTACAAAGCTTGCTTTTTCGGAAGCACGCGATCGTTCTGTGGCTTTTGCCGGCAGTTTTCCTGTTCGCGTTCACCTTCTTTTCGATCGTCGACAATCGCGTGTCTCTTTATTTCCCGAGTTTCGCGTATGGAGTTGTGTTATTACTGATGACTTTCGTCGTCAACCATTACTATTTCAGCTTTATTCATCGAGGGCCTGCCGCCGACTTTTTCTATGCATTGCCGCTAAGCCGCTCGGGCCTTTACTTGCGCCTTAATACGAGCGCGATCATCAACTTGTTGGCACCTTCATTCATTATGGCGGCGCTCCACTATTTCCTGATGTATCTCCGGGATGTCCGGAAAAACTTCCCTTACAGTGTAGGAGGGCAAGACTTCACCGCGTACTGGACTTCATTCGCGAGTCTAATGATCAAGATCTTGCTGTTCTTTTTCATCATGCAGATCTTCTATTTCATCTCCGAGAAAACATCGTCTGCGGTCACGATGTTCATCCTTGTCAACATCTTCTGGCCCCTTGTCGTACTCTTTTTCACCGATGCGACGGCGAGCTTCCTCCCGGGATTAATTGCACCGTCACTAGCATCGACCACGGGCATTTCACTTTGGCTAATCCGCGTCATCCAGCTGTTCTCGCCTATGTCGGCGTTCTTCTTAAGCTCCGATACGGCATTCGATTTGTTCTCTCTGGCTCTGCTCGCGCTTTCCGCTTTGGCGGCATGGTATCTTTTCAAAAAGCGACAAGCGGAACACTCACGTCAATCGGGAGCGCTCCGGCGTCCTGTCATGGTGACGCACTGGATGGTCACGCTCGGCGTCTCGTTGCTGGGCGGCTATATCTGCCACTACCTGAGAGTTGCCTCCGCATCTGTCGCGACGACAGACGCCGCGGGCGCCTATTCCCCGGCACCATTTATGATCGGCGTCGCGCTGGGACTCATCCTTTCGCTCTGGGTGTTCAATCTTATCCAAGGAAAAGGGAAGATAAAGTGGAAAGCGATCATCCGACCGGCAGCCGCTGCGGCAGTGCCGCTTGCTGTCTGGCTTGCCATCGTGACGACCGGAGCCTCCGGTTTTTCCTTGAAAACACCTCAAGCGTCCGATGTGGAAAAAGTGACGATCACCTACCATAACAGCGACCACGAGGGCGCCAAATTAACAACGAAAGTATCGCTGACGGACGAACGGGACATTGAAGATTTCATGAAACTCTACGGGCAGACCGTCTCGTCCGACAACCCCGGTATGTCTGTCCCGAGAAACCTGTCGAGCCGTGAACAGTTGCGACATTTCATTGAATACCAAGGGACAATGATGAGTGAAAATCGTTACGGCGCAAATTTCGACGACGCCGAATTCACGATCACGATGAAAAACGGACAGTCATTTAACCGTTCTTTGCCGCTGCTCAGAACTCCCGCTAACGAGAATTACTTCCGACTATTCATCCGCAATCGCGATTACCAAATGGCGGAGTTCACTTTTGATGAAGTTCTTCTGATCTATAATCCGGATTTCGCACCTCCGGAAATTCTGGTGAACGAAAACCTTCCTGCTGCGAAAATCCCGGGTTGGGTGTCAGCATTGCAAAACGCCGTCAAAAAACACGATTCACTTTTCATCTATGAAATTTACATGATGAGACGAATGATCGCCCACCACTTGCTGAGCGCCACGGAGGAAGAGCGCGCGGACTATATCGATCAAGCGCCATGCGTCATGCGCATCATTGTGAATGAAATAGCTATAAAAGGGGCGACGGAGCCGCTCATTTTCGATTACCCCGTGAATCCCGACCGCCTGAAACCGCTCGCTAAATTGTTGGAGGATTTGCAATCTACGGCGCAGTATTCAGCGAAACCCGGCTGCTATCGATGACGGCATCCGCACGATGCTGAATAGGATTTCGTTCCGACCGTAACACCAATCCGATATGCGTGACGCCTTTCGGGTTGTCATGATTCCGAGGCTGAGTTATCGTCGCGCGGAACAGATGTTAGATGCCGCAGAACCGGTTAGATATTTCCTAAAAAGACATATGGCAAATGCTTTTTTGCGATGTCGCGAAGCCTGAATAACGTCTCTCGCGGCGTCGCCGGCACATCGTATTGCCAACACGGAAAATAGCGCGAGAGATGTAAAACGATGTCTTGATCGATGGACGCGAGGTAGGCAGCCTCGCGATCCATTTCCTCCTCGTCGTCCGACAGTCCGGGAACGACGAGCGTCGTCACCTCGACATGCGCCGTTTGCGCGGCGCGCTCGATCGTCCTGCATGTTACGTCCAGTCGCCCGCCCAGTTTCTTATAAGCTTCGCTGTTGAAAGATTTTAGGTCGATGTTCCAAGCCGAGATGAGCGGCAGCAGCTCTTCGAGCGGTTCCGACTCAATCTGGCCGTTCGTCACGACCACCGTCTCGAGTCCTTCAATACGCGCTAAAGCCGCCGTATCTCTGACGAATTCATAGCAGACGAGAGGCTCATTATACGTAAAAGCAATGCCGATATTACCGCGGTGACGGAGGGCGAGAGCCTTCTCAACGAGCTCTCCCGGTGTGACGTTCACACTGCGGCGCTTACCTCTCGCGTCGTGCGCAATCTCATAGTTCTGGCAGAAAGGACACGCCATATTACACCCGTAACTGCCGGCGGAAAGGATGAGGTATCCGGGGTGAAAACGCGACAGCGGTTTTTTTTCGATTGGGTCGAGTGCCAGACTCGTCAGTTTTCCGTAGTTCTCCGCTACAACAACACCATCCTTCGTCGTCCGCGCGCGACAGTAACCGCTTCCTCCTTCGGGGATAAGACAATGTCGCCAACAGACACCGCAACGCACCGCGTCCTTCTTTTGTTCTTCGATTGTCCTTGCCGGCATCTCTTTCATCTCCCTCATTCCGTGTGGCGTATCACTTCGAATCGCTCAAGCTTGTAATCGCCGCCATAAATACCGGCCTTTTGGAGCGCGATGGAGACTTGTTCCTCCACCGTATCGATGCCGTCGAGATTCGGGAGCAATAGCCCGCGACGAAAACCGCGTGTCACGATGACTCCGTACCGTACGGGGTCGAGATCGTCGAACGAGTCGACTTCTTCCGCTTCCCCCAAGACGTCGACGCTGATTTCGAGGTCTGAGAGCTCTTCCGTCCTGACGGAGGGGAATCTTGGATCCTCCGTCGCTGCCATGATCGCATTGCTGATAATTTCTTCGGCAAGCGTCGGACGCGTCGGCGTGATGGTGCCGATGCACCCTCTGAGACGGCCGTATTTATAAATCGTGACGAAGGCTCCCGCCCTCCTGCCCTTCAGTTCTTCCGGCAAATCGGACGGCACATTCAGCGTTCGTCTCTCTCTTACATACAGCTCAATCGTCGCCCTCGCGAGCGCAACGTACGGATTGCGCGGCGCCACGTCGCACTTTTCATGATGCGTCATGTCGATTCTCCTCCCCATTCCTCTCTCGGCGATGATCCCGCGATTCTGCCGACGTCAACTCCATATCCTCGTTTCGACGCGCTTTCATTTGCTCCTACGTCACCGTCTGAGCGTCTGCATCCGCGACCGGCGTGACACTCGCCACGGCATAACCGACACCGAACGTCCCTTCGTACGAATAAAGCTCTGACTCGTAGGGAGCGCCGTCAAGTACGCCCGTCATCATCTGGAACGCCCGAAGCCCGCACTCGGCCGCCCTTTCCAAGATCGAAGGCTTGAACCGGAACAGCGCCTCCAGATCGCCCTCGCGAAAGATACGCGCTATCTCCGCGTCGAACATCGGCCCTTCCGGGCGGTAACCGTACGGCCCGTCTTCTTTCAAAACATGGGATAAGTCGCCGCTTGCGATAAAGACGATGCGGCGATCGAGTTCCTCGGCGATGCTTGTGATCACGCGCCCGACTTCGCGGTGCACTTCACTTCCCAACCACGAGATACCGAGCAGAACGAGTTTAAAATCCCTATAGCGCTGATGGATAAAACGAAGCGGAATGAGCGTCCCGTGATCGAAACCGCCGCGTCCCTGCACCGCGCCCGTCGTATTAATTCCCCTGTCAGCGAGCGCGACCGCAAGGCGCTCCGAGAAAATCCTATCGAACAAGACCTCTTCACGGACATGCGGGATACCGAACGACTTCAGATCTCCGTACCCCCTGTCGCCGCCCGCGATGTAAAAGCCGTCGGCATATGCGGGGGCATGAGGCGACGCAAGGACGATCGTGTCGGGCGCCAAGGCCTCAATTTCGCGCGCCATCCTCTGAAACGACAGCGTCGTGTCCTTTATCTGTCGCTCTTCACCGCGCCCCACCTCCGGCAAGATAATCGGCGGATGCGGGACGGCGTATGCTTTTAAGATCATCTTTATGTCCTCCTCACGAAACGCCGGAGAACACGTCGAACTCTGCCTTATTAATTGAGCGCTCCCATACAATATTCACAGCAATTGTTTTCATCCGGCATGGTCAGCGCCCCGCAGTTAGGGCAGGTCACGCGCTGCTTCGGCATGGCGGCCTCCTGCTTCATCTGCGCCACTCCGTCACGCATCGCGAGAAGCGCCGCAACGATCTCTTTCGAGTCACGGTCGGATTCGCGGTAGTCGGGACCCATCGTGCTCTCAATGGTCGAACGATTGACCTTCAGATGCATCTGATTGACCCAAGGGTGCGAAACATCAATGTTGACATAAAAGTCGTACTCGATCACCTTTTTCGTGACTGCAGGCTTACCCGGCTTTCCGTCCGCAGCGGGAACGGCTGCCTGAACAACGACCTCGCGTTCGTCGCGATCGATGTCGACGCGCGCCCCGAGCACCTGATCGGCCTGAAAAAGGTCGGGATTATCGTCCTGATAGCGGCGTGTCGACGTGATAAACCACAACCCGCTCCCGTCATCAATGTACAGCTTGAGATGCCGACCGATCGTACGCGTCGGTACGAACTCATTGATCATCTCCTGATTTCGCTCACGATCCGCCAAATGTTGCTTCATTTCTTCAACCGTGAAATTTTTCCTCCCCGGCAAGTAAGGGGATTGCTTTTTAGCACAGTCTGAGCAGAGCCTTCCGTCTTTGACTTTCTTGCCGCCCAGAAGGCCGCATTTTCCTCCACAGATATCACAGATTTTCCTGTCGAACAGTCCCATAAGATGCCTCTTTCAATCATTCGCCACGAACGATTTCGCGACTCCATGCGCAATAGTCGCCGTGACTGCCAAAATTTCATCACGCCATGCGAGATGCTTCGGGCAGAAACCTTCGCTCAATTACCGCGCCCAGAAGACCGACAGGATCCATGCGCAGACCTCAAGCGATTCCGCCCCTACTAGTCAATATTCTATCACGCATAAGATAAGCAAAACGGTTTCCGCCCTTTGTCATTCAATGATTTCACTTTGCGAAAAACAATTCTTCAAGGAAATTTTACTGTTTTTCGTTTTCGACCCCGCTTTTGCGGACGGAGGTCCGCAATCTACTAGTGTTAGACGCAATATCATTGCAAACGCAAAGGAGAAACATCATGAAAAAGAACAAAATGAAAATGATCACCTTGATCCTGTCAGCCCTGTTCCTTTTTGCCGCCGTCGTTGGCTGCGCACAGGGAAAAGGCTCGGGGTTAAAAGAAGGCACCGGCGCCATTCTTATGCGCGTAAACCCCGAGATCTCCGTCCATTATGACGCTGAAGGTCTCGTGACGAACGTCGTTCCCGAGAACGATGATGCCAAATTGGTAGTAGAGAACATCAGAGACTTGAAAGGCGAACAAGTACGCGCCGCGGTGAAAGAGCTTGTCACAGCGATCAACGACGCCGGGTTTTTCGTAGATGAAATCGACGGAAGTGAACGCGACATTACGATCGAGATCGTCAATGGCTCCGTTTTCCCGGAAGAGGCATTCGACAAACTTATCGCCAAAGACGTCAGCTCTACGCTCAAGTCAATGAACGTAAATTCAAATGTCCTGGGCATCGACTTCTCGGATTACGAAGATTCAGACGACGAACAAACAGGCGAATTCATTTCGCTCGAACAGGCGAAAGCGATCGCCCTCGCTCACGCAAAAGTTGATGCTGCAAACGCAAAATTCGATAAAGCGGAACTCGATGAAGATGACAGTGTCGCGCACTACGAGATCGAGTTCGAAGCTGACGGTGTCGAGTTTGAGTATGAGATCGACGCCCTGAGCGGCCAAGTTCTGAAGTATGAGCGTGACGACATGGACGACAGCGATGATACGACAGAATCGACGGAAGACGAAAACGATTATACGACGGAACCGTCAGATGACGACAGCGATTTCGACGCGCCTGATCACGACGATGACGACAGTGACTTCGAAGATGACGACAGCGACTACAAGGCACCGACGAAGCCCACGACCAAACCGACGACGAAACCTACGGCAGATGACAGCGACTACGATGACGATAGCGATTACAAAGCGCCGACGAAGCCTACAACAAAACCGACGACGAAACCTACGGCAGATGACAGCGACTACGATGACGACAGCGATTTCGACGATGACGAAAGCGATTACAAAGCGCCGACGAAGCCCACAACCAAACCGACGACGAAACCGACGATAGATGACAGCGACTACGATGACGACAGCGATTATGACGACTAATAACTAGACATCGGAAACGTTTCATCCATTCATTTTCCTCCAGTTAAGCATCGGCTTTGCACGTTCCCCCCCGGTCCCATCAATGATGACGACGAGTGCGAAGCCGGTGTTTTAATTTGGGAAATCATAGGATGGGCGTTCTCCGCGGCATTTGGTAGAATAACGACAGAAGGAGCGACTTATGAACATTCTCGATTTAACGGTATCAATTGAAAAAGGTCGCCGTTCGCGCGGACTCGTCTTCATCAATAACATGCCCGATATGCGTAGCGGAAGACGCGATGATTTTATGAGCGGTTTTTTCTACTTCAAGGGACAGAATTACCTGTTCCGTATCTGGGATAAAGATGTCTACGAAATCGTCAATGAGTTCGGCCCGGGAATCTATATCGCCGAGACGGTCGGAGCGGACTTTAACGGCCCGTATCTGACGGTGAAATCAATCGACGTGTATTCCGGGACGGAAATCACAAGAGAAGATTTCCTCGGCGGCATTGCGAGAGAAACACTCGAGCGAAATCTTGCGACTGTAAGAGAGGGACTTAACAGGCTTGGCGCCACGGAAACGTGCTGGAAGCTCGTCGAACACACGCTCGCCGACCCGAGACTGGAAGACAGATTTATGATCGAAGGCGCCGCCATTCGCCATCACGACAATATCGTCGGCGGCTTGGCGAACCACACCATCAAAATGCTCAACATCCTCAAGGCGATTCTCGAGAATAATCCGCCGTTGCGAGCCAGCACCGATCTCCTCATCTTTTCGATTTTCATGCACGATGTCGGGAAAGTCTTCGAATATCGCGATCTCGACTTGGGCGATTTCTGGTATGCCAACCACCGCGTACGCGGCATTGAATTTCTTGCCGCGCATAAAGATACGATTATCAAGTGTTACGACGAATCGTTCTACCGCCAAGCTCAATCAGTCATTGCCGGTCACCACGGACTCTACGGCGATCGCCCGACAACAGTCGCCGCGACCATCGTCCATTACATCGATATGCTCGAAAGCCAGACGACGGAACTCATCCGCGAGCAGATCAATGTACCGGGCAACAGAATCCGCCACCCTGATTTCGGTTTCCTTTACGATATTCCTCTGACCGAGGAAGAGTAATCGTCTCGCGTTCCGGGATGCTGTGCCGACGATACTTTCCACACAACTTAATGCAGGACGCGATAATATAAACCATTCGACTTAAACGGACAATACGAAAAATCCCGCGGCTCTACAATTAGTCAAATGAGCAGAACGCACATATAAAAGGAATCGCCCCGGTAACACCTCAAGTCCGGAGCGATCCTTTTTGAAATACAGCGCCTTTCGGCGAAGTCATTGCTTAATTGCGACCGTAACGATCTGCAACTCTCCTCGACGACAGATGGACAACTAAGTGACCGCTGCCATCACGAATCGCGCGCTATTGGGGAATCGTGGACGGAGGCTCGCTTGCCCCGCCTCCCTTGATATCTTTCTCGTCGAAGACGTCACCGCAGTTCGGACAGAACTTCGGAACATTATTTTGATCCTGCGGTTCCCATCCGCACTTATCGCACTGATAATGCAACGTGACAGGTCTCGGTTTGCCGCAGTTGTGACAGAAGTTTCCGGTGTTCGTGGTGCCGCATTCACATTGCCATTCATCTTTGACGGGTTTCGGCGTTCCGCAATTGCCACAGAATTTGCCGACGTTGTCGGCTTTAGCGCACGAAGGACACTTCCAAACGGGAACGGTCGAAGCGACGATTGTCGAACCGGTGACGTGTTGCGGCTGCTGCAAGGCTCCTTGCTGGAACAGTTGCGTCGCCTGTCCGCCGCCGGCCATCTGCGCCATGTTCATACCCGCGAAGGCCATAAAAGGACCAGCTCCTTCGTTCGCCGCAGCTGCGCGCATCGCATCCGCCTGTGCACCGACAAGTCCGGCTGCCGCCATTGTAGGATCGCGGTAAACGGCGCTCTTCTGGAGTTCTTTGATGAGCAGCTCGTCTTCTTCGGACGCTTTGACAGATTGAATGGCGACCGATACGATGACGAGACCGCGTAATTCGCGCCATTTCTCCGTCAGCACTTCGTTCAAAGCTTTAGAGATTTCCTCCGTGTGACCGGGAAGCGCACTGTAACGAATACCCATCTCCGAAATCTTCGCAAACGCCGGCTGCAGGGCGTTCATGAGTTCGGCACGGAGCTGATTGTCCATGCGGTCGCGCGTATACGGCTCTTCAACGTTCCCCGAAACATTTGTGTAGAACAGAAGCGGATTTTCCACTTTGTACGAATACTCGCCGAAACATTTGATGGCGATATCAACGTCGAGTCCGATGTTCTTATCGACAACGCGGAACGGAACGGCATTGGCTGTACCGAAACGGTTGTTCATCATCTCTTTGAGGTTGAAGTAATAGACACGCTGGTCTTTGCCCGTATCGCCGCCGAACGTGAAGCGCTGACCGATTCGCTTGAACGTTCCGACGATGTTTTTGCCTAGCGGCCCGTAGAACAACGACGGCTCCGTCGACATATCGTATACGTACTCGCCGGGATCTGCACAGAATTCAACGATTCGACCCTGCTCGACGATGATCATGCATTGACCGTTGTTCACAGCGATGATCGAGCCGTTGGATATGATGTTATCCTCTCCGCGGATGTTGCTTGAACGTCCAGATGTACGTTTCTGACCTTTTTTTACGATGACGTTCTCTGGTAAAGCGTCACAGTAGAAGAACTCGCGCCACTGATCGGCGAGCACGCCGCCAATCGCGCCTCCGGCTGCCTTTAATAAGCCCATATTTTTCTCCTTCGACTTAGTGTTTCTCGAAAATGTCTCAACTTAACGCCGCCTTTTTCGACCGTCGGAAAAGGGGCAGACCGGAGAACGGAAACCTCTCATCATGCATGCTTGCGATGTGTGACCGTTCCATTTACCGATCGCTTAAATAGTACCATATCAACAGTGTGTTTTCGCCCTCTTTCGCGTCAGGATATCCTTCAGGTCAACCCGGATTCAGTCGGCCTTATCCAAGCGCTTCAGGATGGCGCGCGCCGCATGAAGTCCCGAGGCGCCCGCCTGCGAGAGTCCGCGCGTAATACCGGCACCGTCGCCGATCGCAAAGAAGTTACGAAGTCCCGTCTCAAACTCATTCGTCAATTCAAGTCTCGCGCTGTAAAACTTGACCTCCACACCGTAAAGAAGCGTGTCGGAGTTTGCCGTTCCGGGCGCCAAGCGATCGAGCACATCGAGCATTTCGAGGATGTTGTCGAGGTGGCGCTTCGGGAGCACGAGGCTGAGATCGCCCGGCGTAGCATCGAGCGTAGGCTTGACGAAACTCTTCGACATACGGTGCGCGTTTGTCCTGCGGCCGTCCCGAAGGTCACCGAGTCGCTGCATCATGACGCCGCCGCCGAGCATGTTCGACAGCGAAGCGATGTGCTTACCGTAACGATACGGCTGGTTAAACGGTTCGGTAAAGCGGTTGCTGACAAGAAGCGCGAAGTTCGTATTCTCGCTTCTGAGGCTCGGGTCGTTGAAGCTGTGACCGTTGACCGTCATAATGCCGTCCGTATTTTCCGTAACGACGTATCCGTAGGGATTCATACAAAACGTTCGAACGATGTCTTTGTACCCGCGCGTCATGTATTTGAGCTTCGCCTCGTACATCGCATCGGTAATATCTTTAAAAACGAGCGCCGGCAGTTCAACGCGTACGCCGAGATCGACTTGGTTATTGATGAGCGGAAGCTTCAATTTGCGACAGATATTACTGAACCACTCCGCCCCGGCTCGTCCGGGAGCCGCGATCAGAATATCGCACTCGACATCGCCCTTCGATGTTTCAAGCCGGTAGCGGTCGGGCACGACATCGTTCAACCCGTTGACGGCCTTCCCCTCTTTCATCGGGATGATCGTTGACACCGTTGTGTTACAAGAAAGCTCCACGCGACCTTGCAGCCAGTCATAAAGCTTCACTAGGATTTCGCGGTTGTTCTCCGTCCCGAGATGTTTGCATCGGGCATCAAGGAGATGAATGTCGCAGGCGAGCGCACGTCGCCTGATCGCTTCTCCTTCCGGTGTTTCTGTCGAGAACCATTCATCCGTCGCACCGAAATTCTGGTTGATGGCATCGACGTCGCGAATGAGCGACAGCACAGTCTTGGGATCGAGATAATCAGTCAGCCAACCGCCGAATTCCGTCGTCAAATTGAACTTGCCGTCCGAAAAGGCGCCCGCGCCACCGAAACCGCGCATAATCGCGCACGTTTTGCAGTGAACACACGTGCTCACTTTCCCCTGAAGGATAGGGCAGTTCCGCGATCTGATCGGCTCCCCCTGTTCCAGTAACAATATATTCAAATCAGGGCGCTGCGCGACGAGCTCGTAAGCGACGAATATTCCGGCTAAGCCTGCGCCGATAATGGCTAAATCTACTTTTTTCATTTTGACTCCAAACTAGTAAAGCTAATTGTGGTTTGGCCCGAAGACATGATACCACGTGACGGCACGGTATCAAGATAACATCGTTAAGGCATGATCATCACCTGTGGAGATTTTTTGTAACAACCCCCTGATGTCGTTTGCAGATTAACGGTTGCAGTTTCCTCACGCGCAAGCGGTGTATGACGTCCAGCTCAGCAGTCCGCGTCGCAATATCGCAGTTATCTCGCACGCAAACAGTGTATGATGGTTTTATGTTAGACGACCCTTCTCGGAAAATTGATTACGACGATCAGCATGGTGATCAAGCGGAGACTCATTGCTCGGCGGAGCAAAACGTGCTGAACGAGTCGTGCCATGATCGGACGCGTGCGCTTCTTTCCGACAGAGCCATTGAGATACTCACTGAGAAGAGCGTTCTCGTCGCGGGACTTGGAGGCGTCGGGTCATGGGCGGCTGAAGCGTTGGCGAGAGCGGGAATTGGAAGATTGATTCTCATAGACGGTGATGTGATCGCGCCATCGAATCTCAATCGGCAGCTCTTCGCGCTCGAGAGCACGGTCGGCCAATCAAAGTGTCACGTCGCCCGTCGCCGTCTTCTCGACATCAACGGCAGCTTGATCGTCGAGACAATGGATAAGCCGCTTGTAACAGGAGAGATTGACGGTGTACTTCAGCGCTTCGCCCCGATCGATTACATCGTTGACGCCATTGATTCTCTCACCGCAAAGATCGACCTGATCGCCACGGCGCTGTCGCATAACGTTCCAGTCATATCGTCCATGGGTACGGGTAACCGACTCGATCCGACACGGTTAAAAATCGCCGACTTATCGGAGACGCACACCGACCCTCTCGCTCGAATCGTACGGCGTGAGTTGCGCAAGCGCGGCTTTGAACACCTCAAGGTCGTCTTTTCAGAGGAACCGCCCGTCAAATCGTTCGGAGTCGATAAAGGGACGATCGGAAGCGTTCCCTTCGTCCCGCCGGTTGCGGGATTTCTCCTAGCCTCTGAAGTCATACGCGACTTGATCGGAGCTCCCGCCTAACACTCGCAAGCGGCCCTTATTAGCGCTTGTTCGCGAGCTCTCCGAAGAGGGCTTCTACTCAAACACAGGATGACTTTGGTAAAGTCTTGAATTTTGAGTTGCTGAGAACTCGTTTATGGATCACTTTTACGGTAAGACTGTGCCAGCCACCTAGATATATATCATCGCCGTACGATATAGGATAAGCTCCATATAAATAGCAAGCGTGCAGAAAATAAGCGCCAATAAAATACGCGTCACGACCATCCTCATCGATAACATAGAACCGGACGAACGTTCAATCACGCGTAAAACAATGTCCACAACTACGGCGACGACCAGCCAGCTCAGCGGAATAAGGAAGACTTCCCATCTTGTCCCCAGGCGCTCGATCACAGTAAACGCAAGGATACGGGCGGGTACTTTTTCCGGCATGAGAAAGAAAAGCGGAATAGCCGTCAGAAAGGGTGCCAGCGAGAAGAACCAATAAATGCCGTGTGTTACATCTTTCCGCATTCGTTCTTACCCGCTCGCTACCCATCTCTTTTTGCTGCATCATTTGCTACATCTTACCCTGAAACGGTTCCAATCGTTTCTTGAGGCACTCAAGAGCATATACAATTTGTTCCTCTGTATGTTCGCTTGTCAAACAGAAACGCAGTCTCGCCTGTCCGCGCGCCACTGCAGGGAACACGGCGGGAGGTACGATGATACCGTCTTCTTCAAGTTGTTTCGAGAGCATAAATGCAAGCTCGTCCGACCCGATAAGAATCGGCGTGACGGCTGTCTCGCCGGCAAGACAGGTATCAAAGCCGTGGCGTTCCGCCTCACGCATGAATGTGGCGATGTTCCGGTGCAATCTTTTGATGCGGCTGTTATCGCGCTCCATGATCTCGATCGCCTTGACAACGGCTGCAGCGAGCGGCGGGCTGATGCCGACGGAGAAAACGAAACCGGGCAAGTTATAACGGAGATACTCGATGAGATTATGACTGCCCGCCAGATAGCCGCCGCACGTTCCGAATCCTTTTGAAAGCGTACCCATGTGGATATCAATCTCTTTCGGATCGATACCGAAATGCTCATCCACGCCGCGCCCCGATTCGCCGAGAACCAGCATCGAGTGCGCTTCATCGACCATCAGGAAGCAGTCGTGTTCGTTCTTGATTCGAACGAACTCGGGAACCGGCGCGACGTCGCCGTCCATGCTGTAGGCTCCTTCAATGACGATCAGCACTTTTTCATAGCGATCGCGACGATTCTCCAAAATGTTTTCAAGGGCTTGGAAATCATTGTGAGGGAAAGGTCTCGCGTCGGCGAGCGACATGCGGATGCCTTCCGTAATCGAGTTATGGATTAACACGTCGTACAGAATCAGATCGTTCTCCGAGCAGAAGTTTCCTATAAAGGTGACGTTCGTTGAGTGCCCGCCTACGAGCACGATCGCATCCTCCGTCCCTTTCCAGTTTGCGAGTTTACGCTCCAATTCCTGGTGAATCGTTTTCTCTCCCGCTAAGAGCCGGCTTCCGCTGGCGGACGTTCCGTACTGTCTGACGGCTTCAATCGCCGCCTCATTGACTTCCGGATCACCCGACATGCCGACGTAGTTATATGAAGCGAAGTTGATCATTTTCTTGTCGCCGATGTAGGAAACATCGCGAAGCGATGAGTCTTGCGCGACAAAATACGGATTGCCGAACACCTCAATGGCGGACGCGAGTGAATCGCGACGCGCCTTAAACGCCAGATACTCAGGCGTTTCTTCAAACGTTCTGATGCGCTGAACAGGCTTGTCCTCCTGCGCACTGTCTGCGGAGCGAGACTCATCGGCGAACTCGCCGCCGATTCTTCTATAAACGAGCGCCGCGATATCGTTGACCGTCAAGTCGCGATTGAAGAGCCGCTCATCAATCGTTAAGGCGTACTTTTCTTCCGCATAGGTGAGAAGCGAAATGCTTTGCAGGCTATCCCCGCCGAGATCTTGAGCAAACCACGACGTCGGTTTAACTTGATCAACGGGAAGTGTCAGAATTTCGGCAATCATCTCCTGCACAGACTTCCGCACTTCAAAGAAAGCAGGATCCGCCGCAAGCTCAGGAATAAAATAAGTAGAAGCTTGCGTTTCAATATCGGTCATCGTTTCTTCAGCGGCGACGACCTGTTGAGGCGTCAGCGGAAATTCCTGCATCGGCCATTCGCCGTTTGCGACGGCTTCCGAAACAGGGCCTCTGCGCACTTTTGCCGAAGCTGAGAGCTCGAGAGGTTTTTCCGAGATAAAGAAGCGCTGAACTTGCTGGCTCATCGGCACTTTGGCATTGATATCAACGACCATTTCGGCGAGCGTATTCGGATCGGCGCCGGGTACAGGCTCGACCATAAGCGCCACCTCGTCATAATGGCCATCGGACAAACCGAAAATGACAAGGCGCTGGACGCCCGGAATCGTGGAATAGGCTCCCTCCAGTTCATCAGGATAGATATTCTCGCCGTCGGCCTTCAAAATAATGTCTTTGACACGACCATCCAAATAAGTGTAGCCATTGATGTATCGTCCGACATCGCCTGTCCGGAACCACTCGTTGAGGTCGCGCTTGTGGAAACGTCCGTTCTTCAGCGTACCGACGTAGACAACGCCATTGCGAACGAGCAGTTCACCGTGTCCGTCCGCGCCACCGTCCTCCGACACTCCGTCCGGAAGATCGATCCGCAGCGAATCGTGGTAGAAGGGACGCCCGACATTGCCGTCGAGACGAACATCAACATCTTCGCTATTCACAACAGAGAAGATACCGATCTCCGTCATGCCGTACCCGTTGACGAGATAATATCCGAGACCGTTGATCGTGCGAAGCGCCTCGGGCAGAATGTAGCCTCCGCCACTGACGCCGAGATGCAGTGAGTCGCCGAATAACTGGCTCCGGATCACGCCGAGGATGCCGGCAATCATAGGAGGCAAATCGACGCCGGCTTTTTGGTAGGAAAGGGAGAGGTCGATCATTGAGTCAAATTCTTCTTCCGTATTGCCGGTCGCTTCGACGAAACGTTTTTTGACAATCCTTGCGATGCCGTTCCATACAGCAGGTATGGCGACGAGCTGCGTAACCCCGCTTCCTTGACAGGCCTGAATAATGGCCTCCGGTGAAGGTTTCGTCGGAATGACCATCGTGTTGCCCATCACGAGCGGAAAGATAAAGCAGACGATAAAACCGAAAACATGATGCCACGGGATAAACGCAAGCGTTTTTTCGCGAACATCAGTACGGGCCCAACGGTCGGTTTCTTTGGTCAGAGGAAATAAACACATAAACTGCTCGGCGATCCCCGCGTCATCGTGCACGTAACAACGTGACAACCCGGTCGTACCGCTCGTGCAAAGCGTGATATGTCCCGCCCAGTCCGTACGCTCCTCAGCAATATCGCGAGCCTTGTCTCCGTCATTCCGGGCATATGTCTGCAGTGTTTGCAGATCGCGCCAGTCGGGAACGAAGCTATCCGCCGTCACGATCGGATACGGCGTCTCGCGCTTCGATGCCTCGTCAGTAATCAGCGCGATGATGCCCGTCTCTTTCGCCAGTATATCTGTCAAAGGGTCGGATGCGCGCGAGTCAATAAGAACGACGGGATGCCCCGAAGCCATGACGGCCCAGAATACTGACGCAAAAGTCGGACTGTTCGGCAGTTTAATGCCGACCCACCCGCGCCTGCCGGGATCATCTTCATCGAGCTCACGCACTTTCGTCTCTACAGCGCGCTTCATGTCGCTCGTCTCGAAAAACGCCGCTATACGGCGTGTCGTCTCATCCACTAATCCGAGAAATTGAGGATATGTAATCTTCACGACACCCTCGCCGGTGTACATCTCCATGACATCACCTTCACCGTACATGGCCATCAGCCTGAAAATAGTTCGGTAACTCGGGTCTTTCCTCAATTCAACAGCATATTTTTCTATGTCAAACATCTTTTCTACCTCCTCATGCGGAAGAGCTTTCCGGCTGCTTTGCATTTACCGGTGATCGGTATGACCTTTGCCGCCTTTCATAATCGTTAAGCTTACGTTGACGATACGAGCTATCATCGATTTTTCGGAAAAGCTCATTACGCAGATGATATTATCTCACTCAATTGTGACCAAGTTATTAATGTGACAAAAAAATGTCTTTTCGTCACATTTTCTTCGTATTCTGGTGCTAAACTGAAGTTTGTGCGTGGTCTTAAGCTAAACGGCATTGTGCGCAAAAGTAAGTTGACAACACATTTTCGAAAGAACGAGGGTATTTTATGCATTCAAAAGAGCATCTGACTCATCTGGACAACGGACATACGATCGCACGTTACAGAATCATTTATCAGGATTGCAACCCTCAGTGCCATGTACATTTACACCGCTTGATGGCTCTCGCGCAAGACAGTGATGATCACAGCTGTGATCGGTTCGACGGAAAATCGGACGATGTCCGTGCGCGCGGTTTCTGCTGGATACTGCTCTCAAACACGTTCTCTTTTACCGGTGAGCTCCCAAAAGCCGAGGACGTGTTAATTATCGACACTTGGCCTCGAGGATCGCGCGGTATCCGACTGTTCCGTGAAAACCGCTACTACATAAACTCTCTCGACGAAGCCAGCTATTTCGGGGCTGCGTCATCGGAATGGATCTTGTGCACTATCAACGACCACAGACCGATGCGCCCGAAGTCCGTCATAGATCTCGATAAAATGGCGAAAGTGAACGATCCCGCTGTCGGCAACATGGCAAACATCCCGCGACTGAAATCCGCCCTCGACAATCCCGAGGAACGTGAAGTCATGCGGTATCAGGTGCAGCTAGGCGACCTCGACACGAACACGCACTTTCACAGTTCATACTACGTGAGACTCGCCATTGATGCCGTGGGCGCCTATCTTTCGATCGATCCCTTAAAAGAGGAACTCGTCGTACGTAAACTTCACATCCAATTCATGAATGAAGCCAGATTGTTTGACCGCCTTGCGGTCTGCGTGATCCCGGATCCCGAGCACGATCGTCATCTCTTCGTCGAAGGGCGTCTCCTCGATTCGGATGAGACAGCTTTCCTCGTCACATTGGAATATGAGCTGGAGACGCGTACCGCTTCCGAGGAAGCATAGGAGCTGCCAAATGCGGGTGCTCATAGTAGAAGTCGTGATACACCTGCCTTGGAGCACATCGCTCAAGGACAAACGCAAAGTCCGCTACGGCTTGATCGATCGGCTGACGCGCCGCCATCGCATTTCCGTCAAGGAAGTCGATTGCCAAGACGCCCAACAGACGCTTTGCCTCGGCATTGCGGGCGTTGTCCTGTCGGAAGCGGGCGGACGTGAACTCGAGCAGTCCATCCTCAACACAATCGAAAATCACTGCGAAGGCGAAATCCGCGACTGGAACGCCGAAATTATCTGACAGGTTATACGGGGCAGTCCTACGATAGATTACCGTCCTATGCGGCAAATCACGCTTGCCGATTTCCCTTTTAAAACCCTGTTTCTTTATCGGCGGATCGGCTCAAACGCGCGTGCCCCTCGTTGACAATTCACCCAAAAATAATAGCGGACAGATCGCATCTCCCCGCAAGTCGAGGCTAGGATAATGCGGCCAGAATGACGTATTTACAGAGATCTTACATAAGGCGGCGATAATCCATCAGTCTCTTCATGCAGGCTCATTTCATTTGGTACAATGAGCTCATGATGTCAACACGGATCTTGTCGAACTTTCCTTCTCGATCATGATTTACTGAGAGAGTTTCCTTGTGGCTGCTCATGCTTGGAGTGACTCTTGATCAGAAAGGGAAGATGCAGTCAGTCGTATCGAAATCATACGGCAGCTCTCTGCCGAAGACGCACTGAGCGGAGGTATACATGTCAAAAACAACCGGAAAACTCGATTATAAGAAAACGTTGCTGCTGGGCTTCGGCTTTTTAGCGAGCTCATTGGCTTGGAGCCTGTATAACAGTTTGGTGCCCGTCCTTCTTGAGGAGCGATTCCTGCTCTCCACGACGATCATCGGCGCTATTATGACAATTGACAATGTCTTCGGCATTGTCTTTCAGCCGCTTGTCGGCACACTGAGTGACAGGACGTTCACGCGGTACGGACGACGGATGCCGTGGATCATTGTCGGCATCCCGCTTTCCGCGCTCTTTTTCTTCCTGATTCCCTGGGCGAAAACGCTCTGGCTCATGATGGGGTTTATCGTGTGCTTCAACTTGATCATGTCGTTCTGGCGCTCGCCCGTCATCGCGCTCATGCCTGACGTCACGCCGCGCCCCTTGCGCAGCAAAGCGAACGGTCTCATTAACTTGATGGGCGGAATCGGAAGCATCATCGCATTTCTCGCCGGCGGCTTCCTTGCAAAAATAGACGAGTCGGGCAGACTTACATTCGGAATGGGCTCCGTCATCATGGTAGCCGCCCTTATCTGTCTGCTCCTCTTCGTACGCGAACCGGTTGCCGAAATGTGGCGCCGCGCCCAGCGCGAATCTCTGAATAAGCGTCTCACTGCGAAAGAATTTGCCGAAACGTACTTAAAAGACCAAGAAGAGGCAAAAGAAATCAAGGAAATGGGCGGGGTCGATCGCAAATTGACGGCAGCCGAAAGGCGCAGCCTCATCCTGCTCTTGGGAGCAATCTTTTTCTGGTTCTGCGCTTATAACGCCATCGAAACGTTCTTTACGCTCTTCGCGACAAACACGTTGCATGTCGGCAAGGGAACGGCAACGATCATGCTGACCTCGTTCTCCTTGACATTTGTCGCTTTCGCGCTCCCCGCGGGAATCATCGCGAGCAAGCGCGGGCGCAAGAAAACGATCGTTACGGGACTCGTGTTGCTCCTGCTCTTCCTGATGCCGATGGTCTTCATCAATCCCATTCTGACGGCATTCGGTGTTGATGTACTGAGCGCTTCTTCAGCCACGATCAAACAGATCGTCGTCATCGCGCTCTTAGCGTGCGCGGGGATAGGTTGGGCATGCGTCAATATCAACTCGCTTCCCATGGTCGTCGAGCTCGCATCGCACGACAAGATCGGACGCTTCACGGGTTACTACTACTTCTTCTCGTTTTCCGCGTCGATCTTCAGTCCTATTCTTTTCGGATGGATTCGCGACGTGACCGACAACTACAATACGTTATTCATCTATGCCGTCATCTGTTTCGGACTCGCGCTCCTCTGCACATCGTTCGTCAAGCATGGGGAAGTCACGGACACGAAAGCAGCCGACGAAGAAGGGTTATCTACGCTTGAGAACATGTAAAACAGAAGAAGCGGTAAAGCCCGCCATTTTCGCGCATCGCGGTATTCATCGACATTTCCCTGAAAACACGATGTCAGCTTTTCGTGCGGCGCATGGTCTCCGTGCGGACGGTATTGAGCTTGATCTCCAAAGGACAGCGGACGGCACGCTCGTCATCTGTCACGATGAGAACATGCAACGCCTAGCGGGTGTTGATGCCGACTTAAAAGATTTGACATGGCGTCAGCTTTCCGAGCTGAATGCTGCCTATTCTTTCCCGGGAGCGCCGGAAGAACACTTCCCCTCGCTAGAGGAATTTTTAAGCTGGTTCGCTTGGGAGTCGCTCACAGTCAATATTGAAATCAAAAACAGCATCAGCCCGTATCCGCTCATTGAGTCGGAACTCCTATACGCGATTGATCAATACAGACTCCGCGATCGTGTTATCGTTTCGTCGTTCAACCTTGACAGTGTCGTCGAAATGAAACGGCTTGCTCCAGATCTCGAATGTGCGTTCCTTTTCAAGTCGCGCCCTTTCCGCGCTTTAAAAGCGGCACGTGAAAATGGGCTCGACGCGCTCCACCCGCATTTTCTTAATTTGTACGTTCCCGGTTTCGTCTCTCTCTGTCGATATCTCAACATTAGCGTCCGCTTTTGGACGGTGAACGTGCCTCGCGTCATGCGGCACGCCATCCGGAAGAAGGGCGTCGACGCACTCATCACAGACGACCTTGCGTTGGCGCTGTCGCTCCGCGAAGAAATGCGAAGCAAAACGCGAAAAGCATGAGATCGCGGCTTTTACGATGGATTCCGTCCGAACGGTCAAGCAGAACCTCTAAGTACTCCTTCGAGGACTTTTGCGTCCCTGCATCAAGGGATTGTGCATTAATTTTGTAATTGTCTTCGGCAGGGCGGTTTGGTGTCCCTGCATCAAGGGAAAGTGTATTACATTTTTAATCACCATCGGCAGGACGGTTTGGTGTCCCTGCATCAAGGGAATGTGTTAATCTGTGAGACATAGCATCGCTCCGTTGCGGCTAACAGTTATGAAAATCAAACAGGAAGGATTCTTGTAAACGCTTATGAACATTATTCTCACAGGTGACCGCCCGACAGGGCGGCTCCATCTAGGCCATTACGTCGGCTCATTGCGGAGGAGAGTCGAACTCCAGAATTCAGGTGATTTTGATGAGATCTATATCATGATCGCCGACGCACAGGCGCTAACCGACAATGCGGAGAATCCTGAAAAGATACGGGAAAACGTCTTGGAGGTGGCTTTGGACAACCTCTCCGCAGGACTCGATCCTGAGAAAACGGCACTCTTTATCCAGTCGGGCGTTCAAGCTCTAACGGAGCTCTGCTTCTATTACACAAACCTCGTCACGGTCGCCCGTTTGCAGCGCAACCCGACCGTCAAAACGGAAATCAAAATGAGAGGTTTCGAGTCGAGTATTCCCGTCGGCTTTTTCAACTATCCGATCAGTCAGGCAGCCGATATCACGGCCTTTGACGCGACGGTCGTCCCGGTGGGTGAAGATCAGCTCCCCATGCTCGAGCAATGCACAGAGATCGTGCACAAGTTCAATGCGGTCTACGGCGAGACACTCGTCATGCCGAAAGCTCTCCTGCCTGAGACGGAAGCCGGCATGCGCCTTCCCGGACTCGATGGTGACGCAAAAATGAGCAAATCGCTCGGAAACTGCATTTATCTGACAGACACGCCGGAAGATGTGCGCAAAAAAGTCATGTCGATGTTCACCGATCCGAATCACCTGCGCGTGGAAGATCCGGGAACGGTCGAAGGGAACCCCGTATTCACGTATCTCGATGCGTTCTCAAAAACTGAGCATTTCGCGAGGTTCCTGCCCGAATACGAGAATCTCGACGCGATGAAAGCTCACTATCGTCGCGGCGGGCTTGGCGACGTCAAGGTCAAGCGATTCCTCATCAACGTGCTGGAAGACATGCTTGTGCCGATTCGCGAGCGCCGCAAATATTGGGAATCTCGACTCCCCGAAGTCATCGAATACCTCGAGGAATCGACAAAGATCGCAAGCCGCAAAGCGGACCGGACCGTCAAGCGCGTCCGCGCCGCCATGCGCATCAATTATTTCGAAGACGACTCGTTCCTCAAGGAAGCGATTGAGCGCTATCCCGAAAACGAATAATCGCACATTCTTTTTACAAAAACTATGATTTTCACTCGGTTAATGGAACGTTGCTCCATTAACCGGCAGGAGAGATATCACATGATCATCGCAATTGGCGGCGGAGAAGTATATAACCATGAAACATATGCCATCGATCAATTTATCGTGGCATCATCCAATATAGATAATCCGAACTTGCTTTTTATTCCAACAGCCAGCGGGGACGCGCAATCGTATGTTGAGGTAATAAGCGACCTGTATACATCGTTAGGCTGTACGGTCGACTCCTTGCTTTTATGCGAGGGAACCACAACTTCTGAAGAAGCAAAGAGCAAAATCGAAAAGGCTGACATCATCTACGTCGGTGGCGGGAACACCGAATACATGATGGATGTATGGAGAGAATATTCTGTCGACCGGTATCTCTTGGATGCTTATCAGGACAACAAAGTTCTATCCGGCTTAAGTGCGGGCTCCATCTGTTGGTTTGTCGCCGGACATAGCGATAGTGAGTTTGTCGCAGAGGAAGAAAACCCCACGTTTAAATGGGTGAAAGGACTCGGCATCATCCCGTACTTACATTGCCCACACTACGACGAGGAAAGTCGGAAGGATTTTGAGGACCTCTACATCGGTCAAACAACAGATGCGATTGCTATTGAAAATCAGGTTGCGATTGTTTGGCAAGACGGGGAAATGAGAGTTATAAAGGCAAATCCCGAAAAGAATGCTTACCGCTTGTCTTGGAGCGAGAACGGGTTAGTCAAGGAAAGGCTTACGTAAAACAGGAACCTCCCACAAAAGTTAAAGTGGCTATCTCAAACCGCCCATCAATAGCGATAACGAGCTAAGCTCCCTTTTCTCGCTATTCGCCAAACGCTTAAAATCATTGTGCATTTTTTCAATTAATATCAAAAATCTGGATTTCACACCTAGACCCATGTGCATTTTTTCGGTTACTTTCGAATTGTTGGATTTCGCACTCGATGCCCATGTGCAGTTTTGCAGTTAACTTCGAATTTCTGGACTTAGCGCCTAATGCCGGCGTGCAATTTTGCAGTTAATATCGAATTTTTGGATTTCGCGTCCGATACCCGTTCTTAGCCGGACAGTGCACAGTTTTTTAGTATTAATTGCAAAATTCCCTACTGTGTCAAGTGCGAAAGCCTTTTGTATCAATGCTTTGCGTGAACGGGTTTTCTGTGATGCCAAAGGAACGAGCCGGAGATTATGGATCAACAGTACGCCAGCGGGTATTTTT
>DUVH01000007.1 GCA_012841145.1 Clostridiaceae bacterium | reverse complement strand
TCCCTTTCAGGGGTTACAGGTGATACCTCTTTGAGATGTGTGTTCGGTTCAAAGCAAATTCACTCAGACGAAGAGGTATCATCCTTTTCCTAGCTCGATTCACCATCTCCTGAGCGACTTTGCTTGCTTCTACTTTACAGGATGCTGAACAGGTGAATTCGCTCTTGAGGAGGATGTACAGTTTTTCAGTTTATTTCGAATTTCCGGACTGTACACCAAGTTTAAGGTGGTGTCTCAAAAAAGGGGGGTCACAGCAAGGGGGCGTCTCTTTTGAGAGCCCCCTTCCATCAGTAAACTTTTATATTTCTGCTGAACGATCTTTAATGTGTCAGAAGTTCCAGACGCTTGAAGCGATGGATTTCGTCTTCGTATTGCTCGTCTTTCCATTCGACCTTTTCAATCTTGACGGCGGAGACTTTGTACTCTCCTGTCAGCGTGATGGGGTCAAAGGCCGACTGCGTCAATTCGTTGACGGGCGACTCTCGGTAGTGGAAGGTCATGAACATGCTGCCCGGCTTGACGCGATCGGTGATCTGAACGCGCGTTACGATGCTCCCGCGTCGACTTGTCACGCGAATCGTGTCATGCTCGGAAAGTCCTAATGCTTCCGCTTCGCGTGGGTTGATCTCGGCTTCTTCGAACGGGTTGATCGAGTCGAGCAGCTCTGAATAGCGCGTCGTCACGTTGTAGTGACCGAGTTTGCGTCCCGTGATCAAGAGGATCGGGTATTCGTCGCAGACGTGTTCGGCAGGTCCTTTGTACTCGACAGGAACCATGGTCGCTTTACCGCGAGGGAAAGTACCCTTGTGGAGATATTTTGTTCCCGGGTGATCCAACGTGGGACAAGGCCACTGGAGTCCGTGCTCTTTTTCTAAGCGCTCATACGTCATGCCGCCGTACTGGGGCGTCAAGCTGCGCATCTCATCAAAGACTTCTTCAGAATTGAGGAAATCGAATCCTTTGGCGCCCATTTTTTCCGCGATCGCGACGATAATCTCCCAATCCTGTTTCGCCTGCCCCGGCGGGTTCACGGCTTTGCGCACGCGCTGGACGCGGCGCTCCGAAGCGGTGAATGTACCGTCTTTCTCAGCGTAGCAGGCGGCGGGAAGAACGATGTCGGCAAACTTAGCTGTCTCCGACATGAAAATCTCCTGGACGACGACGAACTCCATCGACTCGAACGCTTTTTTGACATGGTTGGCATCGGGGTCGGTGAGTACGGGGTCTTCTCCCATGACGTACATGACCTTCATGTCACCAGCAACGGCGGCGTCGAGCATCTCAGGAATACGCAGTCCGAGTTTCTCGCTTACGGGCACACCCCATGCTTCGGAGAAACGGGCAATGGAAGCCGGATCGGTGACTTTCTGGTATCCGGGGTAGACGTCGGGGAGCGCGCCCATATCGCAAGCGCCTTGGACGTTGTTCTGCCCGCGCAGCGGGTTAATTCCGGCGCTCTCAATTCCGACATGGCCGGTAATCAGCGCGAGATTCGCCAAGTTCATGACGTTCGACGTGCCCGATGTGTGTTCCGTGATACCGAGCGTGTAGAAAATCCCAGCCTTACGATGGCTCGCATACAGTTTCGCCGCCTCATAAAGGTCTTCTTCGGAAATATCGGTAATCGCGGAAACGACCTCCGGCGTGTACTTCTTGACGAGTTCTTCGACAGCCTCGAACCCTTCTGTTCGCGCTTCGATGTATTCGCGATCCTCCCAGCCCTCGCGGAGAATAATGTGCATCATGCCGTTGATCAAGGCGGCGTCGCTTCCCGAGCGGAGAGGCAGATGGAGATCTGCCATCGCCGCCAGTTCCGTCGTACGCGGATCGACGACAATGAGCTTCGTCCCGTTGCGGACGGCCTGTTTCATTTTATTGCCGATGATCGGATGCGCTTCCGTTGTATTGGATCCGATGACGAAGAGCAGTTCGGCGTCGAGTATTTCATTTACGGAGTTTGTCATGGCTCCGCTGCCAAGCGTGGTTGCAAGACCTGCAACCGTAGGGGCGTGTCAGGTTCGTGCGCAGTGATCGACGTTGTTCGTGCCGATCGCCGCGCGCATAAATTTCTGGAATGTATAGTTATCTTCATTCGTACAGCGTGCCGATGAAAGTCCGGAGAAGGCATCCGCCCCGTACTTCGCTTTGATCTCGCCGAAACGTGTCGCGATCAGGTTGAGCGCCTCGTTCCATGATGCGGGGACGAATTCTCCGTCTTTTTTGATGAGAGGCGTCGTCAGCCGTTCCTCCGAGCTGATGAAGTCGGTGTGAAAGCGCCCCTTCACGCAGAGTTGTGTGCCGTTGATAGGCGCATCCTCACAGGGCGTGACGCCGACGACACGATTATTCTTGACATCGACGTTGAGGTCGAACGCACAGCCTGTCCCGCAGAACGGACATGTTGTGCGAACTTTCTTCAGCTCCCAAGGGCGATACCCGGCAAATTCCTTGTTGGTGAGCGCGCCTGTCGGACAGATGGCGACACACTGACCGCACATGCGACAGAAGTCGCGCGAAATGGGGCGATCGCCGGCCGTTGTCACCGTCGAAGTAAAGCCGCGCCCGACATGCTCAAGGACGTTCGATACTTGAATCTCGCGGCAGACGCGGACACACTTACCGCACTTGATGCACTTCGACTGGTCGCGCACCATAATGGGATTCTGATCGTCGAGAGGTATCTCAGGCGGATCGTAAGGATACGACGGTGTCGTGACGCCGTACTCGTAACAGAGATTCTGCAAATCGCACGTCCCGACCTTTTCGCACGTCAGGCAATCCATCGGGTGGTTGCTGATTAGGAGATTCAAGAGTTCGCGTCGAATCTCACGAATCTGCGGCGTATTCGTTCGTACAACCATACCGTCTTCCGCCAAGCGCGAGCATGAGGCAACCGGCATCTTACGCCCTTCAATCTCCACAAGGCAGAGGCGACACCCGCCGTAAGGTGTCAGCTCGGGGCTGTAACAGAGGTTCGGAATATTGATACCGACAAGCTTTGCCGCTTCAAGCAAATTGATCGGTTTCTCGAGCTCGAGGGGTATTCCGTCAATCGTGATGCGAATCATATGACCTCCTTGCGAACTTTCGCGTTCGCGACATTCAACTTATCGTGCAGTTTCAAAAAACCTGCTATTGTTCAGGCACTACATTTCATGATACACGAAGGCGGGTTAAATCAGAATAGTTGCCTAGATAATTGATGAAATCGATGATCAGAAGATGATCAGGGTCGCTTGAGCACATTAAATCAGAATAGTCGCTGGGGTTATTGATCGTTTTCAGCAACACCCCTTCACCATAACAATAACTTAATCTGAACAGATACAACGACACACCCCCTACGTCATGAGATTATACCGCCGCCCGCGCGCGAAGCAAATCAGCGTGATTCCCGACTCGCGAGCCATCTGAACGGCGGCGGTTGTCGCCGCGGCACGCGACATGACGACGGGGATACCGGCTCGAGCGATCTTCCTCATGATCGTTGTCGTCACGCGGCAACTCATCGCCAGCCCTTCATGAGTGAGATCGCGTCGGTCGAGAAGCGCACGTCCGATCAATTTATCAAGACACGCGTGGCGCGACGTGTCTTCGCAGACTCCCGTCACTTCGCGGCTCTCAAGGCTGAAAAGAATAATGCTGTGCGTACCGCCCGTCTCGCGAAACAGCGACGTCTCCTCGTCGAGTTTACCCATGATCTCACCCACTATTTCCAGTGGAAAAGACGGCGCTACGTCATACACCACAGCAGAGGGGTCACAGGCACGGGCGACAGCGCTGGGTGTCGTTACGGACAGTGACGCATCTCGGTCTCCGTGAGAGAACTCGCCTTCATTCTCTGCTGAGCATGGTCGTCCGTCAGGTTCGTCTTGTGAACGCGCACAAGGGGAAGGCTTCGTCTTTTCGCCACTTTCAGCATGTTTGAGGACAACATCCGCCACAAAAGCGTCTACGCCGTCGCCGATCGTCTCAACGTCAAACGACAACACATCGTCGGCAGCGCAGATCATGCCTTCCGCATACAGCCAACCGATCGCGAGGTCGTACCACCGCTCCGGGAGAGCGTGGAAATCCGTCACGGGAACACCATTGACGATCAGAGAAAGATAGCCTTCTCGAACAACGTAATCTTCGCAGCTCACTTCACTCGCCTCAGTTACACGAGTCATGGGGACAGGCTGCATGTACTCGGAGCGATCCGACATGGACGGCGCCGAACACCCCCGCACGTCGATCAGATCGGCAAAATCGTTGATGTTGCGGAACATTCGCAATCCGGGAGAAACGGTACGTCCTTCTTCTTCCGTGACCCACAGAAAAGGCTTAATCCGACAGAAAAGCTGCAAAGATCTGTCGCCCTCCTTAAGATCCTTCGCCATCGCGTCTGCCAAAGTCACATTGTAAAAAGCATTGAGAGGTTCGAGATATCCCGTATCACGCCGCATCATACATCCGGCGGCAGATCCTGTGTCGGCGCTCTCGAGCTTGCGTTTCATAAGGTTGATATAGTCTTTTTCAAGGTAAGGCATATCACAGCCGATCACGTACGCAAAACGGCTTTTTGCATGGAGCAAACCGGCATGAATGCCGGCCATAGGGCCGCCGCCCGGGAATACGTCCGCTGCCAGCCGAACGTTGTCGTCGCGATAAAGCTGCGGCCTATCGGTGACGATGATGACATCGTCGAATAGTTCGCCGAGTTGTTCGACCGTCCGTTCGATCAGCGAACGACCTTCAAGCGTCAATGTCTGCTTATCGAAACCCATGCGACGACTCGCCCCGCCCGCGAGAATGACTGCCGTTGCGAACAGGGGCGCATCAGGGGCTATGCGGTCTGTGCCGTCATAAGCCTCATGATCGTTTTTCAATGCGTCAAATTTCTTCAACAAAGATGACTCCGTCGAGCTCTAAAATCCATGCCATAAGATCATCGATTGAGCAGTTCCTATGGCATTTGACCGTCATGTGTACGGCGAATGTCGGCGCATTCGACTGCGCCTTAAAAAGGTCGAAATCTTTGACGTCAACATCCTTTTCGCTCAAGTGCGCCAACAGCTTGCCGACGCTGGAGATAACGTCCATCTCGATAAAAAATTCGGCAACTCCCGAGCGCTTGTAGAGAAATGAATTGACGTACCCGAAAGCGTTCATCACGACAAAGATGAGGGCCGTCGCGATGAGCGCGCCATAATAAAAACCGATGCCGAGCGCCAACCCGATGGCAGCGGATGCCCACAGACCGGCAGCCGTCGTCAAACCTTTGACCTGATTGTGTGACGTTACGATGATCGTGCCCGCGCCGAGAAAACCGATACCGCTGATCACTTGCGCTGCCATACGCGTCGGATCCGACATATCGAAGACTTGAAAAACATATTGGTTGACGAGCATGACAAGCGTCGATCCGAGACACACGACAATGTACGTCCGAAAACCTGCAGGACGCTTCTTTCGCCCGCGGTCAATCCCCAACAGCCCGCCGCAGACCACCGCGAGCGCCATGCGCAACAGCGTTGAGACGATATTTACTTCCGCCAATGAGTACGTCGCCAAAAGAACCATGGGAACACCTCCCTCGAACCCATTTTACCCCATAAGAGCAAGGTGGCCATATCCCTTCAAGACAATTGATCCGCCATCCGTACAAATCATCTCAATCGTTCCGTCTCTGATACAGTATGCTTCTCCGAATAGCGTATGCCGGCCATTGTCAACGACAATATAGCTGCCATCACATAAGTCCATCGACGCAATGCTTAATCCACTGAACGGAAATGCTTGTGCATAACATCCATAAATCACATCATTCTTGTCAGAATCATCAGGAGACGATACGATCATCAACACTTTCGCATCTTCGACCCAATCCTGCTTCAACATGTCCAAAAAGCCGTTATCCGTGAATAAAGGAACCGGAATTCTAACGCCATTTTCTTTGACCGATCCTCCGATCGAACTGCTCAGTATCAATTTCATCATTTGATTGCCTTTGCGCAAATTGGAGTTTGTAATTTCGCTAATTTGGGATTTGATAACTTATGTACACATTGCTAATTTATCTGTTTAAACTCGATTTCAAATGCCTCGATAGTCGGTAAAGACGATTTGAGTTAACCGGCATTAGTCTTTTAAGCAGCTAATAGGAATAACTAAAACACCGTCATCTCTCCGATAACCAAATTGAGTTGCGGTAATTACCAATTTCAAGTCCGGTATGCGGAGATGATTTTGTCTTTCTTTTTTATTATACTTTCTCACCAAATTTTCGATTTCACAAAGATGTTTTGCTCCTTCTTCAATTCCGGATTCCCCTAACTTAAACTCTATGAGTGCATAACGTCCGTCACTTAAATGTAAAACTCCATCGGCCTCCAAACCATAACGGTCACGATAATAAGACATTCTTCCATCAAATGCGGATGAATAAATCTTTAAATCTCTGATACACAGCGATTCAAATAAAAAGCCCAAAGTCTGAAAATCTCTATTAAAATAATCAGGTGAAAGTCCCATTGCCGCAACAGCAATGGATGGGTCAACAAAATTTCTTTTAGGGGATGATTGAATGGCAGTTTTTGATCGAATAGCCGGAGACCAAGCATCTATGTCATCAATTATAAAAAGTTTTTCTAACGCATTAATATATTCAAAAAAGGTACTCTCTCCAATGTTATGATTTGCTTTCACATCACCATAAATCGTTTTTGTTGCAGCCGTTGTACAAATATTTCGTGCATAAGATTGCAATATGCCTTGAGCCCATCTTTCGTTTCTTTTTACTCCATCAATATGAGAAATATCCACAGAATATGTTTGCCTAAATAGTTCCCGTGCCAATTGCAATTTTATCTTGTTATTTTTTAGAGTAAAAATTCCGGGCCATCCTCCTCGGCAAATAGAATAGATAATATCATCTAAAGATAAAACTGATTTACAACCATCAAAAGAATCCGGTCGCTCGAATAATTCTCTTAAAGAAACACTGCCATTAGACTCTTCACTTTCCCAAAGACTCATTGGATACATCTTTAACTGACTAATACGCAGTGTACCTGTATGAGGGGTATCTATATTTTTTGAAGAAGAACCGGTTAAAATGTATTGGCCTTTTTTACCGGTATCATCAACATCTTTACGAATAGCACCCCAAAGTTTCGGTACATCTTGCCATTCATCAAAGAGTATCGGTTTTTCCCCCAGCAATAATTTTTTTGGTGAGGTTTCTCCAATCATTAATAAATTATCGCGATATTCTTCATCCTGAAACTCAACAACGGTTTTTGCCTTTTGCTTGGCTGATGTCGTCTTGCCACATCCCTTTGGACCTTTAATCCATGTCGCACCGAAAGCCTGCATATTTATATCCAGCAATCCATCTATAATGCGTTTTTTGTATTCCATACTACACTTCCCGATATCATTTAAAACATATTTCTCTGTTAATTCTAATGCGATAATATGACTTCCGTCAAGAAAATTCTGGAGTAATTTGAGGCATTTTGCTGGAATGATTTGTGGCGTTTTGTCGGAGTGATTTGTGATAAGATTGTCTTAGCCTAAAGCAAATCTTATGCGCAGTATTTTTTAATTTCGTTCTTTGTGGAAGCCCTGAGACCCTTTTGGTTACTGCATTTTCTCCTTTAGCATTATTATGACATCCTCCCCTGAGAAGAGGTCTAAAATAATCCGCTGTTTTTGTACATTTTCAAACCTGTAAAATCCCATAAAATCGAGCTTTTCCGAGTGCAGCATTTGTTTGACATCAAGGGGGTTCTTAAGTTCCTGTACAACAAATTGGAATTGGTGTCTATCCGACAAGCTGGGATTTGGTTAATCGTTAATAGAAGAAAGTGCCGCTTTTTCAGCGTGAATAAGCGTTGTATCAAAGACCGGCAAATCTATATCACTTTGTTGAATAAGCAACCCTATCTCCGTACAGCCTAGGATTACTCCCTGTGCTCCTGCATCTGTCATTTTATTGATAATCGTAAGATATTTCTCTTTTGAATCTTGACGGATATCGCCCAAACAAAGCTCTTTATAAATAATGGAGTTGACAGTTTCTATATCCTCTTCGTTAGGAATAATCACCTTTATTCCCGCTTCAATCAGCCTTTCTTTGTAGAAGTCCTGTGTCATTGTGTATTTTGTTCCCAAAAGCCCAATAGTAGTAATCTTCTGTTTCTTCAGCTTTTCTGCTGTTGCTTCTGCAATGTGGATAATGGGAATCGAAATGCATTTGCTCATTTGCGGAACAACTTTGTGCATTGTGTTTGTACAAATAACAATAAAATCGGCTCCTGCTTTTTCCAGTAGTACCGCGATGTCTGACAATACACGACCACTTTTGTCCCATTCATCTGCTGCCTGATATTTTTCAATTTCATCAAAGTCTAAACTATACATTAATATTTTTGCGGAGTGAAGCCCGCCAAGCTCTCTCTTTATGGTTTTGTTTATTACCTTGTAGTATGTAACTGTGCTTTCCCAACTCATTCCACCGATTAGTCCAATTGTCTTCATACTTATCTCCGATAAATTCCAATTTATCTATTTCAATTCGATTTTAATTTCCTCGCGCTCCGCACAGCTTGAAATACTACGCGAGTTCAAAGGCTCCAATGTGCAGCTGATAGTATTGTCCGCGCTCTTCGATGAGCTGTTCGTGCGTGCCTCGCTCGATAATGCGCCCGTCCTCCATGACCATGATGACATCGGCATCACGCACGGTCGACAATCGATGCGCAATGGCGAAGTTCGTCCGTCCGCGCATCAGGGCATCCATGCCTTGCTGAACGATCGACTCCGTCCGCGTGTCGATCGATGACGTCGCTTCGTCGAGAATCATGACAGGCGGATCGAGCACGGCTGCACGGGCGATCGAGATCAGCTGTCTCTGACCTTGCGACAGACCGCTTCCGTCACCCTTCAGCATCGTTTCATATCCATGCGGCAGCATGCGGATAAACCCGTCGGCGTTGACGAGTTTCGCCGCCTCGATGCATTCTTCGTCCGTCGCGTCGAGCTTACCGTAACGGATGTTGTCCATGACCGTTCCGGTGAAAAGATTAACCTCTTGGAGAACAACACCGAGAGAGCGCCGCAGATCTGCTTTCTTAATCTCTCTGATGTCGATGCCGTCGTAGTGAATAGCTCCGTCATCAATGTCGTAGAATCGATTGAGCAAGTTCGTGATCGTCGTCTTGCCGGCACCGGTCGCGCCGACGAGCGCCACTTTCTGACCGGGTTTCGCATAGAGGTTGATATCCCGCAAGACAGGCTTTCCCGGAATGTACGAGAAGTTCACGTCGTAAAAGCGAATGTCGCCCTTGAGTTCTCTATAGATAAACGACCCATCCTCTTGCGGTTTTTTCCACGCCCAGATGTCGGTCCGGTCGCAGCACTCCGAGAGTACGCCGTTTTCTTTCGTGGCATGTACGAGCGTGACGACACCGCTGTCGTGCTCACTCTCCTCGTCCATCACTTCGAAAATGCGCGACGCGCCCGCAAGCGCCTGAACGACCATGTTAAACTGCATCGACATTTGCCCGATCGGATTGACAAAGCCGCGCGACAGCGTGATGAACGAGATGATCGTGCCGACTGTCATCACCTCCGACCCTGTCAGGCGCCAGTTAGGAATGCCCAATATGCCCATCGCGCCACCGATGATGCCGATGAGCACATAGAGGAGGAAGCCCATGCCCAAGACGACGGGCATCGTGATCATTCCGTATTTGATTCCCTCACTTGCATTTTTGAAGAGCTCTTCCGTCTTTTCGCCAAACGCTTTGATCGCCTTCTGCTCGTAATTAAAGACCTTGACGACTTTCTGCCCCTCAATCATCTCCTCAACATAGGCGTTCACGTCGCCCATCGCGATTTGTTGACTCATGAAATAGTTGGCGCTTCGTCGTACGATCGCCTTGACGAGTATGAAAAGAAAAACAGCGAACAACACGACGAACAACGTCAGGTTGAGGCTGAGATACAACATCGTACCGAAAGCCGTCATCGTCGATAACAGCGATGAAACCATCGCCGGGAGACTTTGTGAAATGGCGGCGCGCAGCGTATCCACATCGCTTGTGAAACGACTCATGATGTCACCGTGCGCGTGCGTATCGAAGTAGCGCACCGGCAGTGTCTGAACGTGCGCAAAGAGATTGTCGCGGATATTTCGTACAGTACCCTGTTCGACGGTAACCATGATGCGTTCGTAAGCCCAAATAGCGAGAATACCGATACCGTACACGATCGCCATGGCTACGACGATGCGGACGACACCGGAAAAATCGCGACTTCCCTGTGCGATCATGGGCAGGATTTCGTCGTCAATCAGGGCGCGCAGGAAAAGAGACGTGGAGGCGCGCGACAAGGCGCTGAGGAGAATGCATAACAACACAATGACGAGCCTGAACCTGTAGGCTCCCATATGAGAGAGGAGGCGCCTTATTGTACCGCTGTTGATGCGGCGTTTCCCGTGCCCGCTTTGTTGCGCGCGTTTGTCGGAGGATTTACGAGGCATTGAGCACACCTCCTCTGTTCTGAGATTCATAAACTTCACGGTAAATCTCAGAACGTCCAAGCAGCTCTTCATGCGTCCCGCAGTCGTGTACCGTGCCGTCGTCCATCACAATGATCATGTCAGCATCGCGAACGGAGGCGACGCGCTGCGAAATGATCAGGACAGTCGTGTCGGGAATGCCCTCGCGCAGCCCCTCGCGAATGAGACGATCCGTCTTCGTGTCGACGGCACTCGTCGAATCGTCAAAGATCAGGATTTTCGGTTTTTTCAGAAGAGAACGCGCGATGCAGAGGCGCTGTCGCTGACCTCCCGACAAGTTCACACCTCCGCGTTCAACATGAGAGTCATACCCTTTTGGCAGCGCTTGTATGAACTCATCGGCTTGCGCAAGTTGACACGCACGTGTCATCTCAACATCGGTCGCGTGCTCATCACCCCATCGGAGATTGTCCTTGATCGACCCCGTAAACAATTGATTCCTCTGCAAAACGATGGAAACTTGGTCGCGCAGGGACACAAGATCGTAATCGCGCACATCGATACCGCCGACGAGGACGCGGCCTTCCACCACATCGTAGAGGCGAGGAATGAGCTGAATGAGCGTCGATTTCGACGAGCCGGTGCCGCCGAGAATACCGACCCTCGCGCCGGATGGAATTGAAAGATTTATGTCGCAGAGAACAGGCTTTTCCGATTCGGCTGAGTATGCGAACGTGACGTCTTCAAAAACGATCGAACCATCCTGTACTTCATAGACGGGATCAGGCCCGTTTTGAAGATCGCTCGTCTCATCGAGCACCTCGACGATGCGTTCGACCGAAGCGCGCGAAACAAGAAAGAAAATGAAAATGTTCGACAACATCATGAGACTTATCAGGATTTGCATCGTATAGGTAATAAGGCTCGTGAGTTGCCCTGTCGTCAGCCCAAGAGCGGGATTATTGCCCGAGGCGACAATTTCATTCGCGCCCAGCCACGCGATCAGCGTCGTACTCAAAAAGACACAGAAATTCATCAGAGGAGCGATACGCGCAACTCTGATTCCCGCCATCGTAAAGTCTTCATAAATAAGCCTTGAAATGGTCGCAAAATTGCGTTTCTCGTGCGACTCGCGCGTGTAATTTTTGACAACGCGTATAGCGAGCAAATTTTCCTGAACGATTCGGTTCATCTTGTCGTAGCGCTTGAAAACACGTTCGAACACGGGATAAACGTGACGGATGGTAAGATAGAGACCTAGTCCCAGAATCACCGTTGCGCCGAGAAAGACAAGCGATAGCCGAGCGCTCGTCCGGAACGAGAAATAGAGCGCGAAAACGAGCATGACAGGGGAACGCGCCCCGATACGCAATGTCATCTGGAACGCACGCTGCACATTTTCAACATCTGTCGTCAATCGCGTAATAATACTCGAGGTTGATAACTTATCGATATTCGCAAACGAGAACGTCTGAGTGGTGCAAAAAATATCGTTGCGGAGATTTTTGGCGAATCCGGCCGACGAAATCGCCGAGACTTTTCCGGCGAGAAAGCCGAGCACCATGGATGCGATGGCGCTGAAGACAAGCAACAGTCCGTATCTCAAAACAGCGCCCATATCTTGTCGGCTGATCCCGTAATCAATCAGATACGCCATAAATGTCGGAACGATGATATCGAATGACGCCTCCAGCCCCGCAAGCAACGGCGTAAGGATGGTGTGTTTTTTATACTCGCGCAAGCTCTTTAAAAGTCTACGTCTCATTAAGTTATTATTCCTTTTAGTTGCGGTCTATATCCGGACGAACCCCGGTCTATGCCCGGCACGCAACACAATACAGGGTTTTTGCATTAGCAGTCAATGCCTGAACGAGCCCGACCAGCGCCCCGCCCGTCGGCTCTTCATATGACCGGCCTTTACAACCGCGCTCCCTATTCTACACTTTTCTCCAAGTGCTCGGCGAAAACAGCACGATCATCGGCAAGATCTCTAGGCGCCCCATAATCATGCCGATCGAAAGAACGACCTTTGAAAACGGAGAGAAAAAAGAGAAGTTGTGTGCCGGTCCGACGAGTCCGAGCCCCGGACCGATATTGTTGAACGTCGCCGCTACAGCACTGAACGATGATTCGAAATCATGGGCATCGAAGGCAACGACAATCGTAATCATTGTGAACACGGTAGCATAGACTATCAGATAATGTGTGATTTGCTGAAGGATCGGTTTGGAAAGCTGTTTGCCCTCGAAGCGGAGCGGCAGGGCGCGATTCGGATTGATACTGCGCCTGATCTCCCGAATAAACGTTTTGAAATAAATGGCAACGCGACTCACTTTGAGACCGCCTGCCGTCGAACCGGCCATACTTCCGACAAACATCAATAAAAGGAGAATAAGACGCGAGAAAGGCGGCCAATACGTAAAGTCAACCGTCGCATAGCCTGTCGTCGAAATAATGGACGAGACCGTAAAAAAGACATCGCGCAACAGTGTGCCGACATTATCATAAACATCCCTGAGGTTAACGCAGATCGCCGCGATCGCGACGACGACAATAGCGATGTACCATCGCCACTCCTCACTCTTCGCCGCCTGCTTGGCTCGCCTGTTGAGAATAAGGTAATAAAGCGTAAAGTTCGTTCCGAATACAAGCATTGCAATACCGAGAACGATCTCAATATACGCGCTGTTGTATGCCCCGACGGATAATGCCTTGGAGCTGAACCCTCCTGTTCCGGCAGCGCCGAAAGCATGAATAAATGAATCAAAGAGGGGCATGCCGCCTGCTATCAACAGCAAAACAAGCACAAGTGTCATCACGCTGTAGATTACATAGAGTATCTGTGCCGTGCTTTGGACTCTGCTGCGCAACTTCCCGAATGTCGGCCCGGGCATCTCGGCGCGCATAACATACACTTCTTTCGATGCCGTGTGCGGCATCACCGCGAGCACAAAAACGAGAATCCCCATGCCGCCGATCATGTGTGTGAAAGAACGCCAGAACAAAAGTGAATGAGGGAGCGCCTCGATATCGGGTAAAATCGATGCCCCTGTCGTCGTAAAACCGCTCGACGTCTCAAAAAAAGCGTCGTAAAACTTTGGAATCCATCCGCTGATGTAGAAGGGCATCGCACCTGACAGCGACAACACGATCCACGTCAACGCAACGATGACGAAGCCTTCTTTCATATAATAAGTCATGTCGTCCGGTTGCCGAAACGAAAGTGCCCATCCGGTAAGCGCCGTCCCGACCATTGTCACGAGAAAGGGGTAAACCCCCGCCCAACCTTCTTTGTAAAGTAAAGCCACGATCAAAGATGGAACCATAAGAACGGCTGTTACGATCATAATCCGCCCGAGGACGAAGAAAACCATCCTCCGGTTCATTGCGCCGCACGTCCGTTCGCCAAGATATCGTTCACGTCGTCAAAACGCGGATGTGTCGAGACAATCACAATCTCGTCGCCGAGTTGAATGCACGTATCGCCTCGCGGATAGATGATTTCGTCGCCTCGAACGATACACGCAATCAGCAACCCCGGTTTCGTATCGAGGTCGATAAGCGGGATGTCGCTCACCTGATTACCTTCGGCGACGCGAAACTGAAGAATTTCAACCCTGCCGTCCGCGAGACTGTAGAATGCTTCAATATTTGAGCCCTCACTGTTCGCCATTGAACGGACGAGCCGCACAATCTGGTTCGAAATGATCCGATACGGCGTCAAGATCGATTTGAGTCCCGCGTCTTTCAAAACTGTCAAAAGGTCGGTGCGATTCACTTTCGTCACCGTCTTTCTCACTCCGACATGTGCGGCGTAGAGATTGATCAGGATGTTCTCCTCATCGACACCTGTCACCGCGATGACGGCATCGTAATTTTCCGCGTTTTCCTCGTGCAAAACGGACTGCCTCGTTCCATCGTTCAAAACGACTTCCACGCGAGGAAAATCTGCAGCAAGCTGCTCGGCGATGTCTTCATCGACTTCGATGACCTTGGAGCGGATGTGGTATCTTTCCAATCTTGGCAAAAGATAACGCGTGATACGCCCGCCGCCGATCAGAAGCGCGGATTTGATGCGCTTGTTCCCATTGCGTCCCGCGGACATAAAACGTAGAATTTCGGAATCTCTACCTGTGATAAAGAGGTGATCGCCAACCTCCAACGTCGTGAAACCATGCGGAATGATGATCTCCTCATCGCGAATGATCATGCAGATGAGTACGTCACCGTGCTTTCGCCCGACTTCCCTCAGCTTCAAGCCCGCTAACTCCGAATCCTCCGGCAACACGTATTCAACGATATGAACGAGTCCATTTGCAAAAGGTTCGACAGAAAGCGCCTCGGGGAAACGCATCCCGCGCATCACCTCGCGCGCCGCCTCCAACTCGGGATTGATCATCACGGAGATGCCGAGCGTTTCACGCAAGAATGACATCTGCTTTGAGTATTCGGGGCTGCGAACGCGCGCGATGACAAAGCGCGCGCCGAGGCTTTTCGCCGTGATCGCGGCGATGAGATTCGTTTCGTCGTCAGGCGTGACGGCGATGAAAATATCGCAATCAGGGACATCCGCCTCACGCTGTATGACTTCCAAAGAGCCTGAGCCGAGAACGCCCGTAATATCGTACATACCGATCATGCTGTCGAGACGCTTCTCGTCCAATTCTATCAGAGTTATCTCATGGTCCTCGAAAACGAGTTCCCGACAGAGAACTTCTCCTACTTTACCTGCACCTGCGACGACAATTTTCATAATGCGGCCACTCCATTTGCCATGGGTAATCTTTTAATTTTATCGATAATATCGATAATACAGAAAGTCTAGCCGTTCGCTAGGGTGATTGCAAGAAATACAACGCCGAAGATTCATCCTTACAACCGTCTTCTCCAATCTATACTTTTCGCCACGTGCTCGGTGAGAAGAGAACAATCACAGGCAATATTTCGAGGCGCCCCATGATCATGCCGACCGAGAGAACGACTTTTGAAAATGGGGTAAAAAAGGCATAGTTATGCGCCGGACCGACGAGTCCGAGACCGGGACCGATGTTGTTAAAGGTTGCCGCGACAGCGCTGAAGGCAGATTCGAAACTGTTGACGTCGATTGCAACGACGAGCGTGAACGCTGAAAAAAGCGCCACGTAGAGAATGAGGTAATTTGAAATTTGTCGGAGCAGTGATTTCGAAAGCTGCTTGCCCTCGAAACGGATCGGCAGGATGCGGTTCGGGTTAATGCTGCTGCGAATCTCGCGAATAAACATCTTACAGTAAACGGCAACACGGCTGACTTTGAGACCTCCGCCCGTTGAACACGCCATGCTTCCGACAAACATCAGGAAAAAGAGAACAAGCCGTGAAAAGAGCGGCCAGTACGTAAAATCGACGACGGCGTAGCCTGTTGTCGTGATGACGGAAGAAACCGTGAAAAAGACATCCCGAAACAGTATGCCGACATTCTCGTAGGTACTTCGCAAATTAATGCTGATCGCCACGACGGCGACGACGACGATCCCGATATACCAACGCAGCTCTTCACTCTTCAACGCCTGTTTAACGCGACCTTTCATGATGAGATAGAAGAGCGTAAAGTTCGTCCCGAAAATGAGCATCGCGATGCCTAGGACGACTTCAATGTACGTGCTGTTATACGCTGCGACGGACAGCGCTTTCGAACTGAACCCGCCCGTCCCGGCGGCTCCAAATGCGTGGATAAGTGCATCGAAAAGGGGCATGCCACCCGCCAACAGCAAAAGAACAAGAACCAACATCATCGCAAAGTAGATCACGTAGAGTATCCGCGCGGTGCCCCGAACACGGCTGTGCAGTTTCCCGAACGTCGGCCCCGGCATCTCTGCGCGCATGACGAAGACTTCTTTCGACTCCGTACGCGGCATGACGGCAAGCGCGAAGACGAGAATTCCCATACCTCCGATCATGAGAGAGAACGAGCGCCAAAAATGAAGCGAATTCGGTAACGCTTCGATATCGGGCAGTACCGTCGCTCCCGTCGTCGAAAACCCGCTCACCGTCTCAAACAGTGCATCGTAAAATTTTGGAATATGTCCGCTGATATAGTAGGGAAGCGCGCCCAAAACCGACAACACGATCCACGTCAGCGCAACGATGGCGAAGCCTTCCTTCATGTAATACGTCATGTCTTCGGGGCGATGAAAAGATAGTGTCCAGCCGATGAGCACCATCACAACGATTGTCACGAGAAAAGGGTAAACGCCTGCCCATCCTTCTTCATAAATCAACGCGACGATCACGGAAGGTATCATGAGGGCGGCCGTCACGATCAGAATCCGCCCGAGGACAAAGAAGACTATCCGGCGATTCATCGCGCCGTACGTCCGTGCGACATAAGGTCGTATATTGCAATCGTGCCATCGAGACGCTTCTCGGTATTTTCAATCAGCGTAATCTCATGATCCTCAAAACAGAGTTTCCGGTAGAGAACTACCCCAACCATCCCTGCGCCTGTGGCGACTCTTTTCATAAAGCAATCACTCCGTTGCCCGTGGCAAGCTCTTAACTTCGCTCAACAATATTAAAAGTTTATCGGTTCACCGGAGTGATTGCAAGAATAATACGTCCTTAAGAGCAGCCGGTCGTCTCCCCGCAGTCAAGACATACTTTACAGGTGCCGTTGCGGACGAGTCTTGTGCCTGAACAGTTTGTGCAGACGGAGCCGTCGTAGAGCCGCTCACCGTTTTTGCTCGCCTCAAGCGCTTTTTCGTGGATGAACTCGTCCATGCTGATCTGTGAACGCTCCATTGTTTCTTCACGTGCAAAGAACTCGTCATCTCGGTCGGGTTTTACTTGGACGCGCGAATAATCTCCGCCCTCAATATCGAGCACTTTGCTGATCAAATCCGAAACGGAAGTACAGTATTTGATGTACGGGTGACGCTGTACGAAACCATACGGCTCGAACTTCTGACCGCGGAGCATTTTCGAGATGGCGTCGGTCTTGATACCGTACTGGAGCATGACGGAGATCGTCTTTGACAACGAATTCAACAGGCCGGTGATCAGCGTTCCCTCACGATCGGTCGTCATGAAGAGCTCCACGATTTTGTCGTCCTCGTCTCTGTTGACGGTAATGTAGACTTTGACGTCCTCAATCTGCGCCGGGTGCGTGACGCCGCTGCGTATTCCGAACGGTTTGACGCGCGCGTGAACGATATCTCCGCTCTCGATTCTCTCATTACATTGATCGAGGTCGGCCTTCACTTTCTTCGCATAGTGGAGCAGGTCGTTGTAATTGAGATCTTCAAGCGGAACGTCTTGGCTCTCCACACCGGTCAGACGCAGATTCAGAGGTTGCGCATATTTGGAACCGTCGCGATAAAGGGTGATACCCTTCACGCCCTGCATCCAAGAGGAAAGTACGACGTCCGCAAAATCCTGCACCGTCGCCTCGTTCGGGAGATTGACGGTTTTTGAGATCGCTCCGGAAATCAGCGGCGTGATCGCCGCAACCATGCGAACGTGCCCGAGATAGTGAATATAACGATCTCCCGATCCGCACTGGTTGGCTGTATCAAAGACGGCGAGATGCTCTTCGCGGAGATGCGGTGCGCCCTCAATTTTGCCGTCGGCGATCATGCCGTTGTCATCGACGCGCATGATGTAGTCGAGAATGTCCTGAACGTCCTCATCGGAATAACCGAGCTTTTTCAAGCCTTGGCCGATGATGGGGTTCGCAAGCGTCATGTAGCCGCCGCCGGACAGTTTTTTATAGACGACGTGGGAGAAGAACGGCTCGATGCTTGTCGCGGCGCAATCCATGGCGAACGAGATCGTTCCCGTAGGCGCCATCACGGAGACCTGCGCGTTGCGGTAGCCGTATAACTCCCCCCACGCTTCGGCGTTCTCCCAACATTCATTCAGCGCGTCGGCGAGATCGCCAAATCCCGATGAGCGCAACAGGGCGTGATTAACGACGGGAAGGCTGTAATAAATCTCCTCCGGCTCATCTTTTCTGACGCCGGCAGCGCGACTATGGTTACGGATGACGCGGAGCATATAGGGCTTATTCTTTTCGTAATGCGCAAAAGGGGCCGTCTGTTGTGCCATCAAGGCGGAGACGGCATAACTTTGCCCCGTCAAGATACCGGCGAGCGCGCCGCCGAACGCGCGCGCCTCGTCGGAGTCGTAGGGGATACCTGCGCTCATAAAGACGGATGCGAGATTCGCAAGCCCCAATCCTGTCGCGCGGAAACCCCACGTTTTGCGCGCGATCGCCTCCGTGGGGAATTGACCTCCGTAAATCGAAGCTTCCAGCATGAGCTGAGCGATCGAAATCAGGTGCCTGTATCCTTCAATATCAAATACACCGGATTCGCTATCGTAAAAACGCAACACGTTGATCGACGCCAAATTGCAGCTGGTATCATCGAGGAACGCGTATTCGCCGCACGGATTGGTCGAATTGATCCTGTTGTGCTTCGCGCCGACGTCGCCGTCCTCTCCCGCCGGACACGTATGCCAAGCGTTGAACGTATCGTCAAATTGCGGTGCGGGGTCGGCGCAGCGCCATGCTGACTGATTGAAGATTTCCCACAAATGGCGGACGTAGACATCACGATCAACACTTGAATCGCGGCGTCCCTTTAGACGGATTTTTGCGTGCGGGTTGCGATCGAGATCGGCCACTTTGCGCATAAAATCATCGTTGAATCGAACGGAGTTGTTCGAATTCTGTCCCGAAACGGTCTGGTAGGCTTCCCCGTCGATATCTGCGTCGTAGCCCATCTTCGCAAGCGCGATGACCTTGTCTTCCTCGCGAGCTTTCCACGTGATAAATTGCTCAATCTCTGGATGGTCGATATCGAGACAGACCATTTTCGCCGCGCGACGCGTCGTACCGCCCGACTTGATGGCGCCGGCATTGCGGTCGAGCCCTTTCAGGAAACTCATGAGACCTGACGAGTGGCCGCCTCCGGAAAGCGCCTCGCCTTCTGCGCGTATGATGGAGAAGTTCGTTCCCGTCCCGGAGCCGCCCTTGAACAGTTTTGTCTCGGAGACATAGGCTTCCGAAATGGAGTGAGGCCCCAACAACTGATCGCTAATGGAGAGGATAAAACAAGCGGACGCCTGTGTGCGCGTATAGTCGTCCTCCGACATGACAACTTTTCCCAGCTCTTCGTCGTAATAAAAGAGTTCGTTCATTCCCCCTTCGATGCCGTACTTGAGCTTGAGCCCCGTGTTGAACCACTGAGGAGAATTCGGAGCGAACATCTGCGCTAGGAGAGCATAAACGAGTTCATCGTACAGAATCTCGGACTCTTCGTCGTCGATCACCTCTTCATCAACGAGCGCTTTCACCCAGAACGACACCATGCGATCCGCGACTTGACGCATGGACGTTTCGTGACCGGGTTCCCCCGGAACGCCGGCTTTTCTAAAATACCGCGACGCGATGATATCGCATGCCGTTTGTGAGTAATGAGACGGGAATTCGAGATCCCGCATATCGGTGAGCACTCGCCCCGACTTGTGATCCTTCAGAATCACATCACATTTTTTCCACTCGAAAAGATCGAAAACGGAGCATTTTTTCTCTTCAATTTCCTTTGTAAAGTGACGTTTAATAACAGACGCTAACACGCTCATCCCAACACCTTTCCTCTCTCTTCCTTTGTAAAACACGATCGCCTGAACGCGTAGAAATTTTCCAGTACACACTTCATATTGTGTGCTGGAGTTCATAATACTACTACATGTTGTGGTTCTATATTACAAATTTGTGACAAAGCATTTTTCGCTCAGCCTAACAAATCGCCGATTATCGTGGTGGAACAAGGCAACCCTTTACCTTCCGCGAATTATTGTAATGTCTGCTAATGGGGTATGCTCCCAAAAAAAATGTCGGAGAAAGCAGTAGCCCGATTCCGGCAAAATTAGGTACAAGCGGCAGCCCGATTCCCACAAATTCAGGTACAAACTGTTTGTACAAATGCTTTTATTTTGAAAGTAGGTGATTCACTTTCAGTTTCAGCAAGCATCAAAAAAAGGCGGCCATACGGCCAGCCTTTTTATCCTTTTTCATCGAAGGCGAAAGCTTCTCGCGAACTAACCGCTGTGCCCTCCACACTCTTCATGGTGCTGATGTTCATGGCAAATTGAGCCCGTTGAAACGAGGGAACCGTCGAGATATGCCTCGGCGGCCTCTTGAGCCGCACCTTGAGCGCCGATGACCACCTCAATGTTGTTTTCATTGAAAAGATCCACTGCGCCGCCGCCCATGCCTCCACTGATGATCACATCAACGCCTTGCTCCGCGAGAAAAACCGGCAAAAAGCCAGGGCGGTGTCCCGGGCTAGCGATCGTCTCGACCTTGACGATTTCCTTGTCCGCTGCGTGGAAGACGATGAATGCTTCACAATGACCGAAGTGTTCGGTCACCTGTCCGTTATCACTTGCTACTGCGATTTTTTTCATTCTAGTTACCTCTCTATCAATGGTTTGCCCATCGCTTAACGCGAACAGGCCATATATTTTGCATATCGGCACACTTTCAGCGGCGCGCCGATCGCTTAGCGCTTCATTTTGCAGGTCTGCATCCCACTTCAGCGGCGCGCCGAACGCTTTGCACGAATTGGCTTCTCATTTTGTGTATCAGCATACCCCTTCAGCGGCTTGTTAACTGCTCAGCGCAGATTGGCTTCTCGTTTTGTGCCTAGGTTTGTCCCTTCTGCGACATGTCGATCACTTTGTTCGGGGTGGCTTTTCATTTTGCAGATCTGCTCTCCTTCTCAGGCTGGTCAGACCTACTCAAAGAGAATGGCCATGGTTTTCTCAAAGATTTCCTTCACTGCTGTTCCCGACGGGCACTCGATGTCGACGATCGTCTGAGCGTTGTTAACCGCTCTCACAGCGGCGGGATCGAACGGTATGCGTCCCATAAATGGCAACCCCCTCTGCGCACAGTACCTCTCGATCTTCTCCGAGATTTCAGGATTCATGTCGTGTTTGTTCGTGCATACGGCAATTTTCGTATCAAACCCTTCTGCCGTGCGAATGATACGCTCCATGTCGCTGAGGCCTGAAATAGAGGGTTCGGCGACGATCAGAACCATGTCGACGCCGCTGAGCGAGGCAATCACCGGACAACCGATACCCGGCGATCCATCAATGATGGCAAGTTTGCTGTCGGAAGCTGCCTCTTTCATCTCTTTTTTTACTTCAGTGACGAGCAGGCCGGAGGTTCCGCTCCCCATTCGAAGCTGAGCCGTGGAAAACACTCTCGCTTCGTCCGTGTAAAGCTGCAAATCGCCGGCAACGGCAGGCACCATCTTGATCGCTCCCTCGGGACAGACATAGGCGCAGACGCCGCATCCTTCACACCCATACGGATCGACCGAGTATGACTCGCCAGCCGTGATAGCACCGAAACGACAGCTCTGCCTGCAACGATCACAGTGTGTGCAAAGTTTCGGTGTGAGTTCTGCGACAGGCAAGCCGTAATAGTCACGTCTGACTGGCTCCTTGTCCCATTCAGTAACGAGATGCAAGTTGGGAGCATCCACATCGCAATCGGCATAGGCTTGTGCGTCAGCTAACTTGATGAAGGCGCTCGCAACAGTCGTCTTCCCTGTGCCGCCTTTTCCGCTAAGAATCAACAGCTGCTTCACTGCGCACCTCCTTTGGTTTCACGCCTTTTACGGAACCATCACTGCACGTACTGTGCGACCCGTGCAATGCTTCACCTCGCTCGCCTGAAACCGTGTCTCCGCTCATCTTCTTCAGATCGGATAAAACGCCATCCCGTTTACTACCGGCGGATTCGCCCATCTTCTTCACTATTGTCTCGAGCAGGGATGAGAACAACTCACGGTATTCGTCCTGCTTGTGTGCAACGATTTCTGCACTTGAATTCAACGATGCTAACTCATGATCAAAAGGAATCCGCCCCAAAATCTCTATGCCCTTATCGGAGCAGAACTGGTCCACTGGATTCTCTTCGTTCAGGCATTTGTTGAGTACGACACCGAACGGTTTGTCAAAGAGTTTGACGAGCTCGTAAACCATGTTTAGGTTGTGCGCGCCGAACAGCGTCGGCTCCGCCACCAGCACACAGTAGTCGGCATCTTTGATGCTTTCCATCACGATGCATGCGCTTCCGGGAGGGCAGTCGATGAAAACAGGCTTATTCCCGTCGTCACTCCCTTCCTCCAGCAATCTATGGATGATCGGGATGCCGGTCGCCTCGCCCGTATTCAAAATTCCCGTATAGACGCTGACATCACCCGAGACGCCGATTTCGATTTTTCCGATCGCCTTATCTCGCTCCGAGAGCGCCGCTTCGGGACAAACGAGCACGCAGCCGCCGCACGAGTGACAGACGTCATCAAAGATAATCAATTTTTGATTCACATAGGCAAGCGCGTTATAGTTGCAAAAGCGGACACACTCACGGCAGCCGACACATCGCTCCTCATCGACTTGCGGGATCTTGACGGTAATTAATTCCTCACGAACGATTTCAGGTTTGAAAAAAAGGTGTCCGTTCGGCTCTTCCACATCACAGTCGATGTAGGTCGAAGGCGCAGCGACAGCCGCTAAATTGACCGATACGAGCGTCTTCCCCGTACCGCCCTTGCCACTTAGTACCGCAATTTTCATATTAGAGTCCGCCGCGGTTCCTGCCGTGAAATCCGGCGTGAAAATCTTCTAATAAAGGAAGCTCTCCCTTAACGAACGCTTCGATATTTTCCTTAATGGAATGATCATTCGTCCGATACAGCTTGATGTCGGCCGACCGGAACACATCCGCCGCGTTTTGCCCGCATCTCGGTGTCAGCATAGCGCCAACTCCCTGGTCCGCAATAATCTGCGCAGCCCTGATTCCCGCGCCGCCCGTGCCGGACGCCGCAGTATTTTCAACAAATACAGAATCTTTCGTCTCGGTATCGTACACAACGAAATATGGAGCCCTTCCAAAAGAGGCACAGACTTTTGAATCCATCGACTTTGAATCTGCCGGTATTGCTACTTTCATTTCACTACTCCTTTTACTGTTATCTATACTCTTGTATATGTTTTTCGCTTTAGTACGCTTTTTTATCTAATCATTTTTCGCTTCATTAATCTTTTTATTAATCTCTTCTGCGTTAAAAATCTTCTCGTCTTCTTTTCAGCTTGTTGATTCATATCTGTAGATTCATCGCCCGGTCTTTAAGACAAACCATGAATCGTTCTTTGGGAGCTCGCCGATGATCCTCGCGCGGTCTGCTCAATCACTCATCGGGCCTCTGCCTCGCCCTCTTCCCCTGCCATGCCCGCGACCCTGTCCTTGTCGATAACGGCAGCCTCTGCCACATCCGTTCCCCGAGCCGTCGCAAAGGAGATACGTTCCTCCCTCAATCGACAACACCTTTCCGTTCACCAAAGCCTCCGCCAGTTTTTTTCTTGCTTCGACATAGATGCTCTGAATCGTGCTGCGGGCGACATTCATCTGCTCGGCACACTCTTCTTGCGTAAAGCCTTCAAGGTCAATCAGGCGAATCGTCTCGTATTCGTCGACCGTCATGACGACGTTTTCCCCAGCGACCTCTGGCAAATCGAGTGGGCCGAACCGATTGATCTCGGGCAATCCGCAAACTCGTCTTCTTTTTCTAGGTCTAGCCATAAAAAACCAACTCCTGTCTAGGCACACTCCAGTCAATCTGATCTGTCTGATTTTACGTCGAGGTCTATCAGGCGATCGCATCTAAGCACACTCCGGCTAATCTGATCTATCTTATCCACCTAATCCTAACAGGCATCCCGTCAAGTCACGATGAAGCACATGCCATCAGCTCTTCTTACTTATCAGCACTTCAACCGGAGCGCCGAACTCCGATGATCTCACTGACCGCCTACATAATACGAAAGTTTCTGGCATATGTCAATAACTTTGCGACAGATTCTCCCGTGATGAAAAGCACCGGTTAGAAGCAGTATGACCTAAGATACTGATCGATTCGATTTCCCAAACTCGATTAAATGGTTCATAATATCTTCACGCACCTTGATGCAGAGGATCGGATCAATGAAGAAAAAGACCAACAATATTATCTTTCTCGTTACCATCTTGATACTGATCAGTTTCGCTTGCTTGCTAACCTCATGTGCGACCAAAAGCGCCATCGTCGGGGCTTGGAGATTAGTTGAATCTGAAGATCCGGCTTACACACTCGGAATAACTTTTGAATTTAAAGAAGATGGCACTCTCAATCTGCTTCCCGGCAATGCAGCACTGACCGAAGAGGACATAAAAGTATTTGCAGGTCTACAAGGGCATTTTACGTTGAGCTACCAAGCCAGCCCGAACGGCGACCTGCGCCTCACGCTTGAAAAAGCAGAAGGTAGTTCTGCTGTTCTTCGCATGAAATATTCGATTGAAGGTGATGTCCTGACGATAAAAGACGAGCACGATGTCGCTCTTTCCTTCCGCCGGCAGTAATCCCCAGCCGGAACCCAATTTAGAGGCCGAGAGGTGACAGTCAAAATATCTACCTTGCCGTGCTCTTCTACCCTCTATGCCCAAGTTCATGACGCCGGCCCGCTCTGACCGTCAAAATATCTTCCTTGCCGTGCTCCTCTACCGTCTATGCCCAGGTTTATGACGCCGGCACGCTCTGACAGTCAAAATATCTTCCTTGCCGTGCTTCTTCACCTTCAAGTCTCACATCAGTATGACCTTTCAGTTGAAATGTTTCTCTCTTTCTGCCTCTTTACCCCTGATTTGTCGCACTCGTTATGTCTCACCCTCAGACCGCGCCAACGTCACAAGCCTGAACTTCAATTTTCGCTCTTGGAATCGATAGCGGCAAGTAAACTCTCGCGCTCATTAGGAAAATCGTCGACACACACTTTTTCCAAAAGTATCTCCAGCATAGCCCCGACCTCTTGCCCTCTATAGCCTCGACCCAGAAGATCATGACCGTTAACCGCCAAATCCTTCAGCTCTAAGATGCGATTCCTTCGAATCAGGTCATCTGCAATCTGAGCAATTGCGGCTGTCGTAGGTGAGACCGCAGTGTCGGCCGGAGCCGAAGGAGCGACGATCCCTTGGATATTTGCATGAGCTCGTTCGCCCGCAACTCGAAGCCTCATGCCATCGAGAAAATCTTTCTGCCCATAGCGATAAAGTCCCCGCCAAACCGACCGCTTTTCAGGAAACAACTTCTCCGATTGAAAAGCAATGAGCTTTTCTACACGATCTATTGTTGCGTTGTCGTAACGAAGTCTTTTCAGAATCTCCAGCGCATTCTCAAGATCGCAAAGAAGCGCGGCAAGCCGTAACGGTATGTCTCTGCCCATGGACGATGCCCGTAAAAACGCGACATTGAGCGGCGAGGGCGCACAATCATCTAAAATGGAAAGCTCCGGGATGACAACCGACAAAATATCAACATAACCCTGCATGACAGACAATGCGTTTTCCCCGATGAGCAAGCGATTGAGTTCAACCTGTAATCGCTCGCGGGCGACGTGCTTCAGCAGTTGTGCGCAGCTGCGCATCGCATCGCTCGTCCGCTCTTCAATTTGAAAAGACAGCTCCGCACTCAACCTCAATCCTCGTAAGATGCGCAGAGCATCTTCGCGAAAACGTTGATTCGCATCGCCAACCGTTCTTATCAGACCTTTTTTCAAATCGGACTGCCCATCCCAGGGATCGATTAATCCGCGCTTTTCATTCCACGCAAGCGCGTTGATCGTAAAATCTCGACGAGCGAGATCTTCTTCAATCGTTTTTGCGTACCGGACCACGTCGGGGTGTCGGAAATCAGAATACATACCGTCTTCGCGAAAAGTCGTGATCTCAATGGAGCCATCTGTAGTCAATACAGTGACCGTTCCGTGTCGCAAGCCCGTCGGAATGACCACATAGCGCGATAGACTGCGCATTACATCCTCCGGTGTCGCCGAAGTCGCAAGATCGATATCGAATGTCGCGCGCCCGAGCAGCGTATCGCGCAGATATCCGCCGACAACAAAACACTCAAAGCCCGCCTCTTCCAGCAAGCTCATTACAGCTCTCGTCGAATCCGGCACTTTTATGCTTTCATTTGTTCTCATTTGTCGATCGCACCCTTTCACCTACATCCTCATAGTCAAAATAAAATGAGCTGTGCAAAATTTCAACTTATTTAGAAATTTTGTAGCGCTCGTTTGAGTTTTGATTAAATTCAATTACTTTTGCGTTTCGGAAAACTGGATCGCGTACAATTTTTCAAAATTAACTGCATTTCTGCACAGACCTGTGTCCTGTCAGCATGTCAGCAGCAGATGTGCAGTTTTTCATTTTTATTTACAGTTTTGAACAGCTTTGCGTTCTGTCAGTAGCTGATGCGCAATTTTTCATTTTTATTTGAAGTTTCGTACAGGCCTGCATCCTGTTGGTAGCTAACGTACAGTTTTGCAACTTTAATTAAAAAACTGTACGTGCGAGGAAAAACGACGTGCGATGTCGAACGCGCTTGCGTACCATTGTGAAAAACTGTACACGCGAGGAAAAACGACTAAATCCGGAGAACTTGCTCTCTCTTGCGCAGGGAGCATTCAGGGAGGTTCTCATATATCTTGCATGTCGCCACTGCACAGCTTAAGCTTTATAATGAGCTAGCCAGAAAATCTACGGAGGATACTGCAATGTTGAACACGCCGGACTTGGATCGCTGCGAATCTCTGCTTCATGATATGGTCGTGATCGATACGAGGCAACCCGAAGGGAATGAAGCGCTTCTGGTCGATTACATTGAAAAAGTCTTTTCTCCATTCGACGTGGAAATAGAGCGCATTGATCATAGCCCCGAAAGAAGCTCTCTAGTCATTCGCATACCGGGAAAAACAAGTTCGGGGGGTGTCGGTTTCTTCGGACATCTTGATACGGTCGCTTTCGGCGACGAATCTGCGTGGACATTTCCTCCGCTCGGTGCCGAAGTTGTGAACGGTGTCATGTATGGCAGGGGGACAGCAGACATGAAGGGCGGCAATGTCGCGATGATTGAGGCGGCGCTTTGCCTGCTTGAATCGGGAACAATTCCTCCGAAGCCTGTTCTGCTCTGCTTCACTGCCGATGAAGAACAGGACGGCACCGGGGCAAGGAGCATGCTCGATTCTAAATGGGTTCGCGCGATTGAGGCGGGTGTTTTTTGTGAACCGACGAAAGAGCGCATCGCTATACGCGAAAGAGGTGCATTGTGGATCGGCGCCTCTTTTACCGGCGTACAGGCACACGCATCCGATCCTGATTTTGCAGTGAATGCTCTGGATGCTGCCATCGATTTTTACCGGGCATTTTGTCAAGCATTTGATCGAGGTCAATACGATCCTTTGTTGGGCCATGCAAGCGTCTCTCTTACACAGTTACACGGCGGCTTTATGACGAACGTGATCCCCGGCAAGGCAAATCTCGAACTCGATATCCGGCTGCTGCCGGGGCAGCCAACCGACGACAGTTTCAATCTTGCGCAAAAGATCGCTGAAAAGCTTCAGAATAAAGAGCCTCGCCTTAAAGTCGAGCTGAAGGTGCTCAACCGTAACGAGGCGAATGCGACCCCAGAAGATGACCCTTTCATCGCTCTGGTACAGCAGGTCTGCGAAGCTTGCGGATCTGTCCCGATCTTGGGATGCCCCCGCTTCTTCACGGACGCGGGAAGAATAACGCCAACGCTAGGTATTCCATTCGTCATCTGGGGGCCTGGAGACGATAAAGAGGCGCATCAGATCGATGAAAAAATCGAGATTGCCTCAGTATGTCGGATGGCTGAGAGATATTTGGAACTGGCCAAACGTTTCGGGGATTAATTGCGCCGACAGCGTCGGAGTGACTACAAGCCGATCAATAGACATATCAAAAGCAGGGAGCGGGATGGGTTTAGATCTTTCAAAATTTGAGCGAAAACGTTATACGCAGGGCAAGACACCGATTGAGTATCTTGCGAATCTTACTGAAATTATAGGCGGACCGGAGATCTACCTTAAACATGATGACCTCCTAGGGTTAGCTGGCGGCGGCAATAAAACGAGAAAGCTTGAGTTTCTTGTGGCGGACGCGCAAAGCCGGGGAGCCGACACGCTGATCACGTGCGGGGCACTTCAATCGAATCATTGTCGTTTGACTCTCGCAGCCGCGAGAAAAGAGGGCATGCATGCCGTTCTCGTTCTGTCGGAAATCGTATCCGGAAGCTACAAAAAAGATGCCGGAGGCAACAATTACCTTTATAGGCTCATGAGTCCGTTGGACATTCTCGTCGTCCCCGGAACCTGCGATTTGAACATTGCTATGCAAGAGCGCGCAGAGACACTTCGAAACGAGGGGTACAAACCCTACATTATCCCGATGGGTGGCTCGAACGCCCTTGGCTGTCTCGGATATATCGCGTGTGCTGAGGAGATCGTGGAACAGTCAAGCGATCTTGGCATTGAGTTTTCGCATGTTATAACCCCTACGGGAAGCTGCGGTACACATACAGGACTTTTAATGGGGTTTCGCGGCTTGCGCACAAAAACACAAGTCATCGGCATTAGTGTCAACAATCCGCGCGACAACCATATAAGGCGTATCGCTCAGTTAGCTCAAAAAGTAAATAACGAATTGTTTCCGAAGAGGAATATCCTCATAGAGAACGACGATATTATCGTCTTTGACGACTATATCGGCCCCGGTTATTCGCTACCCACTGAAGGTCTGAAGGAAGCTGTCCAGCTGCTTGCACGTCGCGAGGCGATCCTTCTTGACCCCGTCTATACGGGAAAAGCGATGGCAGGACTGATCGATCTGATACGGAAGGGTCTTTTCAAAAAATCGGACAAAGTGCTTTTTCTGCACACAGGCGGATCACCGGCCCTTTACCATTATTCGGACTATACACTGTAAGTGTAGGGAATAAGAATAGTTACCAACATACGTGTACTCATAAAGAAAACAACCCCGCTACAACTTTTTTTCAAGTCGCAGCGGGGCTATCTATGTTTTAGATCAAGTTATTTATCGAGTTACTTGATGTCGTGACCTGTCAGCTCCTGACGGAATTCCGTGGCTTCTTCACCCGTCAGCTCTGTGGGGTTGTAGAGCATGGGAACTGCAGCGTACAGAGCGGCATTGACGACGAGGTCTTGTTTCCAGGAGACTTCGTTCGGTGCGTGAGCCTGTGACTCAGCACCGGGGCCAAAGCCGACACAGGGGATGCCGTAACGGCCTTGGATCGAGACGCCGTTCGTGGAGAAGGTCCACTTGTCTGTCAGCGGGCGGCCGACACGGGTTGACTTCGAAAGCTCGTCAACGTAGAGACGCTCTTCACCGAACAGTGCGTGGTGGGCATCAACGAGGGCTTTGACGTGCGGTGCTGTTTCCTTGTTGATCCACGTGGGGAAGAAGCACTCTGTCTTGTAGACTTCACCTGTCCACGAAGGACGGTCATACCAGTACATGCTGACTTGAACGTCATCACCATACTTCTTGACTGCGGGGAGATCCTCGATCTCTTTCAGGCACGTCTTATACGTTTCACCGGCGGTCATTCTGCGGTCAATCGAGATGGCGCAAGAGTCTGCAACAGCACAACGTGAAGGTGACGTAAAGAAGATCTGGGAGACTGTACACGTTCCGCGACCCAAGAATCTGGCGTCCTCGTAGTGCTCAGGGTTGTACTTCGGATCGAGCATTTTAACGAGTCCCTTGATCTCAACGGAGTCGTCCGCGGGATTCTCGTTCAGTGCACGAACATCCTGCAAGATGTCGGCCATCTTGTAAATGGCGTTGTCGCCGCGCTCGGGAGCAGAACCGTGGCAGGAGACGCCTTTGACGTCAACACGGATTTCCATACGTCCGCGGTGTCCGCGGTAGATGCCGCCGTCTGTAGGCTCTGTCGAAATGACAAAGGCGATCTTCTCTCTTGCTTCCTCAGGTGAAGAGAAGTATTTGTTCGCAATGTACTGCCAGCACATACCGTCGCAGTCTTCTTCCTGAACGGAGCCAACGACCATGATCTTGTAGCCTTCGGGAATAAGGCCGAGATCCTTCATGATCTTACCGCCATAAGCTGCTGACGCCATTCCTCCCTCTTGGTCGGAAGAACCGCGACCATAAATGATGTCATCAGTCTCATAGCCCTCGTAAGGGTCGTGAGTCCAGTTTTCGATGTTGCCGATACCGACAGTGTCAACGTGGGAGTCGATCGCGATGATCTTGTCGCCATCACCCAACCAGCCGATCACGTTTCCGAGACCGTCGATCTCAACTTTATCGTAGCCGAGCTTGATAAGCTCTTCTTCGATACGCTTAATGACGCCTTCTTCTTCGCATGACTCTGAAGGGATCCTGATCATATCCCTCAAGAACTTCACCATGTCGTCTTTGTAGCCTTCTGCTGCCTTCTTAATCGCATCAAAATCCATTACTTTACCTCCATGATTTCATATTTAATTTTCTACAGGAATCTTCATTCAGACTTTATTTGATTATACTACATATAAAAAATTGACTCTAGGGTCGATATATTGACGAGTGCACCAACTTTTCACGGGTCTGTTGAAAGGTTTACTGGCCCACTCCACCAAGTCTACCCAAATCCCACTATTTATTGTTGCTAATTCAGCACGTTTCCCGACTAGTTACCTAAAAGGTTAGCGTTTTGCTAACTTGGATGAGACTCTACACAACCACTGTCCAACAAAGGACGTTACTCGAGATAATCATGAATACGTTGGGCATCGACAACTTGTTTTATATTGCGGCTGTTGTCGTGAGTATCTCTTCACAAAGAACTCTTAGTTTCGACAAATTGACTGCCACTAGCGGTTATGGGCAAAAACTCCCTCGTCATTACTCCACACCCTTCGTTAGAATTCGAGCATGAGCGATTACGGCCAAAAATACATCTGTGGGAAAGCAGCACTCGATTACTGGGGCGTACCGGCCATCCGAGGCAAAATCGAACCGCCCGATATCATCTTCCCCGAAGAATACGTCATCTTCACCTACAAGCCCCTTTATCGCCCCGATCGTGCCACCATCCACACCTGCAGTATCCCCGGCGCCGATCAATACGTGGATGGAAAAGCCTGCACCCTCCCGCTCGTCTTTCTCCAAGTCGCCCTATCCTATAGTATCCACGAATTAATTTATCTTGGCCTCCAATGTTGCGCCTACCGAGAAGGCGATCGTCCACGATGTACTGTAGAAGAACTGCGCACCTGCGCAGAGGAACTACGAGGACATCGGGGTCGCAGAAAAGCTCTCCGCGCCATCCGTTATCTCGAGAACAACTCGCGTTCCCCGATGGAATCGATCCTCTATATGTTCCTTCGTTTACCCAACGCTCTCGGAGGCTGCGGCT
>DUVH01000039.1 GCA_012841145.1 Clostridiaceae bacterium | reverse complement strand
TTGCAATCTAAGAAATCGATGTAAGAACAATCTTTTTCTCAGATTACGCCACGGGTCATGTCGCGGAATTACCCCAAGGGACCTTCAGTACCATACGGTAACCCCAGTCCAAAAGGCGGTCGGGCAGAGCGCTCATCAGCCACATCAAAAAGCCGGTGCCCTTGCGGTATTTTAGTCGCGGGCGCTTATCTTCCAACGCTCTTACCACGATATTCGCTAGGTCCTGCGGGTCTCCCGCGGCACCAAGTACCTTGTCCATCACAAACTTAAGGCGTCTCAGCACCGTCTGATAATGGGTGGTACCTTTTAGAGTCTTCAAGTAATCATCATCAACGCCACTGAGCAGCTCAGTCTGATAAGCGCCGGGCTGTATCTTAATCACAGGAATCCCGATGAACATCAATTCCCGTCGCAGGCTGTCGCTATAGGCTTCGATGGCACGCTTGGAAGCACAGTAGGCACCGGAAAAAGGCTGAGAGGCTGACCAGCCTACAGTAGAGGAGCAGTTGATGATACGCCCATGCCCTTTTTCGATCAAATCAATCATGAGGGCGTTGACCCGTGCGGTGCCCAGTACATTGATGTCCATCAGCTTTTCCATCAGCGGTATTGCCTCTCCTTCGACAAGAGAAGAAAACACCGATATCCCTGCAAAGTTGACCACAGCGTCCAAGCGATCGGTGTATTCAAGCACCTTCTCTTTGGCCGCTATCAGGCTGTCCATGTCGCGCACATTGGCATGCAGAGGGATTACATGGGGCAGTTGTTCCAACTCATTGAGTTTACCCCTGTTGGTGCCGGCTGCAAACACCTGCCAACCTCTCCGAGACAAAGTACGTACGCATAGTTCCCCAAGGCCTCCGGTCGCACCGGTAAAGAATACAGTCTTCACGCAAATCCTCCTCGTAAGTGCCGATGCCGATTATATACCGCTTATTCAAAAAATCCCTTCTGACTAAGTTCACACCTCGATCAGAAGGGATTAGTGAAACAACTTGTTATCTCTCCTAGAGATTATTTCGTTCTACGCTACGTCCTCCTTGGAGAGTATGAATCCTTAGGGTCATGTTCGCTGTCGATTATTTCTTTCTTCTCTTCTTATCGTAGTAAGTGTTCTCAAGAGGCATGACCCTTCTCTCGACTCCGTCCAGCTTGTAATAGGCGTGAGCACAGGCGGCTCCCGTAGGAATCATGCACAGCTCACCGCAACCCTTGGCTCCATATGCCAGCGGGCTTACGGCCTCAGGCTGTACGAGAATGACTTCTTGCTCCGGCACATCGGTCGATCTCATGAGACCGAGTGTTCCGAGCTTTGTCTTGCAATATCCATCTTCGCATACGAAGTTCTCTGTCAATGCATAGCCGAGACCCATGATGACTCCGCCTTCGATTTGTCCTTCGACTGACTGAATGTTGACCGGAGTTCCGACGTCATAAGCGGATACGACTTTTTCAACCTTTCCTTCATCGTCGATGATAACGACCTGCACTCCGTAACCGTATCCGACGTGGCGCACCGGGAATTCTTTCGTTGATTTCAGGCCGTCTGTCATTGGATGGTATTCACCGAAATACTCTTTCCCTTCCAGATCCGCCAGCGTCTTGCCCGCATCGAGATCAGCCTTAAGCAATTCAGCCGCTCTCTTTGTGGCTTCGCCCGTAACCAATGTTTGACGAGATGCCGTACTTGTTCCCGAGTCAGGCGTTGTCCTTGTATCCGCCGCTTCATGAACGATGAGTTTTGGTGAGATTCCCAAGGTTTCACAAATCATGGTTTGACACATAATCGCGATGCCCTGACCCATGCAAGCCGCGGAGGTCAGGACATGAATTTTTCCGTCTTTGATTTGGAGTATGCAACGGCCGGTATCAATGACGCCGACGCCCTTGCCGCTGTTTTTCCAACCGAGGGCGATACCCGCACGCGGATTGTTTTCATAGATTTCTTTGACGGCTTCCAGACATTCCACTGCACCCGTATCCGGCTCCGCGATCTGTCCGTTCGGAAGAATCTGGCCGGGACGAATTGCGTTTCTATGACGGATTTCCCATGCGGAAATGCCGACTTTTTCCGCCAACAAGTTCAGGTTCTGCTCCATGGCGAAGTTGCTCTGGCCTACGCCGAACCCGCGGAACGCGCCTGAAACCATATTGTTCGTATAGACGGCGATGCCGAGTATGTCGATGTTCTGGTAATTGTATGGACCTGCCGCATGCGTACAGGCTCTGTCGAGAACTACTTTTCCGAGCGATGCGTATGCACCCGTATCGGCGATAAGAGTCGCTCTCATGCCTTGAATGATGCCGTTTTCATCGCATCCCGTGGTGATCTCGATATCCATAGGGTGACGCTTCGTGTGGTATGCCAAGCTTTCCTGTCTCGTGAACTTGACCTTGACCGGTTTCTTCGTAACCCAAGCCATAAGCGCCGCGTGATGCTGCACGCTCATATCTTCCTTACCGCCGAAACCGCCGCCGACAAGCATGGAATGGCTATGGACCTTTTCGATAGGAATTTGCAGCATGTCGGCAACTTCACTCTGTTCGTCGTAGACAGATTGCGAGCCGGTATACATCAGTATCCCGTCGTCTCCTTCCGGTACGGCGACCGCACACTCGGGCTCCATGAACGCGTGTTCCTGATAAGGTGTTTTGTATTTTCTGGTGACAACATACTTTGAGTTCTTGAGTGCCGCGTCAACATCTCCGCGAATCAGCATGGACTTGCTTAAAATATTTCCGTTCTCATGGATTAACGGCGCATCTCCTTTGAGAGCGTCCTGCGGACTTGTAATCGGGGTCAGTTCGGTGTAATCGACCTCTACCAAATCTACGATTTCCTCCAAGGTGTCCTTGTTGCGGCTTGCCACCAATGCAAGGGCGTCACCGACATAGCGGGTAATATCACCCTCCGCGATCATGACATCCCAGTCTTTTATCACGTGACCCGTTTTGTTATTGGGAACGTCGGCCGCTAAAAGAATTCTCTCGCAATCGGGATGTTCGAGAGCCTTGCTGATATCGATTTTGTTGACGATGGCGCGAGGATATTTTGAGCGCACGGCTTTTGCATGCAACATGCCTGGGAATTCCAAATCGTCCGCATACAATCCCGTTCCGTTTACTTTCTCCGCCGCGTCAGGCCTGATGTAGCGCTGATTCATGCCCAGTTCTTCGCCGGCTTCCGGAATTTCAAGACCTTCTCTGAAATATTTCGCTGCCAACATGATCGCTTCTTCGATTTTCTTATAGCCTGTGCAACGGCAAATATTACCTCTGATAGCTTTCTTAATATCAGCAACCGTCGGGTCGTTATTTACATCTATTAATCCTTTTGCAGCAATAATCATGCCCGGGATACAGAAACCGCACTGTACCGCTCCCATCTCGCCGAAGCAGTATTCGTATACCGCCATCTCCTCCGGATCGATACCCTCAACTGTCAGAATTTTCTTGCCGACAAATCGGGAGACCTTTTGAATGCAGGATTTTGTTACTTTTCCGTCCACCAAGACACTGCACGTTCCGCAAGCCCCCTCACTACAACCGTCCTTAACCGACGTGAGTCTTAAGTCGTCCCTCAAGAACGTCATCAATGGCTTGTCTGTCTCCGCATATACGACTTTACCGTTTACGTTTAGTTCAAACATAATTCTTCTCCTTATAGATGTATCTTTGTTTTTTCCGACCCAAATACGATTCTTTTGTCCGAATCGTTTCAGCACATCGTGCTTATCAACGTATGTATATCCTTACGGAAGTCAGGACAAATTAACCTGAGCTATTATTGCCCTCGTCATTAAGGAACACACCGCATTATTAGTTAAATACTATCATCTTTTATGCCGACCATATAGAGTATCTAGGCGATTATTTTAGAAAAATAGTCTTTTCCCACTACTAGGCCGCTCATTTATTCCGCAATGCCGACCGACCTTTCGTCTATGCCCATTTAATAAAATCAATCTTGAAAGACGTTGATCGAACCAGACAACAATATTGAGAAAAGAAAAAAGCCGAGTTCTACTGCGCGAATCTCGGCTTTATGCTTCGCAAGATTGATGATGCACTTCGTGAGAGTGTTCGTGTGTTACCTATATAGCGATACCGATGCGGGCGAGGCGATAGGAAGCGCTTCGTGAGAGTGTTCAGGTGTTACCTGTAAAGATTCCTAGGCAATCTAATACCCGAAAACGCCCTCCAGCGACTCGTCGTTTTCGACCCAGTCGTTGACGTCGACGCGTCGGTAATCGTCTTTCGTATCACGGACATAAACGTCCTTGATGCCGGCGTTGATGATCAGGCGCTTGCACATGGAGCAGGGCATGGCATTTTTGACGTATTCACCCGTCCGGACTTCCTTGCCGACAAGATACAACGTGCTACCGAGAAGTTCGCTGCGCGAGGCACTGATGATCGCGTTTGCCTCCGCGTGAACACTGCGGCAGAGTTCGTAGCGCTCTCCGCGCGGGACTTTCATGCTCTCACGTATACAATGTCCGAGTTCATTGCAATTCGCGCGTCCGCGAGGCGCGCCGACATATCCCGTCGAGATTACTTCATCGTCCTTGACAATGACGGCCCCGAAGTGACGGCGAATGCACGTCGCGCGCTCTCCGACGACTTCCGCCAAGTCGAGGTAATAGTTCACTTTATCTCTACGTTCAAAAACGGTGCGTGATTCCATGGTTAGGTCTCCAATAGTTGAGATATTCTTGAGGGGTAAGAATATTAGTACATCCCCTATTTCCTAATTACTAAACGACTTACATATTTTACGTTATTTATGTTCTTCTCTTCAACCGAATCAGCTATTAGAGGGCCAGTTGCGGCAAATTTCAGATACTTAACAAGAAAAAACTCGATATCAGGGTTATTCTCACAATTAAAAGGGAGAAGGTGCTTGTTTTTAACAGCCTCTTCCCCCAACTCAGTGACTAGATCATCTAACCTTACTAGGCTAATGCTCTTTATTATTTTTCTCATTCACAGAAAATATTCTTGATGTCTTCTCGCGACAATTGTTTCACCGGCTTTGAGATATTGACATCCCGAAATTCGGCCAGCTCAGCTTTCTCAAGAGCTTGCACGAAATTTTCTGCATGAATTGAAGTAATCTTTACATTCTTCAAAACGCTCTTGGTAGCCATGGCATGTTCCTCCTTCTCCATGCAAATAGACTCTATGTAGCCGTAGTGTATCACAGAATGTATAAAATATACCCACCAAATGACCGTTTTAAAGCTGTATTTTAATGAAAAATCATATTCCCGTGCATTTTTTCGCTTACAGCAAAATTTATACCGCTGACTGAAGAACTGGACTCCATTTGCAACAAAGAAGGGCATCTCACACGTACCGATTTGGCACGACGAGACACCCTTCCGATTTCATGCATCAGCTTGGCACCGGGTCAAGAAAGCTGATAAAAGCTGATATGTAAAAATAGCTGTTTGACAGGAGAGCGGTAACATTAACCGTTCTCTCGAACTGCGGATCAGGTTCTATCGTTTAGTAATCTGCTCCAAGCTTATCGGCCGTTTCTTTCGACTGGAAGGCCGGGATGACGGCGCCGTCGTATTTGTCTTCAATGAACGTCTTGATCTTATCGCTTTGGAGCGCTTTCAGGAGTTTTTGCAGAGCTTCCTCATTGGCGCGACCGTCCTTCACCGCCACGATGTTGACATAGGGGCTCGAGGAACCTTCAATCACGATCGCGTCTTTGACGGGATTGAGACCGTGTTCGATCGCGTAGTTTCCATTGATGACGGCTCCGTCCGCGTCTTGGTAGGCGAGAGGGA
>DUVH01000001.1 GCA_012841145.1 Clostridiaceae bacterium | reverse complement strand
GAATCCTACGTTCGCCTTGTGACGATATACCTGATGGAATATTCGGAAGATTGGTCGGTCTCTCGCTCCTATCTAAGCGAACAATCGATCGCCGAGATTCCGCAACTCGCTGCTTAGCGGCATGGAATAAGCCGAATTTTTAGTTCAGGGGGGTACCCCCCTGAACTAAAACAACAACTACGACTTACATATAGGAGTCCAAAGTTGCGAACATTACTTGACAGTACTTGATTTTGTAGTCCACTAATTAATAATTCTACAGCAAATAAAATAGTTAAACAATCAAGTCCGGAGCAGGTAATCTAAAAAGTGGACGGACACACAAATGCATCCATCCACTTCATCTTGGCAGGGGAGACAGGATTCGAACCCGCAACCCACGGTTTTGGAGACCGTTGCTCTACCGTTGAGCCACTCCCCTATTCCGGTGGTCACCCGCAAGTCACCACCTAACGGCGTTCATCATATCAAAAGGATGAAAGCCGTGTCAATTTAACAGAAATAACTAGATTACCGGCGAAGGATTAAAAATACCTTTCGCCCCTCGGCTCTCTATCATCGTCATCGCGACGACGGCTGCTCGTCGTGCGACGGCCATCGCGTCCACCGCGATCTCTTCCTCTGCTTTCACGATCTCTGCGTGAACGATCCCCGCGCATGCGGTCACCGCGTCCACCGCGTGATGAAGGACGTCCGCCGCTTCTGCCGCCTCTGCCTCCACCATCATCGTCGCGCTCGACGAATCCGTCAGGCTTTTCCATCAGATCGCGCATCGAGAGATTCAAACGACCCTGATCGTCGATCTCCGAGACGACGACACGGACTTCATCACCGACTTCAACGACGTCTTCGACGCGATTGACACGATTCCACGCCATCTTCGAAATATGAACAAGCCCTTCTTTCCCGGGAGCGATCTCGACGAAAGCACCGAAGTTCATAAGTCTCGTGACGGTACCGTCGAATTCAGTACCCGGCTCGGGATCGAACACGATCGCGCGAACGATCTCCATCGCCTTTTTACCCGACGCCTGATCGGTCGATGCGATGTAGACGTGACCGACAGGACCGTCCTCCTCGACATCGATCTCCGTGCCAGTCATTTCCGTAATACGGCGAATGACTTTACCGCCGGAACCGATGACGTCGCGAATTTTATCGGAGGGAATGTCGATCTGATCAATCTTCGGTGCATAAGGCGCCAGTTCTTCGCGCGGTTCGGCGATACAGGGCGTCATGACATCGTCGATGATTTGCAGTCTGCCGACGCGCGTAATTTCAAGCGCATCGCGGATGATGTCGAGCGTCAGGCCGTCAACCTTGATGTCGACCTGAATTGCCGTGATACCGTCACGCGTTCCGGCAACCTTGAAGTCCATATCGCCGAAGAAATCTTCGATCCCCTGAATATCCATGAAGACGAGATAGTGATCTTCATTCTCGGGATCAATGATCAAACCGGACGAAATTCCGGCGACAGCCTTCGTGATCGGGACACCGGCCGCCATCAAGGCAAGAGAGCTCGAGCAGACCGACGCCTGCGACGTCGAACCGTTCGACATCGTCACTTCCGAGACACAGCGGATTGCGTAAGGGAACTCCTCGGCGTCAGGGAGAACGGGAAGCAGCGCACGCTCCGCGAGAGCACCGTGGCCGATTTCACGCCTGCCCGGCGAACGGTTGGGACGTGCCTCACCGACACTGTAGGCAGAGAAGTTGTATTGATGCATGTAGCGTTTGCTATCACGCGGATCGACGCCGTCGAGGCGCTGAGCGTCACTCATCGTACCCAGCGTACAGATCGTCATGACCTGCGTCTGACCTCGCGTAAAGAGCGCCGAACCGTGCACACGCGGGAACAAGTCAATGGAGGCTGAAAGCTTCCTGATTTCGTCGAGCTGACGCCCGTCAACTCGGCGTTTCTCATTCAGAAGATAATCGCGTACGACATACTTCTCAAGATCATCGATAATGCCGGCGGAATATCCTACTTCCTCGGGGTAATTCGTCTCGATGAATTGTCGAATCGTGCTCGCTAATTCTGAAACAGCTTTGTCTCGAACGGACTTATCAGCCGACAAGACGGCTTCCCGCATATTCCCGAGGAAAGTCTCCTTAACGGAAGCGAAGAGTCCTTCGGGCGCGGCGGTCGACTTATAAGAGAATTTCTCCTTGCCGATTTCATCGCGCATATTATCGATCATGAGGCAGACCTCACGGATCACTTCGTGTCCCTTCTCAATCGCTTCAAGCATTTTCTCTTCTGAGATCTCGTTCGCTCCGGCTTCGATCATATTGATCTTCGTGGCCGTACCGGCGAGGAAGAGATCGAGATCGGAATCTTCAAACTCCTCATAAGTCGGGTTGATGATCACTTCGTCGTCGACAATGGCGACCTGAACGCCAACGACGGGTCCGTTCCACGGGATATCGGAGATCGAGATCGCGGCCGACGTGCCGATCAGCGCGGCAACTTGCGGCGAGTGGTCGTGGTCAACAGACAGGATTAAGTTGTTCACGACGACATCGTTGCGCAGATCGCTCGGGAAGAGCGGACGGATCGGACGGTCGATCGAGCGAGCCGTTAGAACGGCGTTCTCAGTCGGGCGCCCCTCTCTTTTCAGAAAACCGCCGGGGATTTTCCCGACACTGTACATTTTCTCTTCGTAGTCGACCGACAGCGGGAAGAAGTCAATCCCCTCGCGCGGTTCGGACGAAGCGGTGACCGTCGTCAAGACAGTCGTCTCGCCGTAGCGGACGAGCACCGCACCGTTTGCAAATTGAGCAAGCTCACCTGTCTCAAGGACGAGCGGCGCTCCTGTTAAATCCATTTCAAAAGTTCTCTTTACCATTTTTTCCTCCCAATGGTTTGCGTACTCCTGTAACACAACTTAAATAAACAGTACGCCGTAAAATGAACGGCACACTCATGGAGTACAAAGCATATTAAATTTTCTCTCGGGATCTGATGTCAGGCAATAGAGTGTAGAGTCCGCATCTCTCGTCTCTTAGAGAGGCGCAATCTACGTCCCACTGCCCGTATCGATCCCAATGACCATAGAAAGCGGCGGTTAAACCCGCCGCTTCAGTTTCTTTCCTAACGTCTCAAACCTAATCTCGCGATCAGCGTACGGTAACGCTCGATATCTGTTTTAATCAGATAGTCAAGCAGCGAACGGCGACGTCCGACAAGCTTCAGAAGTCCGCGACGCGAATGAAAGTCTTTCTCGTGCGTCTTCAGATGCTCCGTCAGGTGATTGATTCTCCACGTCAAAAGCGCCACCTGCACCTCCGGTGAACCTGTGTCCCCGGGGTGAACGGCGTAGGCTTCAATGATGGCCAGTTTCGTTTCTTTGTCCATAGTTTTCCTCCTATACTCCCATTGACAGCGTAGGGGCCGGACCGTCCTCAAACGATGTCAGGGAAATTCCACGCGTTATTGTAGCACAAATAATGAACGTCTGCACTATCGTGCGTTTGCAATAGTTTTTGTGTAAGCGTAAAACCTAGCCGCGCCTTTTCCGGGATCAAATCATCGGGGATAATAGGGTGGAATTGCGATGTTTTAGTATCTCTTAAGACGTCGTAAGAGGTCTTAGAACCTCTCAAAACCTGCAACCCGGAGTCGAACATGAGTACAAGTCTTGCCTGCATGCAAAAAAACGGTATCTTGAATGAATGGTACGAGGACATCTGCGAACGCAAAGCCCAAGGCATAACGGTAAAGGAATGGTGCCGATTACGCCATTATTCTTTGTCCACCTATTACTACCGGCAAAGGCAGGTAATGCAAGCCCTGGAGCAACGCCTTTCTTACATGGAATCGAATGATCCCGTCCAGTTCGCCGCTTTACCCGTTCCCAGCCAGGATAATCGCACATCCTGTGACGCCATCGTCATCCGGCTAGGCGAAATAGAAGTAGAGATACCCGCCGGAGCCAGCCGTGAGAGTATCGCCGCAGTCATTGAGGCATTGAAGTGTTAAACGATTACCGGGCGAAGGGGAAGATCTATTTGGCGTTGGGCTACACGGATCTACGCAAAGGGATCGACGGTTTGTGTGCCGTCATTCAGGACCATTACGGCAAGGAGCTGAGAACACACGATCTGTTTCTCTTTTGCGGCCGGCGCGCAGATCGGCTCAAAGGATTATTGTAGGAGGGTGACGGCTTTTTGCTCTTGTACAAGCGTTTAGAGGCAGGACGTTTCCAGTGGCCGAGAACAAGAACAGAATTAGCCGAAATAACGGCTGAGCAATACAGCTTTCTCATGCGCGGCATGCAGGTCATTGCCCCTAAAATTCCAAGGCAGAATCTCGCTCCTAAAATCGTCTGAAAGCACTGATGTAACGGCATTTCAGCTTGCATATTCATGCCTTAAATGGTAAAATTAAGACATGAAAACAGTCACGATTTCCCAAGAAGCATACAATAAATTCATGGCTCAAGCGCAATATATTAGCGAGCTTGAGAGTGAGAAAAAGTTCCTTCTGGAACAGCTTCATCTTCTAAAGAAAGCACGTTTTTCTTCTAAGAGTGAGCGTGCTGTTTATCTGAACCAGTTGAGCATTGACAATCTCTTTGACGAAGTGGAAGTCTTGAGTGATCCTAAGCGTGAAGAGCCTACACTTGAAGACGTTATTCAGGTTCCTGCCCATACGCGTAAGAAGAAGTCAGTCAAAGAACAGCTTCCTGACGACATTCCTGTTGTCGAACGCCACCACTATGTGGATGAGGAAGGCCGCGTTTGTCCTCATTGTTCCGCCGCTATGGAAGAGATTGGCACAGAAACGAGAAGCACACTGGGTATGGCGCCTTCCAAAGTGTTTGAAATTCGCGATATCTGCCATGTGTATGCGTGCAAGGCCTGTGACAGGGAAGCAGAACCTGTGACAGTACGCAAAGCAAGCTTTCCTGCCGCAGTGATTCCCGGCGGGATTGCCAGTCCGGAAGCGATCGCCAACGTGATTAACGACAAGTTTGTTCTGGGCACACCGCTTTACAGGCAAGAACAATACTGGCAACGACAAGGTGTGATGCTCTCAAGACAAACGATGTCAAACTGGCTTATGTACGCTGTTGAACATTACCTGAAAGCCATCTACGACGGGCTCCACCGTGATCTCATCCAAGAAGATATTCTCCATGCGGATGAAACGGAGCTACAAGTTCTGCATGAGGAAGGCAAGAGTCCACAGAGTAAGAGTTATATGTGGCTCTACCGAACGGGAGCCTTTGCTAAAACACCGATTGTTCTCTACCGGTACGAGCGAGACCGACGGCATGGTAGGCCACAAGATTTTCTTAAAGGATTCTCAGGCTATCTTCACAGCGATGGCTACGAAGCTTACCACAAGCTTGACAAAGTCGTGTCTGTTGGTTGTTTTGCGCATGTCCGACGAAAATTTGTGGAAGCGGCTGAGGTAACTTCGAGAGACAAGGGAAGCCGTAATCTCGCGAACAAGGCTGTCCATGATATTCGTCAGATCTTTATGTGGGAAGAACACATCGCAAACTTGCCTGCGGAAGAACGTACACAAGAAAGACTTGACAAGCAAAAGCCGCTCATGGAAGTCTTCTTCCAGTGGCTGGAAGGACTGACTGTCTCGCCAAAGTCTGCCCTAGGCCGAGCGATTTACTATGCTTTGGGACAAAAGGAGTATATCCTCAACGTCTACCAAGATAGTCGTTTAGAGCTGACGAATAACCGCGCGGAGCGAAGCATTAAGCCCTTTGTTATTGGCAGGAAGAACTTCCTTTTTGCTAATACGCCTAGGGGAGCAACCGCCAGCGCCATCCTCTATTCACTTGTCGAGACCGCCAAGGAAACCGGCGTTGATCCATACAGGTACTTTGTCTTCGCCCTTGATGAGGCGGCTAAACTGCGCGTTGCGGGTAAAACCGATAAAATTGCTGAATTGACTCCACGCAATTTTAAAAATTCCAGCTAAAAATTGACGAAAAGTACTGTCAAGTAATGTTCGCAACTTTGGACTCCTGTACATAAGTCGTAGTTGTTGTTTTAGTTCAGGGGGCTAGCCCCCTGAACTAAAAATTCGGTTTGTTCCATGCTGCTAGGCAGCGAGTTGGGGAATCTCGGCGATCGACTGTGCGCTTAGATAAGAGCGAGCGACCGACCAATCTTCCGAATATTCCATCAGGTATATCGTAACAAGACGAACGTAGGATTCCGGGTTGGGGAAAATCCCAATGACCCTTGTACGCCGCCGTATTTCCTTGTTTAAGCGCTCAATCATGTTGTTTGAGCTTATCTTCCTTGAATCCAAACTAGGGAAATCAAAGAAGATCAGGCTGTCCTCAAGCCCAT
>DUVH01000006.1 GCA_012841145.1 Clostridiaceae bacterium | reverse complement strand
CTTTCTCCAAGTCGCCCTATCCTATAGTATTCACGAACTTATTTTTCTTGGCCTCCAATTTTGCTCCTACCGTGAAGGCGATCGCCCACGATGTACCGTCGAAGAACTGCGCACCTGTGCAGAAGAATTGCGAGGACATCGTGGCCGCAGAAAAGCTCTCCGCGCCATCCGCTATCTCGAGAACAACTCGCGTTCCCCGATGGAATCGATCCTCTATATGTTTCTTCGTTTACCCAATGCTCTCGGAGGTTGCAGCTTTAACGAGATCGTTCTCAATGAAAGAATCGACTTGGACAATGGCAACAAAACCTATTATGCCGATCTCTACGTCCCTTCATGCAAACTCGACATCGAGTATGACAGCGAAGAATTCCACAGCAGCAGATCGGCATTATCTAAAGATCGGGAGCGTGCCGCTCATCTGGAAGCGGAAGGCTATCGCGTTGTCTCAGTTGGCTACTCCCAGCTTACCGACCTAAAAGCTTTTCGAAACCTAGCACGCCAACTCTCACGCCTGATAGGAAAGCGCATCTATATCCGTGCAAGGAAGTTTTTCGAGAACTTCGTGGCCTTACGCGACCTGCTGCTCAAGAAAGGGAACAATATCCGCTCACGTTTCCGCAGAATCCATCGGAACGAGGTTCCTTGGCATTCCGGTGTCCGCACCGCCTACAAACTCTATCTCGCCGCCTGGAACCGACTGATCCGGCATCCGAATCAACCATTAGTCCTAACGCGAGCACCTTGATTAACAGTTCATTTCCGATCACGATCCACGATTCAATACATTCTTCGTCGCCTACAAGTACAATCCTAAGCAGATAGCGTGCTCAGCACGCCATCAACTCTCATTTCCTGCAAAATTACCTCACACTAATCAGCGTGCCGACCACGCGCCGGCATCTTAATCCGCCAAATTGTCTCCTAAGCGTGCTTTTCCAGCACACCTGTGTCTCTACCTACCTCTTTCCACCCCCTCCCTGTACAATTTTTCAACTTACTTCGAAAAACTGTGAAGTGGGGGGAGAGATAGGGTCTTTAAAGGAGTTCTTAGTGGGCGGATCGGCTCTTCCGTGTATCTCCCTTGTACAGTTTCGCAACTAATATCGAAAAACTGCTGCACGCTGAGAGAAATAGACTCGATAGAGAAGGGTTTAGTGGACGGATTGATCATTGGCAGTACGGGGCTCCCTGTACAATTATTCAATTCATAATGAAAAACTGAAATCGCGGTCGCAGGTATACGGAGTTCACTTGAAAAATTGTTACTAATGAAAACTGAGCAGAAAAAAGACGACTAGCAGATCATGCCCGCTTTGTCGTCTCTTTATTGTGGTGGACGATAAGAGATTCGAACTCTCGACCTCTGCGATGCGAACGCAGCGCTCTCCCAACTGAGCTAATCGCCCGTAAGCACCTGATTCGATAGGCGCTTTGCCATTTTATCACAGATTTTCGATTTGTCTAGAGATTCTCCGACCGAACATATCTCAAGCTAGCGTTAGCTGAAACTATTTCAAGCTGATTTCAGCCTATTCCAATTTTAAGCCTATTTCAAGCTCTTTAACTCCTCTTGCTAACCTCACTACACTGTACTTATCCATACAGCAGACCGGCCGCCCAATTTGTAAGGCGAACAGGTAATATTTTGAACAGTACAAGAACGAATCGGTAAAAGAACCCGATGCCGTAGAGAGGTTTCGGTGCGCGTTTTCTAGTAATGCGGAGTAGCTTTCGAGCGACCGTTTTAGCAGAAGCGCCAGTCTGCTCGTCGCGTTCCATTCTGGCGATCGATCGATGGTAGCGCTCAGCGACATCTGGTGAATCGCATGTGCCCTTTTCACGTTTTGCAGTAAACCCTGTCGCCGTATCACCCGGCATAATGGCGATGGCACGTATACCGTTGTGTTTGAGCTCCGTGTTCAACGCGAGCGCCAGCGTATTGAGACTGGCTTTAACAGCTGAATAGTAACTCTGGTAAGGGAGCGAGACGACCGCGGCGATCGAACTTGTCAGAATGATGCGCCCTTTACTGCGCGCTAGGAATGGTATGCTTTTACGAACAGTTTCCATCGCGGCAAAAACGTGTACGTCAAACATTCTGACAATTTGTTCTTTCGGTGTGTCGGAAACGGAACCGGATATCCCAAAGCCCGCATTTGAGAAAAGCACATCAAATGAGTCGGTAAGCTCACCAATCCTCGAGAAGGCGTCATCCAACGAACTCTCATCTGTGATATCGCATGCAATCTGGTGGAGCGTACCTTGACTGTTAAAGTTCTCACGCGGGTGGACGGTTCTCGACAAACTGAATACTTCGCATCCGTCCTGAAGCAGGAGATTGACCACCTCCATACCGATACCGGAACTACCGCCCGTGATAACCGCCTTCCTGATCTCAAACATCTGTGAACTCTCCTCTACTCATCATCAGATCATTATCTGTATTTAACTTATTATTTATTATATCTATCCTTTGTTGCTAATAGAATTGTCAGTGCGAAGCGCACCGGACAATGCCATTCGTCATGTAATTTACATAATAATAAGTATTCTGAGGTAAATAATGACTTTTTCCGTGCGTATAGTGGCGCAAATACGTTTAACTAACGCGCATATTTACAGATATCAACAATGCTCACCACAAATCATACAAAAAAACGTACTTATATGTGCATGTGTACGGTAAGCTCCGGCGCCTATTGCGACTTTACAAATATTTTACATTTTTAACATCATGAGCAAATAGGAAATTCCTACGATAAGGCCGTCCTAGGAAGACAATTTTCAAAGAAAACGAAAAAATAATTGGAGAAGGAAAGAAGTATGAAAATGAAAAAACATTTTATGACCATCTTGACAGTCATCCTCGCACTCGCAATGATCTTTACGGTCGTCGCCTGTGATAAGAAGCCCGATGAACCCAAGACAACCGATCCCGAGCCTGTCAAAACAGACAAACCGGCAGAACCAACGACGCAAGCATCGGAAGAGCCGGAACCTGCGGGCGACCAAACCATTCACGTCTACACACGCGATTCAGCGTCCGGTACGCGCGAAGGTTTTGAAGCTGTTATCGGCTTTAAAGATAAGCTGACGGAAAAAGCGAACGAAGTCGCGTCTAACGGCGCCATGGCGCAGCAAGTCGGACAGGACATCAACGGCATCGGATACGTTTCTCTCGTCACCAACTTTGCCGAGAACAACCTCAAGCCGCTGAACTATGAGGGCGTTGAAGCTTCGGAAGCAAACGTCATCAATGGAACGTATACGCTGAAACGCCCATTCTGTTTCACGACGCGTGCTGCGGATGACTACAAGAGTGACGATCAGAAAGCAATCGTTGCTGCGTTCCTCGCCTATATGACGGACTCAAAGGAAGGCCGTGAAGTCGTCGTTGCCGCAGGCGGTATTGCCGACGTTGAGGCAGGCAAACCTTGGGACGAGCTCAAGAAAGACCATCCGATCGTCGATCAGGACAACAGCGGACTCACAATTGTTTGCGGCGGATCAACCTCTGTTGAAAAATGCGTAAAAGCGTCACTGGAATCGTTCCAGGGCATCGCGGGTAACGTTCAGTTTAAGCTTGATCAAACGGGATCAGGTGATGGCTGGAAGCGTGTGCTCGGAGATGATAAAGATGGCCCGAACGCTTCTGATATCGGTTTCGCCTCAAGAAACTTTAAAGAAGATAAAGAGCCTGTAGATACCGCTATGCGCAGCGAGGAGTTCTGCCAAGACGCCATCGTCGCAATCGTCCATAAAGATAACCCGGTCAGCAACGTAACGAAAGATGATCTCTTCAATATCTTCACCGGCGCTGCTGCGACATGGGATGAAATCGGAAAATAACATCATTGACAGAAGCACAGAACAAAGGGCGGGAGCTTTCGCTTCCGCCCTTTCACTAATCGAACAATGTACGAATGTACGCGCAGATCACCTCAAATGCCTTTTTGGCATATACTGATAAACGTGGAGTCTGTGAGAAACGATAAACGGTGGTGCAGCCGATAAAAACTTGTTGTCTGCACCATTATCATGTCAAGAGCATTGACTGTAGAGTAAACGGATATACTATGGAAAACGCTAAAGAGAATGTTATGGCGTCAGAAGCCAAATTCGCCAAGATACGTAAAAGGCGACGAGGAACTGACGTTCTTTTCAGAAATTTATTTAGAATAGCCGGAGTGATTGCGGCGATGATGGTGATCCTCATTATCATCTTTGTCACGTCGAGAGGGATACGCCCTTTCTTGGGCAGCGCGGAAGAAAGAGTCAACCTCAAATACTTTTTGACCGGGTCACGCTGGCGTGCCGACCAAGGCATCTATGGTCTTGGCTTCGTCATTATCAATACGTTGATCGTCTCCGTCACCGGAGGATTGCTCGCGCTTCCGCTGGCGATCCTGAGTGCCGTACTCATCACAAGGATTGCTAAAGGAAAACTCAGCATCTTTCTCACGACGATTGTCGAGACGCTCGCAGCAATCCCTTCCGTTGTGTACGGAGTCTTCGCCGCAGGTAAAATTACGGTGCTTGTCAGAGACCTTGCAAATGTATTCGGGATCTCTACTTATGGAGGCAACTCTTCTCTTGCAGTTATTCTCCTGCTCGCTATCATGACATATCCCACAATGACAACGCTGGCAGTCTCCGGGATACGTGCGATACCGAAAGAGCTCGATTCCGCCTCCCTCGCTCTCGGCGCTACCCCGACACAGACATCGTTCAAGGTGATCGTCCCCGCAGCGCGATCCTCTATCGCGACGGGATTCACTCTTGGACTCGGTCGTGCCTTCGGTGAAGCGACAGCTGTCTCCATGATTGCGGGCAATGCGTTAGCGGGGCCGTCTTGGAATCCCTTCGACATTACGAGAACACTGACCTCAACCATGCTGACCGGTCTACATGAGACATCGGGAGTTGACTATGAAATACGTTTCTCTGTCGGTGTCATCCTTATGTTCGTCATTGTATCGATGAACCTTCTCGTACATGCCGCCAAGCGGAGACTTGAGAAGAAAGGAGGCTTATCTGCATGACGCGTATCCGCAAGATAAAAGATATCTTTATGCAATCGCTCACTTGGGTCGCCTCCGGTATATCAGCTTGGGTTCTCGTTGCAATACTCGTCTTCATCTTTTCAAACGGTTGGAAACTTCTTGATCGTTCCGTTCTGTTCGGTGATTACCACGCCAAAAATATCGTGTCAGGTTTCAGTGATGAACACAACGCAGATTTGACGTTTACACCGCCCGATACGCTTGAGGATGGTGATGTCGTCTCCACGAGATTCGGGTTTGCCGTTCGCGACGAGATCGACAAAGAGAAAAACCATGTGCATACGCTTACATGGGTCGACGATCACTCACCTCTCCTGAACGGAAAGATTACAACTGCCGGTCCGACTCAGGGAACCCCGGCACCGTTCAAAGCAGGTATGAACATCAACAAGTTTGTATATTTGGACAACTCAGGCGAAGCAATCACGGTCGGTCGCTTGAAGCAGCAGAGCCCTCAGGAGTGGATCCCCCTGATGGACGGCAACGCGAAACAGATTACCGAATTTCACGGCAAAGAACCGGGCGGCGGTATGCGCGGATCGCTTATGGCGACGCTCATTTTGATCGGCTTATCGCTGCTCTTTTCAGTACCGATCGGAATCTTCGCTGCGATTTATCTCTACGCTATCGCGAAACAAAATCGCCTGACGACGTTCGTGCGTTCATCCATCGAACTCCTTGCCGGTGTCCCCTCGATCATTTTCAGCATGATGGGTATCACGCTCATCTTCCCCATCATCAAGTTATTTGGCGCAAGTGGACAGAGTATCATTCTCGGCAGCCTCACGATGGCGGTTCTCCTCTTGCCTGTTCTGATACGTCAGACAGAGGAAGCTTTGCGTTCCGTTCCATCCTCCTATGCGCAGGCGAGTCTCGCATTGGGCGCAACACAGACGGAAACACTTTTCCGCGTTGTTCTGCCCTCGGCGAGAAACGGTATCTTCTCCGCCTGTCTGCTCGCTGTCAGCCGCATCATCGGCGAGTCGGCAGCGCTTGTGTTCACGATGGGTACGGCAATCCAAGATTCACCTAAGATAGGATCCAGCGCTACTTCGCTCGCCGTACAAATTTACGTCCTGATGGGAGGCGAAAACCCGAACTTCGAACTCTCTTCGGCGATCTCCATCGTGATCCTCATCCTTGTACTCGCACTCAATTTGACTGTCAAAGTCGTTTCTGCTCTGTCAGATAAGAAAGGAAAAGCATAGTGTCCGCATCAAAGTTGCAAAAATTTATGAAACGTGCCGGCGGCACAAATAAAAAAACCATGGCTAGCTCATCGGGATCCTCCCAAGCAGCTCAACGCGAAAATGTTGCCTTTGCGATAGAAGATGTCAACTTGTTTTACGGTGATTTTCAAGCACTCAAAGATATTACGTTAGACATACCGGCGCATCAAGTCACGGCCTTCATCGGCCCGTCCGGCTGCGGGAAATCAACACTTTTGAGATGTTTCAACCGTATGAACGACCTCATCGACAATTGCCGCGTCGAGGGCGCAATCTATCGGAACGGCGTCGACATCAACGGTGATGCCGTCGATGTCGTAGATCTTCGTACACACGTAGGTATGGTCTTCCAACAGCCCAACCCGTTCCCAAAAAGCATTTACGACAATGTCTCATATGGACTTGTCTGCCAAGGCGTTAGAAGCAAAAAAGTTTTAGATGAGGCGGTTGAATCTTCCCTTAAAAAAGCGGCCCTATGGGAGGAAGTCAAGGATCATCTCAGACGAGATGCGACACAGCTTTCCGGTGGACAACAACAACGCCTCTGCATCGCCCGTGCGATCGCTTTGCAGCCTGATGTCATCCTGATGGATGAGCCGACGTCTGCGCTCGACCCGATTGCGACGGCACGCATTGAGGACTTAATTACACAACTAAAAGAAGAATACACGATCGTTATCGTCACTCACTCCATGAGTCAGGCGGCCCGTATCAGTGATAAAACGGCTTTCTTCCTCCTAGGCGACCTGATAGAATTCGGGGCCACAGACGATATCTTCCAGAACCCGCGCGATAAGCGTACGGAAGACTACATCACGGGTAAATTCGGATAGGTGATCGCCCTCCCCGCTTATACGCGGGGATGAGCGACGCCTCCGAGGCCATGCATGCGATCATTTAAACTTCCCTTTGCAGGGCGAAGTATTAGCGTACATAATATAATAGATAGAGATCATTAGAAACAGGAGCATTCCGATTATGGTAAACAGACCAGAATTTCAAGAAGACTTGGCAGCAATTCACCGCGATATGATTCACCTCGGCTCGATGGCTGAGGCGGCGATCAATAAAGCGATGCAGGCTTTGCGTGAAAACAACGCCGTTCTCGCGCACGAAGTCATTCAAGGCGATGACGCCATTGACAATCTCGAACGCGAAATAACGCAGGAATGTGTCAGGCTTATTGCGAGACAACAGCCAAGAGCGAGCGACTTGCGCGACATTACCGCCAACATGAAACTTGTCACCGATTTAGAACGTATTGCCGACCATGCCGAGGACATTGCTGGCAACACGCTTGCCATCATCGACTCGGGACTGACCATTGAGATTCCTTCAGACTTTCTCATGGTAAACGACCTTGTCACACACATGCTGCACGAGGCTCTCGATGCTTACGTCTCGCGCGATCTTTCGTTGGCCTACCACGTCATTCGCACGCGTAATCGCATCGGGTTTGTCGGTCAGGGACTTTCAAAATTGATCGTCGATACGATGCTGGATCAACCGCGTTTGATTCCCGCGCTCGTCCAGCTTATTCTCGTCGCTAATCATTTACAACGCGCCGCAGATCATACGCAAAATGTCGCCGAGTGGATTGTCTATCATTTGCGCGGGACATACGTTTCTGAACTCGATGAACTGCCGAGCGAAGATGAACTTGATAGGCGAACTGATAGTGAGTCAGCGCCATCCTATTTGGGGGATGACAGCGATACTTCTGAAACTGAGGAGTAAATGAGAAATTACGGTATAATATGAACCCGACTGATTATCAACTCGAAGCACCGCGTATTATCTGTCTCGTCGAAGATGACGACTCGATCCGCGAACTTCTCGTTTTCAATTTGGAGAGCGAAGGTTACGATGTTCGATCATTTTCACGAGGGCAGAAACTTTTCGACATGCTCATGTCCTTTCCGGAAGATCAATTCATCTCGCTTTTTATTCTTGACATCATGCTTCCCGATATGGACGGATATGAGATCCTCAGGCGCTTGCGAAAAGACCCGCGCTTTGAACTCTCTTCTTTCCTCATGCTCACGGCACTTTCATCTGAACGCAACAAACTTAAAGGGTTCGACGAAGGGGCCGACGATTACTTGACGAAACCTTTCGGTATGGGCGAATTGCTTGCGCGTGCTCATGCACTGCTTGCAAGAAGTGATCAACGACTTGTCTTGGCAGGCAAGCTCGAGAAGTCGGAGAAAGTTGACCGCTCTGACACCATCGAGGAACGTGTCATCCGTCATGGGCGGATTGTCGTCAACGAGACGCGCCATCGCGTATGGTTCAACGAAACCGAAGTTGACATGACGCGTATGGAGTACAACCTTCTCGTTTTTCTCCTTGAGCACCCTGGGTTCGTCTTGTCACGCGATGTCCTTCTCGCGCGAGTATGGGGATATGATTATGAGGGCGAATCGAGGACGGTCGATGTTCATATCCGCGGTTTGAGAAAAAAATTGGAAGAGAGTGATTTGAGCCCTGACATTATTGAGACAGTGCACGGTGTCGGCTATCGACTGAAAGAGGCGGATCATGCGTAAAAAGATAACGATGATTGTTATCATCGTCCTCGTCATCGCCATCCTGGCGACATCAATCATTGCGATCAGCGAAGCGCGTAAAATGAATCGCAAGACGACACGTAATCACGTGATCGCGATTACCAACTGGTTGACTACGGAACATTCACAATCATCAGATTTGATTCATGACGCGAAAATGCTTATTGACCATCATGTGGCACGCGACATTCCGCTCCGAGTCACACTCATTAGGACAGCCGGAGAAGTCATCTACGATTCGGAGGCAGAAGATTTAGAGAGCCATCTCACGCGCCCTGAAGTGCAAAAAGTTCTGAAAACCGGTCAACCTGCTGAAGAAATTCGTTATTCGAAAACATTAGAGTACGACCTATATTACTATGCGGCGCTTATCGTTGACAGCGACATCATTGTTCGCATCGCTTATCCGTTGTCGCTTGAAGACGATACCGTACGCTCCGTCCGTACGCATGTCCTGCTGATCGGGCTCATTTCTATTCTGCTGATGGGAGCTGTCCTCGCCTTTGCAATTCAGAAAATTTCGCAACCGCTTGAGACGATCACCGAATCGTTTGAACGTCTCGCCGGCGGTATCACAGCGACTCGCATTGAAGAGAGCCATCAGGTATATCCTGAGGTAAGAAGACTATCCGCTTCGTACAATCGGATGGCGGACACACTGGAAGAGCAACAGGCGTCGCTTAAACAAAAGCAGAGTTTCCTCGATGCTCTGATTGGAAACCTCGCTTCGCCGATCGTCGTCATCGACGAAAGAGCGGACGTCATCTTCATTAATGAGCGCGGCATGCAGACGTTCAGGCGCTTTATCGATCCTGTCAAGCACCCGTACCCGCTCTTTCTCCTGACGCACGATGAGGAGATCTCGGAGCGCGCCATTGCACTTATAAGTGGTCAGACGCAGGATCGCGAGCTCGTCAAAACATTGACGACATCGGAGGGAACACGCAGTTACCATCTGACACTCTCTCCGCTGCACGAGCGCCGCGTGGCCATCCTGTTCCACGATAGGACGGCGGAAGCGGAAGCAGCACTTCTGCGCTCCGATTTCGTCGCGAATGTGACGCATGAACTTCGTACGCCGTTAACTTCAATTCGCGGCATGATTGACACATTGCGCTCCGGTCGTGTTATGAGTCAGGAGCAGGCAGACAGGTTCCTGCAATTAATGGAGGTTGAAAGTGAGCGTTTGGAGCGACTCGTCTCCGACTTGTTGATCCTTTCGGACATTGAGCAAAGTCCGATCAAGTTGAACGAAGATTATTTCGATCTCACGGAGCTCGCAAATGAGGTCATAACGCAATTGGAACCTTATGCGTCGGAGGAAAGTGTCACGCTGAAACTGTCGCAGAGTGATCGGTTTCATGTCTCCGCAAATCGTGATCGCGTCAAACAACTTATCATGAATTTACTCGATAACGGTATCAAGTACAATCGCCCCGGCGGTACTGTAACGCTAAGTTGGTCGGCCTTTGATATACGCGAGACAAGTGACGACAGACAGAACCTTTCGCGCCTCACATTTTCCGTGGAAGATGATGGGGTCGGCATCTCGGAATCCGATCAGAGTCGTATCTTTGAGCGCTTTTATCGCGTTGATCGCAGTCGCTCACAGGAACCGAGAGGCACGGGGCTCGGTCTGGCGATCGTCAAACACATCGCGCTTCTTTACAATGGCGACGTCAGTGTACAAAGCAGGCTCGGCATCGGAACGATCATCCACGCATCCTTGCTCGTCCCTGTAGAGAAACAGGAATAGCGACTCATTGAGAATTAATACACAGAAAAGCGGGGCGCTACGAGAAGAGACGCCCCGCTTTTTATTATGTTGTCATCTCACCCAAATTAACCGATCAATGAACGAATCCATTCAAGAAGATTGAACCGGGCAAAGACTGAACCCATGACGAGTGAGACGGTCGACATAATCTTGATGAGAATGTCGAGAGACGGGCCGACTGTATCTTTCAGCGGGTCACCGACCGTATCGCCGACAATCGCAGCATCGTGCTCGGGTGAATCGCGATCGACACCTTCGACACCGCCAACTTCAATAAATTTCTTCGCGTTGTCCCATGCACCTCCGATGTTTCCTGTAAACAGAGCAAGCATGACGGCGGACAAAGTTGAGCCGAGCAGCAGTCCTGCGACAAAGAGAGGACCGAAGATCAATCCGCTGATAACGGGAACAACAACGGCGAGGAGGGCCGGCGCTCTCATTTCACGCAATGCGCCTCTCGAGGCGATGGAGATACAAGACTCGTAATCAGGAAGCACCTTGCCCTCAAGGAGTCCTTTGATTTCTCTGAATTGGCGACGTACTTCAACGACCATAACTCGCGCTGTCTTCGTGACGGAGTCGATCAGCATACCGGAGAACATCCAGGGGAATGCCGCACCGACAATCATACCGACGAGTGTTAACGGATGGATCGCGTTCAGGAAAAGTTCTGCTTCAGCCGGTGTGAAAGAATAGAGATAGGACGTCATCATGGAAAGTGCCGCCAAAGCCGCTGAACCGATAGCAAATCCTTTACCGATCGCCGCCGTCGTATTGCCCACGGCGTCAAGCGTATCGGTAATCTGACGCACCTCTTCATCGAGGTAACTCATCTCGGCTATACCACCCGCGTTGTCGGCGATCGGGCCGTACGTGTCAACAGAGACAGTCGTGACAACGAAAGACAACATACCGGTCGCCGCCATCGCGACACCGTACATGCCGGCAAGCAGATAGGCGCCCAAAATTGCCACGCCTAACGTGATACTCGGGTACATCGTCGATTTCATTCCGACCGACATACCTTCAGTGATCGTAAGACCGACACCTTCACGCGTCGCTTCCGCGATCGTCTTCGTCGGCTTAAACGAATAGCTCGTATAATACTCGGCAAAAATGCCGACGACAATTCCGCTTATGACACCCATGGCCGCCGCGAGCAGGGGCGAAACCCATCCTGCTGCGAAACCTGCCTTCTCCATATCTATGGCATCGACTTTCGAGAAGAGAAGCCAAGCCATCAAGATACCGAAAACGATCGTCAAGGACGCCGAGATCCATGTGGAAAGGTTGAGCTCTCGATGCGGATTATCGGAGAGCTTCCGCTTTGCAAGAATTGACACGATACCAAGCACACAAGCGACAAGTCCACCTGCCGCAAAGATGAGCGGAAAATGAATCATAGCGCGCACGAGATTTTCACTGACAACGACGTGTACGTCACGGAAAACCTCTAAAGCGAGAATGACTGCAGATAAGATCGCACCGACATATGATTCAAGCAAGTCGGAGCCAAGCCCCGCTACGTCACCAACGTTGTCACCGACGTTGTCGGCGATCGTCGCCGGGTTGCGCGGATCGTCTTCCGGAATGTGATATTCGGTCTTTCCGACAAGGTCAGCACCCATGTCGGCCGCCTTCGTGTAGATGCCGCCACCGACGCGGTTGAACATCGCGATGATGGAGCATCCGAGCGCGTACCCCGATAACGTCACGGTGAACGTTACGGGCAGTCCCCACCAGTTTGTTGAAACATCATTTGCGATGAGTGCATCTAATTGTCCCATCGCCTGTCCGAAAACAAGGTAAACAATAATAATACCGAGCATGGCAAAACCGCCAACACTCAACCCCATCACTGTACCGCCACGGTAAGCAACTTTCAGCGTTTCACCGAGATTACGCGTTTTTTCGGCTGTGTTCGTTACGCGAACGTTCGAATACGTCGCAATTCTCATGCCGACAAATCCCGCCGTGGCGCTCATGATGGCTCCAACGACAAACGACACGGCCATCTGCCAAGAAATAAGAACTCCGAGAATGACAGCGATGACGGCAGAAATTGCCGCAACCACACGATACTCGTAGTTGATAAAAGTTGAAGCGCCTAAACGGATGGCGGCGGCGATTTGTCGCATCCGCTCATTCCCTTCATCCAAGCGCTTCACAGTGAAATAGTTTATGGCGGCGTATCCGAGAGTCAGGACAACGCCAAAAGCCATAATGATCGTTAAGACAACTAAACTCATCCTCTACTACTCCTTGTGATTCTAAGAAATGCAGGAAAGAAATTCCCCTGACCTGTTACCTAGTAGATAATAACACGTTTTGTATACTTGGTAAGCATCAGACCACCACACAAACTACGGTATTGGAGCTTGAAGTATTGTTATAAAGCACAAACAAATTCAGATTTAAAGACAAAAAAAGGGAAAATGACGAATTTTTATCATTTATAAAAAATGCAGGGCATACTCTAATTTTTTCAAGTGCTCGTTACAGCTCCGCGTCATCGGTTTCCCCATTGCAACACAGTAGATAAAAATGAAACTTTACAACTTCAAACGTCTGATACAATGTTCGGTGGAATATTCAGAGAGAAAAGAGGCTTTTCAAGTATGGATTATAGATTGGCTAGACTTCAAGACATTCCCGGTGTCGAACGATTACAACAGCGTTACCACGCCTCTACGATTTCAGAAGAGGATCGACCGGACGGTTTCGTCACGACTCTCTTTACGTCGGAACAATTCCGCACACTCATCGAAAAGGAGCGCGGGTTGGCGATTGCCGTTGACGGTGATGAGATTATCGGTTACGCGATGGCGG
>DUVH01000038.1 GCA_012841145.1 Clostridiaceae bacterium | reverse complement strand
GATTCATAATCACTCCAAGTGCAAGGGTTTTTCTCAAATTCTTGCATTTTCTTTGCATCTATTATACTGGATATTGCCCGCTAATCGCCTGACCCCAAGGCTTTTAGGCCTGCGCAATAGTCTCTATATACATTGTATACAAATTCATTGACCGATACAAGCGATTTATCGTATTATCGCCCTCTATAAGTGTCAAAATTGCCCATTCGCGCGTGTGTAGGCTCAACTCCGAAGTATTCACATAATATGCGATAGGAGATATCGGAAGAATACTGACCGTACGCACCGTCGGAAATAGCATGCGCGATCACAATTTCAGGATCATCCGCTGGTGCAAAGCAGACGAAAACGGAATTCGAGATCGGCTCCAACTTTTCATTGAATCCTTCCGCCGTTCCGGTCTTACACGCAACGCGATACGGAAAGTCATGCAACAGACGACCGGTGCGGTTTCCCATGTCCTTCGACAAGGCGACCATGGCCTCACGAAGCATGTTCATGCTCTGATCTTTAAATCCGACGGGCACACGCTCGATTTTTTCAGGAACGAGTACAGTGCCGTCAGGCGAAGTAATCTCTTTAAAAAAGTGGGGAGTCACCAGATAATTCGTCGCAAGCCCCGTCACACCGCGCGCCATCTCCATCATTGTATAACTGTTATAAAACTGGCCGATTGAAGTCTGACAAGTGTCAGCGATAAACCACCGCTGGTCTTCAGGTCTCGAATTCAGTTGTTTCTTAACGGCACGCGACGGCCTAATTCCCGTAACGGCGCCGCCGATGTCCAAGTTAGTATTCTCTCCAAGCCCGACTCGACGCGCCGTCTCACTGATCGTGTCAATACCCGTCTCCACGGCATTTTGGAAAAAATACAAGTTACAACTCGTCGCCATTCCCTGTGCGAAAGTGAGATCGCCATGCCCCCATGCCCTGTAACATGCCCATTTGATTCCGCCTATTTCCTGTTGACCGTGACATGTACGAATCTGATCGTTCGGCGTCACCACACCTGCCTCCAATGCAGCCATACCGGAAAAAGGTTTGAAAGTGGAGCCCGGCGTATACCGCTCGGCGATCGCGCGATGGAAAAGCGGGCGGTATGTCGTATCATTCAACATATCGCTTAAGCGTTTAGCCGCATCGGGATCGCGTGACTGATTGACAAAATCGGCGGGGTCGTAGCAGGGATAATTCGCGTCGACAAGTATGGCACCCGTTTTTGCGTCGAGCACGACGACACAGCCGCCGGGAGCTTCCATTATCCGCCCCTTATGCGTACTCCCGCGAAATTCATGTACCTTGCGCTCCAGCTCTTCGAGCGCACATTTTTGCAATTTCATATCGATCGTCATCTTCACTTCGTTCCCTGCGACAGGAAGCGAATTGATCTCGCCGGGGAACGAAACGGGCGATGTCGACTGATCATATTGCCATGTTTGAAATGTCGCCAGACCGTTTACGCCCCTCAAGTAACGATCAGCAGCCTGTTCAACACCCGTTTTGCCGATCATATCATTGAGCCCGTAACCGACTGATCGCAGTTTCGCGTATTCGTTCGATGAGATCGTACCGACATACCCCAGAGCATGACCGACATATCGACTGTCATCAGTGTAGCGACGGACATATTGTTGCGATACGATGAGTCCCGGATAACGGTGGTTCTGTTCAATGAGGCGAGCAGACATCGACGCGGGAACCGACTCGGACAGTGTAATCGGCTGGCGATTTGAAAAAAGCCAGTTGTTCTCGAGTATCAGATAGCGCAGCTGCATAATGAGAAACGCTTCCCCGTCTGAATATAGCCTGCCACCGGATGCGCGATCAGGCTCTATTTGGAAATAGTCGTAAAGAAGATAGTCGAATAACTCATCGGGTTTTTCCCGGGCGACACGTCTCTTCTGTCGAGCAGTCGCAGCTTTTTCAGGATCGACAAGATTCAGGACGTTAGGATCTGTCTGCCAGCGCAAAACATCTTCCAAGGGCTGACGGAATACGAAACGAAGCGACTGATCGCTCTTCAACAAGTTTTCATCGCGCATTTCGGACGGCACATCGAGCCATTTGAGCAACGGGCTCTGAAAAGTACAACCGAACTCTTCGAAAAGAACGGCAACATCGAGAAGAAAGCGATTCAACTGCGCGCTCGTCATACCGGTTGAAATAAGTGAAACGCGATAAACGGCGTCGCTGACGGCAAGAGGCAGACCGTTGCGATCGACAATGTCGCCGCGCTGTGCCTCAAGTACCAATTCTCCCGCGCTGCCGCTCGTTTCCGGAATACTGATCTCGCGGCTGCTAAAGATCTGCAAAGAGCTTGTCCTTAAAAGAATAACGAGAAGAATAATGACGATAACTGCCGCCAACAAGGCAAAACGGTTTCCACCGGAAAATGAAACACGCGATCGACCCTTGCGTGCGCGTTTGATCGACGTATTCTGCGAAAGCGTGGATGATTCAGGCATTCTATCGTTCGCATTACGCAAGTGATTCACCGCCTCTCATCTCTTCCAATCTGTCATTTTTTTCACGTTTCGTCTTGCGCCTATAAAATGCGAGCCAGAAATAACAAGTCAACGCGAGGGCGCCGATGATGTTGGAAAGCAATTTTGCAGGGAAATGAGAAAGCGCGACACGCCAAAGCGGGCCAAGCGGCGTTCTCACATCTCCCATCGGGATAAGCCAGACGAAAAATGACATCGTCATATCATAGATAAACGTCGTCACGAGCACTAGGATACCGCCGCGAAGTGCATACCTTTGCCATCCCTCAGCGGCGAGTCTGCCTGCGATCAGCCCAACGAACATTCCCGCCAGCATCCCGACGCCATACCCTCTGCCCGCCATGTAGTCACGCAAAAAACCGGCAGCCAAACCGAAGGCGAAACCGTCATATCCGCCTGTCCAGAGACCGGCTATCAGCGGAAACAATATAAGAAAATCAGGCGAAACCAGGCGACCAGTCGAGCCGGGCAATGTTTGTAAAAACGCTGCGAATAGCAAGCCGGGCAGGTAGACGGCTAAACGTCTCCAAATCGTCGCATCACGGTTCATGTTCATGCTCCAAGATAACGAATACATGCTGAAGAGCATCGAAGTCACATGCCGGTTTAATGACGCACGTCACGACCTTCCCGTCCTCGCTTGAGCTGAGTGAGACGACTTCACCGATAGGGATACCTCCGGGAAAAATGCCTCCCTCACCCGATGTGACGATGTGATCACCAACTTTTATAGGTGCGCCCTCAGGAATACTGTCGCCAAGGCATAGCCCCTCTTCACCGAGCGCAACGTCGCCGCGCACGCGAAATGACGCGCGATACGACCCGTCTACACGCGCACTCACTGAAAATGCCTCATGCAACAACGACATTACCTTGCTTGAATATGTTTCCGACGAGTGCACGCGTCCGACAAGCGCGGAATTTTGATCAACAACGGGATAAGAGATGTTACCCCCTGCGTCAAGTCCGTGTTTCCGCCCCGCTTTAATCCGCATAAGATCAAAATACGGACCGATCTCCTCATTAAGAACGACGGAACCGAGCACCTTAGAATCATCAAATCTTGTGATAAGATTCAGAGCCTCCTTGAGCTCATCGTAAGCTCTTACTTTTTCCTGATTCTCAATGATTTCACGGTTGAGCTTTCCTACTTCCTCTTCAAGTTCCGCAACGCGAATTTTCAGATCGCGATTGTCTCCGACCGCGGTAAAAAATCCGCTCACGCCGTCGATCGCTTTTTGAAAGGCCGATGTGAGAGGGTCGAAGACGCGCCCGAAAAAATCTCCGAGACGCGAGCGAGTCGCTCCCGGAAGCGCCGTCAATATAAATAAAGCGAGCAACGCGACGGTGACGAGCACAATCACCATCACGCGCGGTACGCGGCGTTTCATTACATTCAACCTCTCAATAAATCAGAGCAATCTATCAGCACGAAGCGGACGTAAACACTACCATCACTATCGGCGTCTTTTTATGCAGTAAAAGCATTATATCACTCCCGCAATCCTTAACTTTGAATTTATCAGGACACAGATTGACCTTACGTAATTCAAACCGGTCATGCTGAGACAAACTCAGCAGTCACATCAGAATAGACCGAGCTGCTTGAAACTTGAAGACGATTCAGCGCCGACAATTATATGATCAAGTACGGGAATACCCATCATGTTCCCAAGTTTCGTAAATTTTCGCGTCGACTCCACATCGGCTCTCGATGGAGCCGAGTCACCGCTCGGATGATTATGAACGAGTACGATGGCTGCCGCATTCGCTTTGACCGCCTCGCGAAAAATGTCGCGAGGGTGAATGACGGCGGAAGTAAGACCGCCTTGAGAGATCCTGACCGATTTGATGATGCGATTTCTTGTATCCAACAGCAAAACATGGAATTCCTCACGCGGCAAATATCGCATGCTTGCTTCGACATAACCGATCACTTCGTCCGGCCCGCCTGCCGTGGCGCGCATCTCTGCCTGCCTCTCCGATACAGCTCGCTGACCAAGCTCGACGGCAGCTAAGATGCGAATCGATTTAACACGGCCGATTCCCGGCACTTCCTGCAGCTCTTCAAGACTCGTATCGAGAAGCCCAGAGAGGCCTCCGCTCATGACAAGTGCTTTCTGTGCCGTCTGGACGGCCGTTTCGCCGGCACGTCCTGTTGAGAGCAAAACGGCGACCAGCTCCGCATTAGTCAACGTTCGCACACCGCCGCTCTCCGCCTTCTCGTACGGCCGCTCAGACTCGGGAAGATCTTTCATCGTCAGCGGAGCGTCAAGCAATCGACTGTCGCGTATCAAAGAGTCCGCAGAGCCGAACATATCAATCCTGTTGTCGTCTTCCATCGAATCGTCCCCACCGCCAAGTATCAGCCCGTTTCACACGCGCGAACAACAACGACGGTCACGGCATCCTGATCGTCTATCCTGCCGGTTTTGATCGCAAGATCGGCCTGATAGCAACCTTCCAGCATGCTCTCCAGCTTTTCCATGGAAAATCGCCTTGCCTGATTCACCAGTTTGCGCGCATAAAACGAGCTCTTCGTCACACCGGACCCTATGACCCGCTCAATATCGCTGACCTCTTTTGCGATCATCAGATCGCGCGACTGACGTGCCAACATAGCCAGAATGTAAAGGGGCGCTTCACGTCTCTCTCGAAAAATATCAATCATGCGCAACGCTTCGTCAATCTTGCGCTCCGCGATCGCGTCCGTCAGATCGAATATTTTCCCTGTCATATCTTCTCTGCAAAGAAAGTCAATGTCCTCGGGACGGATGTGCTTTTTTCCTGTGTATTGATAATAAAGAAAGACAGTTGACAGATCGCTCATGAGGTCGGACATGGAAAACTCACAACGCAAAATCAAAGATTCAGCGGCCTCTCTAGTGATACGTAAGTTTTCTCTATTGCAGAGTCCCGCAACCCATCGCGTCAAATCGGTCATGTTCTGCTTATCAAGTTTTGCCGATAGGGCGCCCGCTTCCCGCATACGGCGAAGAAGTCTGTTATTATAAATGACCGTCTCTTCGACAAAAATTACGCAGCAAAAATCCGGGATGTGAGTCAGCAGCTCTTCCAGTTCTTCCGCTTCGCGTCCGCTACCGAGGGCTGAGGAAAATAATCCGGTCTTTGCAAGAGCGATCACCTTTTTCGATGAGAGAAAAGGCGGTGTCTCGATCTCGGCCATAACGCGTTTCCAATCAATCGAGCGCATGTTACCGTCGCCGACAATACTGACTTGATCAAGCGATTCGGATCCCGGTGTGCTGAGCTCTTCGAGCAGACGTTGTCGAATCTGTCGCACAAGATATGTTTCTTCACCGCAAAGAATGTAAGCGGGGCGATCCATGGCGCGCACGAGGTCAGCCGTGAGCTCCCTGTAATTCATGTGTTTGTTCACGACCGGTCTCACTCTTCCTCCCTTATACACGGCGTTATCCACTCTGTCATCGTACCCTTTCCCTCCCGGATGTTCAAGATAAGCGCCCCCGACCGATCTGTCCTGAAGACGTCTGAACCGATATCACGGAGCCTTTGCAACACACATACATGCGGATGTGAAAAGCGATTATCTCGTCCGACTGAAATGACCGACATTCTCGGCGATACCGACTCGAGAAACGCCATAGAACTCGAACTTTTTGAACCGTGGTGAGGCACATGGAGGACATCGGCGGAGAGATCGATTGACCTGCTGAGCAACTGTCGCTCACCTGTTTCCGTCACATCACCTGTGAAGAGAATCTTGAATCCGCCTATTTCACATCGCAGTACGAGTGAATCATCATTCAAGTCGCGGTTATCGCGCTCCTCTTCCGGATAAAAGACATCGATCAAAAGTGAGCCAAGCTCCAAGCGATCGCCAGCCTTCAGCGCAACACAATAAACTCCTCCCTCATCCGCTAACATAAGGAGCGTCTCCGTCAAGTCGACTTCCCAATCCTCTTCTCCTGATGATCTAGACTCGCGATGCGATACGACAGGCATGCAGAGACGCTCGATCATACGACATTCGAGAAGTTCCGCGATTCCCGTGGCGTGATCTCCATGCGCATGTGTCACGATGGCGATATCAATCCTGCGAAGCGAGAACAGCCGGACGACGGGAAGAATCGTGTAGAAACCGTGACCGCGATCGCCTCCGTCGATGAGACATGTGTAGCCCTCCGGAGAGATGATTAACGTTGCATCTCCCTGATCGACATCGAGAAAAATGACACGCCAATCCTTTCTCTCCCTTGTTATCCATAAGATCGACACCGCAAGCCCTATCGTAACGATAATGACGGCGAAACGCTTTATGATTGCAGAACGTGTATTCAATTGAAAAATGACATAGCCAAGAAGCGCGACGAACAAAATCATAACAAGCCATTCGATCGGTATAAAAGTCAATCTGACTGTTGCCGACCACCGCGCTAATTTATGAAAAAGACCTGCCAAAGGATTGATCAGAGAAGCAAGAAAAGTCCCTGCTCTCATCAAACGGCAACTATCAACCGGTATCAGCGAGAGCACCACCACAGATACGTAGGCGAACGCAGTCAAACACGAAGCGAGCGGCATCGCGAGAGTGTTTGTGAGCGGCGAGAGCAGCTGGAACCCGGCAGAGGTCATCAATGTATAAGGCAAGACGGCAACCTGAGCCGTCAAAGATATGAGGAAGATACGCTTCAGCGAGTAAACCGCACGATTTAGGAAACAGCCTGTTCTCGACTTGACGCGCAAATTCTTCTCTGTTTGTTTTTTTCCGTCAGCGGGATATTCAGCTATGCGGCTTCGTCGTCCATTGACGGAAGTCGACACGAAACGAATCGAACCGGCAGCGGCTAGACTCATCCAAAACGACTGACATCGAATCGCAAACGGATTGAGTGCCAGAAGACAAGTCGCCACAAACAACAATAGATTGATCGGATCACGCCGCCGCCCGAAAACGGTGTCGAGCCGTAACAAGAATACGGACAGTGAAGCGCGGGCGATACCGCTCTTCCAGCCGCACAGCATACCCGGAACGAGCGTCAACACAAAGAGCATTCTCTGCTTTCCGCGCCGCGTTCTCTTCATTCTCCGTGCCAAATTTTGAAACGGAACGAGAAAAAAATAGAGGTGTGTCCCCGACACGCTCGTCAGATGTGATAGACCGGATACTCGCAAATGATAGCGCTCGATGTCACTCAATAGACCTGTATCACCTAATGTGAAGGACGCCAGAAGAGCACCGCTTTCTGTGCTTTCCCAGAAAGATGGAACGTGAAAACGCACCCTGTCGCGCAATAAATCCGGCAAACGTCGAATCGTCCACATAATATGATCGACACGCTCAATATCACACCTGACAAGATACCCGGCATGCGCAACGCCATTCGATCGGGACATGAGTCGTGTCGAATATCCTCCGGGATTTCTCATGCCCTCTCCGCATTTGAACGACGCGATCCCCGTGACACGATCTCCCAGTCTCGCCGCATCGTTCATCCAAAGCATTACGGGCACACCGTTTGACAAACGGACAATCTGCCAACGCCCTCTCTCACGGTTTGCCGGCATACCGACGCCGGCATCAATAACAATTCCTGAAAATGAATGAACGCCGCTTGCCTGCCGACGCTCCCAAACGAGAAGCATCTTCTCCGTCACTGCAAAAGAAAAAATCGCAACGAAAAGAAACAGAAAGAGAGGATAGCGAATGTACCTACTATGCACGTCAGTCGTTTGAATTGTCTCTGTGAGCATACTTAAGATTTTGAGACATAAAAAAGAGCCTCGTCGGCTCCTTTCACCGCAAAAACAGCCTTTGCAGGCTAAATTGACGATCTGTTTAGACAGTTCAATGCTTGTTCAGATCAGTGACGGCTACTTATCCTTCTTATCATCAACAATATTGAAGATGCGTTTCTCAAGAGATTGCACGGCTGCGTCTCTCGGAGAAGGACCGGCAGCAACGGAAATGGGTGTATACGCTTGTTGACCATACTCACTTGCGTACTTTTCAATTGTCGCCATCGCTTCGCGCTCAGCCTGCACGATGGATTGACGCGACAGCTTATCGGCCTTTGTCAACACGATCTGCCACGGTATACGAAAATGGCAGAGATAGTCGAGCATCTGCAGATCGAGTTCGCCAAACCCGCGCCGTATATCGATGAGCAACAGCACGACATCGATCTTCCTTCCGGACTTGAAGTAATCATCCGTCACGCGCGAAAATGACGCCAACTCGTCTCGTGAAGCCTTCGCATAGCCATATCCCGGCAGATCGACGTAGTAAAGATCGGGCCTCTCCGTCTCATAGAAAAAAACCAATCTCGTTTTACCCGGCGTTTTGCTCGTGCGTGCGAGATTTTTTCTCTTGCTCAACGCATTGATAAGCGTGGATTTACCGACATTGGAGCGCCCCGCAAAAGCCACCTCACGTCGAGACGGAGAAGGAAACTGCTGCGCCCTCGCCGCTGCGATGTATCCTAGTGATCTTTGTTTGTTCTTGCCTTTTGCCCGTTGATTCATTCCATTCACCTGCTGTCTATCTGTTATACTATACACACTGGAGGGATACACATGCAAAGTCTCACTTTTCCGGCTGACCAATCCGTCAAGAACCTTTTCGGTGATGAACCGGAACTCGAGTCATACGGTCCCATTGCCTTAATCGTTCATCAAATCGACCCGCCGCTTGCGGAACGCATCAATCACCAGTTGGCATCTCGGCGAAAGGCGCTCGCAAAAATCAAACCTGAAATACTCAAAATTCCCGGTTATGTCCGCAATGATTATCGCATCGAAGCTGATCTGTCGCGGTTCAGTTCCGGCGAAGGAAAGGCGCGCGTTATCGATACGGTGAGAGGACACGACGTTTTTATTTTAACTGATGTACTCAACTATGGCACGTCGTATAAACGGTACGGAGTAGATGTCTCCATGACGCCCGACGAGCATTTTCTCGATCTCACGCGCCTCATCCTCTGTACCCGCGACTCAGCGACTCGTATCCATGTGATCATGCCGTTTCTCTACGAAGGTCGCCGTTATAGAAAATCTGACAGGGAATCGCTTGATTGCGGCGCCATGCTGCGCTCACTTTTTAACCTCGGCATTAACAACTTTATCACCTTTGACGCACACGATTCACGTGTCGCCAATGCCGTTCCGCGATCGAACTTTGAATCATTCCCCACTTCTTATCAGAGTATAAGGACGATCCTCAGGACAGTTCCCGATCTTCGCGTCGACCGTGATCACATGATGATTGTCAGCCCGGACGAAGCCAACATCAGCCGATCCATTTTCTATGCATCGGCTATGAAATTGCCTCTCGGTATTTTCTATCATCGACGAGATTTCAAATACGTTGATGATGTGCTGACTCAAACGACGTCCAAAACTTTTCTCGGCGAAAGTGTTCAAGGAAAAGATGTCATTATCGTCGCCGATTTGCTCGACAGCGGTGACGATTTCATCTATTGTGCAAGCGCATTGAAATCGAGAGGTGCGAACAGGGTGCTTTGCACGGCATCGTTTGCGCAATTTACGGAAGGAATCACACGACTGAGACAAGCCTGGGAGAGCGGTATCATCGAACGCGTCTTTTCGACCGACATGGCATACAGGCCTCCCGAAGTGCTTTCATCACCATGGTATACGGATATCCCGATGGCGGATGATCTCGCCCTTTTGATCTCCGCTCTCAATCACGACGCCTCGCTGTCGAGACTGATGGCGCCGGCCAAGCGGATTGACGCGCTCCTCGAGTCACTCGGTCATAAGGACAACGCATCACGTCGTCAATTAAGCTTCGACGATCTCGCAAAAATGAACTGATATCAGGAGGTTGACACAGAATGCCGCAAAATATCGGAAGAGTCACGAGCAGAAACGATAGCAATTATTACAAATACGACCAGTACGGCAACAATCCGATGCAGCCGTTTGCCCCCGTAGGGCTCATCGCCATGCGCGGTGCGGCGGAGCTTTCAAAGGAGATCAACAGAGCGCTTGTCGATCGAAGAAAAGCTTACCTCATTGAAGAGGTGCCCGACGAAATCAGTCCCGGGTTCCTGCGAGACGATTTCCATATTCCCGTCAACACGTTCCGTTTCTCATCGGGTGAAGGTAAAGCCGTCATCGAACGCACAGTGCGTGGACACGATCTGTATATCATCTGTGACGTGACGAACTATTCCGTCACGTATAACATGCGCGGTCGTCAAAACATGATGAGTCCCGATGACCATTATCAGGATCTTAAGCGCATCATTCTGGCCGCCTCCGGAAAAGCGAGGCGCCTCAACGTCATCATGCCCTACCTGTATGAGGGTCGGCAGCATCGACGCAACGCACGTGAATCGCTCGACTGCGCGCACATGCTTGAAGAGCTGGATCAGCTCGGCGTCGATAATTTTATTACGTTTGACGCCCACGACGACAGGGTCGCGAACGCCGTTCCGACCTCCGGTTTTGAAAACGTGCCGACGACTTACCAAGTACTCGAGCGTTTGATTCGCGCGTACCCCGACATTGACTTTAATAATCGGGAGATGGTGATGATCAGCCCCGATGAGGGTGCGATTTTCCGTACTGTGTATTACGCTTCCGTCCTCGGGCTGCCGCTCGGGACGTTCTACAAGAGGCGCGACTACACGGTCGTCAAAAATGGCCGCAACCCTATCATCGCCCATGAATTCTTGGGTGAACCGATTGACGGGCGCGATGTCATGATCGTCGACGACATGATATCTTCAGGCGAATCGATGCTCGAGATCGCAAGGACGCTCAAAGCCGGCAACGCGCGCAAGATCTTCTGCGCGGCGACGTTCGGACTTTTCACTGACGGTCTTGACGCTTTCAACAAGGCATACGAGGACGGCATCATCGATGCCGTATTTTGCACGAACTTGATCTACCGCTCGCCGGAATTGCTCGCGGCTAAATGGTATAAAGACGTCAACGCGTCGCGTTTCGTCGCCTTGATCATTGATGCTTTGAACCATAACGCATCCTTGTCGACGCTTCTCGATCCGACGACAAAGATCAGGAAGCTTTTACAGGCGATGGAAGTTAACAGACAGAGTCCGAACGGCGAAGTCGACAAGGATTAAAAGCGCACAAGTCACGCTCCGACCGATTCCCGTCGCTCGTTTCAATAGAACAATAATTAGCGGCGACTCGCAAACCACGGACGCGAGTCGCCGCTTTCATTAAAAATCAGTTATGCGAAGATACTTCGCCGCTACACAATCTTCGTTCCGAGGGAACGCCCGCCAATCAGGTGAAAATGCGTGTGCATGACAGATTGACCTGCCGACACGCCGCAATTGTTGATAAGGCGAAACCCCTTTTCCTCGAGACCGACAAGACGCACTATTTCGGGCAGTGCCTGAAAGATCGCGTTTAGCGCCTCGAGGCCTTCGCACGATGTTGACATCATATGAAGATTGTCGAAATGAACTTTCGGAATGATCAACACGTGAACCGGCGACACAGGATGGAGATCCTTGAACACCAAAACATTGTCGTCTTCATATATTTTCGTCGAAGGGATCTCACCGCGAACAATTTTACAAAAAATACAATTCTCCATTTATCTCTTCCTCTCTCATGAAATGGATGACAAGTGAGCGCGAACTGCCTCCATCGCATCTTCAATTTTCGTGACATCACGACCGCCGGCCTGCGCCATATCGGGGCGACCTCCGCCTCCACCGCCCGTGATTCTAGCTGCGATACGCGCAAGATCACCCGATTTAGCGCCGTCCGCAACCGCTTTCGCTCCCGCCATCGCCAGCCAAAGAACCTTGTCGCCGTCGTCCGATGGTGAAGCAAGCAGAATAACGCCATGATCGCCTATTTTGTCACGGAATCTGTCGCCTGCCTCACGGAGCATCGCCGCATCATAGTTCGGCAACACGGCCATCAATGTCTTGAAAGGGCCAATCGCCTGTTCGTCCGTCACATGATCCGCGACGGATCCGCTGAGCTTCTCGCGTTGCAGGCGTTTAATGTCATCTTGCTGACTCTTAACACGCGCCTCGAGCGCATCAAGGCGAGAGACCATCTCATCTCGATTAGCGTGAAGACGATCCGACAACTCCTTCAGAATCTCTGCGTCTTTAAATGTCTCATCCATCGCGCCCCTGCCCGTTACAGCTTCGATGCGCCGGATACCCGCCGCGATGCCGCTTTCAGACAAAATACGGAAGAGAAGGAGCTCACCGGTAGACTTTACATGTGTTCCGCCACATAGCTCACGCGACCATTCTCCACACGAAACGACACGGACGCTGTCGGAATATTTCTCACCGAAGAGAGCCGTTACACCTTGCGCCTTGGCATCTTCCAAACTCATCACTTCCGTCATGACTGGCAAATTCTCCAGAATCTTCGCGTTGACAAGCCTCTCCACTTCGCGCAACCGCTCGTAAGAAACGGAACCGTCATGAACGAAATCAAAGCGCAGACGATCCGGCGCGACGAGCGATCCTTTCTGATCGGTACCCTCCCCGAACGCGCGATGCAATGCGGCATGCAGCAAATGCGTCGCCGTATGATTGCGAGCAGTCGAAAGCCTAAGCACCCTGTCGACATGGAACACGATGTCGTGATCGGCGTGCAATGTCCCCGCCCTGACTTTTCCTCGGTGCAACACGATCCCGTCACCCGATGAATCGGCTGTGAATATATCGACAAGTGTCTCGCCTTGTGTCATTGTGCCGCGGTCACTTGTCTGACCGCCACCGAGCGTATAGAACGGCGTCCCGTCTGTGATCAAGACGATTTCTTCACCCTCCGACGCGCTCGTCACCTCAACAAAAGCACGTTCATCATCAGATAGCTTGAGGATATGAAGGAGTTTTACGGCAGAATCGAGACGGTCGTAACCATAAAAAGGTGTCGGTTCAAGCGCACGGATATGATCGGGAAGCGAGATAGTCCCCCATGCCGTAGACGTTTTTTCGAGAAAATCTCTACGCGCACGCTCGCGCTGCGCATTCATGAGCTCTGTGAATGACTCCATGTCAACGCTCATACCGTCTTCCGCCGCAATCTCGACGGTCAATTCAATGGGGAATCCGTAAGTATCGTGCAACAGGAAACAGATATCGCCCGATAATGTATCCGATCCCTCGGTACGTTTACGCTCAATCGTCTCTTTCAATTGAGTCAAACCCTGCTCGATCGTCCGGTTGAAGCGCTTTTCCTCCGTTTCGAGCACGCGTATAATCCTCTCCTCGTCTTCAAGTTCAGGATAATGTTCCTTCGATTGTGCGATCGCGACGCGCATAACGGGAGCGAGAATCGGCTCGTTCACTCCGAGCAGACGCCCCTGTCTGGCTGCACGCCTGATTAGTCGGCGAAGGACATAGCCTCGCCCTTCATTACCGGGAAGTACGCCATCGGCGATCATCATCATGGACGAACGGACGTGATCTGTGATGATGCGGATAGAAATATCTTTCGACTCATCTTCACCGTATTCCGTTCCCGTAACTTCGCATGCTTTGTCCACAATCGCTCGTATCGTGTCGACGTCCAGAAGAGTAGGAACGTTTTGCACAATGGATGCGATGCGCTCCAGACCCGCGCCCGTGTCGATGTTTTTCTTTTCGAGCGGAACATACGTACCATCCTCTAACCGATCAAACTGCGTAAAGACCAAATTCCAGTACTCAACATAGCGATCACACTCGCAGCCAACGGTACAATTCGGATCGCCACATCCATACTCCTCGCCCCTGTCGTAAAACATTTCGGAACAAGGCCCGCACGGACCGACCCCGTGTTCCCAGAAATTATCTTCGTCAAATCTGAAAATGCGCTCCTCAGGAAAACCGATGGCACGCCAATGCTCATAGGCTTCATCGTCATCCAGATGAATCGAAACGTAGATCCGATCCGGATCAAGTTTCAACACATCGACAGAGAATTCCCATCCCCAGAGGATCGCCTCTTTCTTAAAGTAATCTCCGAATGAAAAGTTACCCAACATTTCAAAGAACGTACCGTGACGTCCCGACTTGCCCACGTTATCAATGTCCGGCGTGCGAATACACTTCTGACACGTCGCGACGCGTTTGGACGGAGGAGTTTTCGCGCCGGTAAACCAAGGTTTCATAGGCGTCATACCGGCGTTAATCAATAGAACGGAGGGATCATCCTCCGGGATAAGCGAAAAACTTGGCAAAATAAGATGGCCGCGCTCCTCGAAAAACTCCAAAAACAACTTTCGAACTTCGTTCAAACTCAATGCTTTCACGAGGTACCCCCTCAGAATCAATAACAGTATTTGAAAAGCCCGGGGAAACCGGGCTCCTCGATTGTAATCCCTTATTCAAGGGAATCCTAGTCCATCGCCCTCAATGTCTCAATCGGAGGCAGTTTGATTTCCTGTCCGACCTGGAGAGGCTCGTTCGGTCCACTCAGACCGTTGTAGCGAGCCAATTTGTCCAAACCTTTTTGGCTCAATCCTTTTTCATAAAATTTCATAGAAATCGACCAGAGAGAATCGCCTTTTTGCACTGTATAGATCGTATCGCCCGAAGTATCGGGTGCCGTCGTCGTCGTTTCACTGGGCGGTACCGTCGTCGTCGTTACTTCAGGAACAATGACGGGCTCCGTCTGTGTCGTTGAAGTCGTCGTATCGTCGGAAGGTTTATCCGAACCGCCGCCCGCCAACAGTTTAATCAGAGCGACAATGCTGACTATGATAATGGCGATCAAGATGATGTAGAATGCGATGCGTCTTGTGCGATCTGAGGCACGCGGTCTCCTCTCATAACCGAGATCGTCATACTCGTCATCGCTATACGGATCATAAACGCTTTCATCATCCAGCTCATCGCCCGCATCCCACGCTTCATGTTGTCTGTAATCATCGTATTGCGCTTTCCGCCGTCTTTGGGCTTCAGAATTGTACGCAAAGACAGGCAGATGGCCTGAAGGCTCACTCTCTTGTTTATAGTCGGCATAACCGTCGTCGTCGTCAAATAGCAGGTTCGGCACAGACTCCGAGCTCTCACCGAAACCGCGATACGGAGCGAAAAGCGATTCTTCATCGGAAGAAATCGGGTCAGCCGGTTTACTATATGCGAACGGAGATTTTTCCTCGGATTCGTCTGCATAATCACGCGCCCACTCATCACCAAAAGATTTCGGTTTCTCAGAGGCAGGCGTCGCTTTCATCATGTCTACCATGTCCTGTTTCTGGTAACGCTGCGTTCTGGCAAAATCCATATCGGGACTTTCCTCAACAGGTTCGATGACAACAGGCTCCATCGCCTGAGTTGCAAAACGTCCTAAACTGAAGCGCGCCGCTGCAGGCTCATCCTCTCTTACTGAAATAACGTCCGCAACCGCCACCTGCATCGGTGTACCGGGCATCTGCGATGCGGCAGCCGTCAGAAGAAGCCCGGCCGCGTCAAGCGAGTCTTCCGCCTCTTCAAGATGACGCATCATCTGAGCTTGGCCTACGGTATCGAACACTTCACTGTTACAAAGGATGAGCCGGTCGCCCTGCTCAATCTGAGCGATATTCGAATAGCGGATCGTTCCCGCCTCACCGGCGATAAAATCTTCAAAACCTTCAACACGATCACCGTATAAATCAGTCGGTTCAAGTTTTTTCGTACTGCTTGTCAAAGGATAGAGAGCTTCGTGCCGATAGACAAATGCCAAACTGTCACCTACCGTTACGGCAGCCATTTCGCCGTCACGAATAATGACGCCGGAGAAATACGGTTCACGCGACGCGTCGTCCGCTAAACGGATACGACCCGTCACATCCATCGCTGTCTCAGCGAGATCATTTATATCATTATCAATATCGCCACTATCGGAATTGACCTGCTCTGCCAGACGTTTAAGAGGTTCCTGCCATGCCGATGCTTGTGACCGCCCGTCCGAAGAATAGCCGAACAGCGCGACGAAAGAACCTTTGGAATCACGGTCAAGCGTCGTGTTGACGGAACGGAGCTCCCTTTTGCTCGGGAATTTGCCGTCCAAACAGTATGCGTCCGCTATCCCTTCCACGGGATAATAACGGGCGTTAATCGTCGCGACCAGTCGTGTTGAGATCGGTGCGGATGCCTTTGCCATAAAATGCCTCCTGAAATTCAATTAATAATGAGGTCGCTTCCTGCGTTCATCTATTGCCCTATAGTCTAACATAAATGTTAAAGAATCAGTTCGTCTGAAACAATCGTTTCAGCGATAACGATATCTCTCGGTGTCGTAATTTTCAGATTCCTTTCGTCGCCTCTAATAAGTCTGACAGGATAACCGACACGGATCAATAATTCAAGATCATCCGTCACAAGCGCCCCTTCCTCTTCCGCAACAAGCGCCGCCTTCAGCATGATATCGAAGTCGGCACCCTGCGGCGTCTGCATGGCAACGAGTCGTTTTCGAGGCAGTGTCTGCCTGATCGATTCACCTCGCTCGTCCGTCAGCCGAATCGTATCGGTTACCGCAATGGCCGGGGCGACGCCGGAGTACGTTTTTGCGATCGTATCGACTAAGTCGGATACGAGTCCTCGCGGCAAAAGACAGCGAGCGGCGTCATGGATCAGCACGATACGACGCTCATGGTCAGAAGGAACCGAAGGCGTATAAAGGCGCTCGATCGCTAACAGTCCCGCTAATGCCGACTCCTGCCTTGATGCACCGCCTTTGATGACAGGAATCGTTTCATCGGGGTAAACCTCTTTCATCAAAAGTTCGACTCGGCCGATCTCATCTTCGTCAGCGACGATCACAACGTGGTCGACATCGACACATTTAAACAGAATGTCGACGGAGCGCTCAAGCATCGAACGACCGCCGATCGCTCGGAAAATCTTGTTTTCATCGCCGCCGAGCCGCGTCCCCTTTCCGGCGGCAAGCACCAGAGCGTATACTTTCATCCTCTTCACCACCTCCACCGGGCATCAGCTCTCTTTACCTCCACCGCATATCAGCTTTCTTTCGAAAACAACAGGTCGAACGCCTCGTTTAACTCACTCACATAATATACACGCACATTGCGTTCTTTCTCAAAACGCCGCAATCTCGAACGCGCCGAGGCGGGTACGACGAATCGAGTCCATCCCGCACGATACGCCTCCTCGAGATAATCGGCGATACGCGACACTGAACGAACCTCACCCGTAAGCCCAACCTCCCCGATCACAACGACTTCAAGACCAAGAGGCTCGTCTCGGACACTCGACAGCAAAGCCGCCAAGATCGCCAAATCTGCGGAAGTACCTCGAATCCTCATACCGCCCGTCACATTGATGTACGCGTCCATTGAACTGAAATCCAGATTCGTCTTCTTCTCCGCGACTGCCATCAACATAATCAATCGTGAACGGTCGATCCCTTGAGCCATTCGGATCGGCGACCCGTAATTCGATGCGACTGTCAGCGCCTGCAATTCCAACAAGAGGGGGCGCGAGCCCTCGAGAATCGCCGTAACGACGGAGCCGGCAGCACTCCGAGGTTTCCCGTCGAGAAAGAGGCTCGTCGCCTGGTCGACCGAGATGAGACCTTTTTCCGTCATCTCGAATATTCCGATTTCATCCGTCGCATAAAATCTGTTTTTTACGGAGCGAAGAATACGCAGCGAACTGTCTCTCTCGCCTTCAAAATAGAGTACGGTATCGACCATGTGCTCCAACACACGCGGCCCGGCGATCGCACCTTCTTTCGTCACATGCCCCGTCATGAGAATCGTTATCCCGAAACTTTTGGCGATTCGCAGCAAACCCATCCCGGCTTCGCGGACTTGCGAAACGGAGCCGGGCGCCGCAGAAAGATCATCAGAATAAACAGTCTGGATTGAGTCGATCACTGCAATCATCGGCTGACGCTCAAGCAATATCTTCTCAATCGTCGAGAAATTAGTCGTTGTCAGGAGCGGAATCGCCTTGTCTCCGAGTTCCAAGCGTTCGCAGCGCATCCTTATCTGTGTTTCAGACTCTTCGCCGCTTACGTAGAGGATCTTCTCGTCGGGGATATGTCCTAAGATTTCCAGTGCAAGTGTTGATTTACCGATGCCGGGATCACCGCCTAATAGAATCAGTGATCCGGGGACGATTCCTCCTCCCAGTACGCGATCAAGCTCAGGAATGTTTGTCGGTATTCTACGAGTCTCCTTGACTTCGATCTTCGACAAATCGATCACTTCAGTGCGCACGTCTTCGGGAGATCCCGGCAGCCAACTGCCCGTACGCGCAACCGGTGCTTTTGCAGGCATCTCCGTAACGGCAACAAATGAATTCCACGTGTCACATGAGGGACACCGGCCGAGCCAGCCGCTCGTCTCATGCCCGCACTCACCACAAACATATACTTTTCTAGCTTTCGCCATATTATCTCCTACGACCTATTATCGTGGCGTTTTCCTTCACACATTATTTCTCCACAACTTAATTCTAAGTATAGGTTAACCCTTTCTAAAATGATAGAATAGCGTTAAATACTTCAAAAAATGTAAGTAAATAGCAAGCGGCGTGCGCCATCGTTCATTTCCGACTTGACTGTTCGCGTCTCTGCCGTTCATGATTAAAAGCATCCCGAGCGCGTATTAAGATGCGCCTTGGTTAAGGAGGGCCAACACCTTGAATAAACAATTTCCCGATCCGACGGTGTTAGATGCGTCTTTTCGCGAGACTTTCGATATACCCGAAAAAACAATGACAGAGATGATCGATGACGTATGCGCATTCCGTCCATATGAGCGAGCAATTTCGTTTCTCGGCGCTCACATCACATACGGAGAACTAAAAAGTCGTATCGATGCATGCGTTCGCGGCCTTATCGCCATCGGTTTCAAAAAGGGCGACGTCTTCTCGTTTTGCATGCCTAACATCCCGGAAACGGTAATCCTTTTTTACGCTGTCAATCGCGTCGGAGGAATCTGCAATATGATTCATCCGCTCGCGCCTCCTGCCGTCGTCATCGATTCGGTGGCCTCAACCGACAGCCGTTTTCTTGCATTTCCCGAACTGTTCCTCCCGCGACTCGCCTCACAACTCGAAGAGAAACGGAATGAAATCCCTCTCGATCAAATCGTTATCGTCCCGATGGCTGGCTCGGGTGACCTTGTCAGTCGCGTAGGATTATGGGCGGTAAAGGGGAGAAAAGCCCTCAAGCAAATGCCGCGGAACCAACACTGGATCTTGTGGAAAGATATGATCGGAAAAGGATCATTAAACGCCCTTGTGATACCCGCCGAGTACGGCGACCCACATCGCGTCTCCGTCTACCTGCACAGCGGAGGAACGACGGCCGATCCGAAGATTATCGAGCTTTCCGATCACAACTTTAACGTCATTGCCTACCAGATCATATGGGCCGTTGGAGAGGAACCCGGCTCAACCGAGGTTACAGGACATTCCATGATCACGATCCTTCCGTTGTTTCACGGTTTTGGACTATGTATCGGTATGCACTCGATGCTGGCCAACGGTCAATGCTGTATTCTCGTCCCGCAATTTTCGCCCGATGTGCTAGCCTCCGTTATTAAGAAATATAGACCGACTTTGATGGCGGGCGTTCCGACACTTTTCGAAGGCATCCTTAACTCCCCCGCCATGAAGAACATCGATTTTTCTTGTTTCAAGGCTATCTTCTGTGGCGGTGACACGCTGCCTCCCGAACTGAAAACACGCTTTGACCGATTCTTGTCGGAGCACGGCTCGACTTGCAAACTGCGGGAAGGATACGGCTTGACTGAGACCGTCACTGTCTGCAGCCTGTCACACGACCGAACCTCCGGTCGCAACGGCATCGGCTTTCCTCTCGCATGCATGGAGATGAAAATCATCGACCCGGACACGAGAGAGACTCTTCCCGACGGTGAAACGGGCGAAATCTGTGTCTCCGGACCGACCGTCATGAAAGGCTACTTAAACGAGCCGGAAGCGACGGCAAACGCCATCAAAAAGCATAAAGACGGGAAATACTGGGTAGAAACAGGTGACCTCGGAAGGCGCGACCCCGACGGGTTTTATCACTTTACGAGCCGGATTAAGCGGATGATCAAGGTCTCGGGCGTTCCTGTCTATCCGTCACAAGTCGAGATGCTGATTGCGGAGCTTCCGGAAGTCCTGCAAGTCGCAGTGATCGGCATACCGCATCCGTACAAAATGCAAGTCGTTAAAGCATTTGTCAGCGTCCGTGAAGGAACTGACAAACAGCTTCTAGAAGAGAAAATTAAAGAGACGACCCGAAAGCAATTGCTGCGCTACGCAGTGCCGGAAGAAGTCGAATTTATCAATGAATTCCCTAAAACAGCCGTCGGCAAGATTGATACGAGAAAACTCGAAGAGTTGGAGGAGCAAAAACGGGAAATGAATGAGCGCTCCTAGCTTTGCCTCGACAAGACACGCTCAATATACGCTGTCAAATCTTCCGGATTATCGGCGAGATAATCGGGGTTAACCGCCTGCAACTGTTCAAGCGGCTGATAACCCCATTTGACGGCGATCGTATGCATGCCGGCATTTCTGCCCGTCAACACATCAATATCGCTGTCGCCTACAAAAAAGGATCTTTCCGGCGCTGCGCGGAGCTTTTTTAAAACATCAATTGTTTGTGTCGCGTCGGGTTTAAGCGGGAAATCGGGGCTAAATCCGCGAATCTCCGAAAAGAGGTCCAGCGAAAAGGACGTCGCCAAGACACGTGGTGCCATCGACATGTTCTTATTCGTCACGACAGCGACATCAACGCCCATCGCACGCAGGTTTTCGAGCATCTCGGGAATGCCGTCGTAGGGCTCCAGTTCATCGGTACAATGTTCATCGAAGATCCTCGTGTAAATACGGAATGCTTCTTCGAGAGTATCAGGATCATCAATTCCGGAGTGACGCATAACGCTCTCCGCGAGCACACGTGACCCCTTGCCGATAAACCGCACGACCGTATCCTGACTGAGGTTGGGAAGATCAAAGTGATCCAATGTCAAGTTGCTAGCAATCGTGATGGACGGCAACGTCTTCTGCAACGTACCGTCAAGATCAAATATAGCTACACTATTTCTGTTTCCTCTATCTTTAATCATCGATACTCTTCTCCTATCTTGAACTGCGCCATTTGAACAATGCTATTATTTCTCACCAATCATCGTAGTCTCGACAACAAATATGAACCGCTCGAGCAAAAAACAACAAGTTGATGATCAACCGGATGAAACGACCCGAGCATCATTCTACCGTATTGTAATCTCATTTGAACTTGAAGTGACGTAACACGACACACCGCCCCAACTCGAAACACTGTGAATCGAATATCACCTGTAACATGGCGTCACAGGTGATTTAGATACATATTTGGCGGTTCGCTTACTCAGAAAAATCAATCTGGATAGAACCTACACCGCCCTTAAGGGAGATTTCCCTATCGCCTTTTCCGAGCCGCTCCCCGTTCCCTACCTTGTCCTGGCCAACGCGGACGTCACCTAGTCCCTTTTCAATAGATATTTCATAGTCGTCCAAAGAGCCTGTTAGATCAATTTGGCTCGAACCTACGCCCATCCGCAAAACATTTTTGCCAAGAAGTAAACCGGAGAACTCAAAATTGCCTACACCCATGTCTAAATCTAAATTATTAAATTGGCTGTCCTTGATCGAAATTTTGCCCGCCCCCGTGTCGAGAAATGCATGATCGTTGACGAATACATTCATCAGTGTCGCCTTTCCGGCACCGAAATCCATTTCGATCGTTTTTGCTCTCAGATTTTCTAAATCCGCTGTCCCAGCTCCCGTCTTGATATCCAATTTGTCGAAAACTGTATCTTCGGGGACATAAAGCTTAAGCACAGCCTTACCGCTCACATTGAAGAAGAAAAAATTTCTCTCATCTTTTATGAGTAGCTTATTTTCCTGCTCCGACACAGTTAGGTGTTTATAGTTACTTTCGACTTTGAATTTAGAATCAGACGATGTCATGATCTCAAGGTCAATCTGGTGAATATCCACATCAAGAACGCCTATTTCATTCTCTATCTCATAAGTCTTCCATTCACCCGTATTACCTAGGTTAAAACCGGGTAGAAAAAAAGACAGAAGGCGGACAATCCCCGCAAAAACACCAACGACTAAAAGGACTGCCAGCACGATTGCGCTGTATTTTATCACATTGTGCCAAGCTCTCATGAAATGTCAACGCCTCCAAAGACACAGTTCGCCTCGACATACAAAGTCTGTGGTTTCACCGCCTGATCGCCAGAAAATGTCGTCTTGCTCCTCTTGTCGGAAACACCTCCGAAAAACGTCTCTGATGCAATCTCGACGTGCACATGGTCAGGCACTTTGATATCAATGCCCGCAAAAACAGCCGAAGCGGTGATAACACAATCTTCTTCTATAATTGCATTTCTGAGATCGCACATAATGCTCCCGAAAACGGCATCCAATACGGCACCCTTAAAAACCTGTCCGTCGAAATTGAGCTTGTGCGCTGAAAATGCCGCTGCATCTTTCACAGGAGCATAGTCACCGTATTTCAGCTCTCTAATTCTTTGACTTGTCCTCCGCTGAAATGGAGATTTAAAGATCAGCTGCAAACCGATCAGAATCAAGATCATCGGAATAAGCATTTGCCAAACGGAGGCAAATTTGAGTACACCTTGGGCATAAAGAAGCAAGGCAACCCCAATCAAAAGCCCGATCAAGTTTCCGACCTTATCGCGTCTGCTGAGCAATCCGATAAAAGACGGTACAATGATAAAGAGCGTCCACCATCCGGAAAAAAAGATGTTAATGTCGACAATTCCGAGCGCATTTATAGCAAAGATAACACCTAAAGCTACTAGCGCAACTCCCCAGAGAATTCTTCCTACGCTTTTATTATTCATAATCCTCCCTCTCCCTAGGCCAAAAATGTTTGCCAAGGCAGAATACCACCTGCGTACAATTTCGTAGGCGACATCCCGTCCGCTATATTAATTATCGCACGGATAAGCCGATTTCCGAATGAACACCAGAGTCAAAGTAGCGGATCATCGTTAAAGCATTTTTGCGGATAATTTAAATTGAAGTAAAGATTGACAAGGAGTAAAGAACAATATTTAATAGTACCGAGTACATATATTCTTTAATAGTGTTAATTCAATGCCATTATAAGCATCAGCTATCTTGCAAAACAACATTTGATCTGACACTCTCAGTTTCGACAATTTGACTGCCGCCACCGGCTGTGGACAAGTCACTCTCAGTTTCGCAAATTGACTGCCACCACCGATTGTGGACAAGACATTCTCAGTTTCGACAAATTGACTGCCACCACCGGCTGTGGACAAGTCACTCTCAGTTTCGACAAATTGACTGCCACCACCGATCGTGGACAAGACATTCTCAGTTTCGACATTTTGACAGCGAACGTAAGCTGAAGACCAAAACTTCCTTACCGACACCCTGCACCCTTCGTTAGACTTCGTACATGAGCGATTGCGTTTGGAAACAAATTGAGCATGAACAATTATGTTCGATAGTTCATTGAACCCTGAGTACAGGCAATCGAACTGAATAGTCACTGGAGCACGAGCATGAGCGACCGCGTTTAGAAAAAATTTCGAGTATGAGCGATTGTTTTTGGGGAAATTTTCGAGCACGAACGACTACGTGTGGAAACAACATCGAGCATGAGCAATTACGTTTGGGGAAAATTACAGGCATGAGTAATTACTTTTGAGAAATATTTCGAGCATGAGCGATTACGAGTGGAGACAACTTCAAGCATGAGCGACTACGTTAAAAAATACATCTGCGGGAAATCAGCGCTCGATTATTGGGGCGTGCCAGCCATCCGAGGCAAAATCGAACCACCCGATATCATCTTCCCCGAAGAATACGTCATCTTCACCGACAAGCCCCTCTACCGCCCCGATCGTGCCACCATCCACACCTGCAGTATCCCGGGCGCCGATCAATACGTGGATGGAAAAGCCTGCACCCTCCCGCTCGTCTTTCTCCAAGTCGCCCTATCCTATAGTATTCACGAACTTATTTTTCTTGGCCTCCAAT
>DUVH01000037.1 GCA_012841145.1 Clostridiaceae bacterium | reverse complement strand
TAAGATGCCTCATGTGTACGTCATGCGGTATTAGCTCTGGTTTCCCAGAGTTATTCCCCTGCAAAAGGTAGGTTGCTCACGTGTTACTCACCCGTCCGCCACTAAGCTTCATCACTTCTTCCGAAGATTCCGTAACAAAGCTCCGTTCGACTTGCATGTGTTAAGCACGCCGCCAGCGTTCATCCTGAGCCAGGATCAAACTCTCATGTATATTACTTGAGAGCTTTTTAGCTCTTAATTACTTTACTGTACCGCTTCCTTAAATCTCTCTAGATCCAAGGTCCCGTCTTGTTCGCACTGTTCAATTTTCAAGGTCCAATACCGCCTTCCTCCCGAAAGGCGCTTTGCTAGAATATCAAGGATTTCACTCTTTGTCAAACGCTTTTTGCGAAAAAGGCGTTTTTCGATACAAAAACCTCGAAAACGTTGCGCCACAGTCTTTTTACGTTTCTATTCCGTCTATTTTTCAGCTCTTTTTAAAATATTCGTCTTTTTGACAATAACCATGTAAAGCAACCTGTTGCACAAGGAGGTTCACCCGATTGACCAGTCCGAAATGACAAGAACTCTGTCTTGACGTTGGAAGAGGGACCGTTTCATTCGAACCGGTCCCTCTTTTAAACAGTCATTGCTTGCCGTCGATTACGGCTCGGGTCTACTCCGCTTTACGTACGGCCAACTGGCGATCCTCCAAGAGGGGCCAATAACCGCTGACAAAGTCGCATTCTTGGACACCGACATAATTGGCGTTCCATTTGACGATTTCGCCCAAAATATCTTGTCTGGAAAGCTCGTCGCACACGACATCGAATGTTCGCATCAGCGAACGGATCATTTCGAAATTCGTCAATCCAAGCACGGGCTTTAGCGCCTGACGAACGCGCGATATCCTTCGCTCACTGCTTGTAACGAAGCCGTCCGTCTCAATAAATGCCGCCGCCGGCAGGACTACATCGGCTTTTTCGGCCGTCGGGTTCATACGCAACGTCTGGACGGCGAGGAAGGACAATTTATCGGCATAGCCTTCCGGCAACTCTTCACCGAAAATAACCAACCCTTTGACGTCGCCGCTGTCAATCTGAGCAAGAAGCTGATCGCGATCAAGAACGACTCCCATATCGACCAAGCCTTGCTCGTTGACGGAGTGCTTGAGCTGGATAATACCGTTGCGCGGTGCACCGATATGACCGAACTCGACGGCGATCTTAGCGATCAACTCTTCCTCTTCTGCGGTGACATCCGCCTTGGAATAGACGATCATAGCTCTTCTCGCTTTACGGTACGCTTCCGCGACAGCCTTAGCCTCGTCGTTTGACGTATCAGGATCGAGTATAGCCTTAAGGAACGCTCGGGTGCATTCAGGCTCGTAGAACGTATCGGCCCAATCGCGCAATTTCGTCTTTTCAGGATTAATATCAATGAGCGGAATCCCATCTTCGGTTGCTTGTTTGATCTTAAGCGCAACCATCGTATGGCTGTCGAAGATATCCCCGCCAATCGCGATGATCAGGTCCGTCGCACCGAGTTCATTGTACGTGTTGGGTGAAGCATCATAGCCCAATACACACTTGAGACCGCTATGGCGATAACTCAAGCTGCCGAATTTCTTCGTCCCGAGATATTTTTCCGCAAATTTGCGTGCCAAGAAAATCTCCTCGTTCGTGTAATTACCGGAAATAGTAACCGCCATGTGCTCGGAGCCGTGAACGAGACTGATCGCCTGCGCTCCGCGCGCAATTTTCAACATGGCATCCGACAATGTGCAGCTTTCAAGGACGCTGCCACGCTTGGACTTCGCTACCATTAGGCGATCTTTGACAGGCCAGAAGAAGTCGTGCTCAAAGCGTCCCTTCTTACAGAGCAAACCGCCACTGACATCATCCTTATCGACTGGCAACGTGCGGAGCAGCACCGTCCCTCTCGTCTCGACGGTCTGTGCACAGCCGACAGAGCAGCCGTAGCATGTCGATTGTGTCGTTTCGCCTTTAAGCGGAACCTGTTTCTGATTGGGTCGCCTTTCCTGAAGAGCACCGACAGGGCAGATCGCGATACACTGTCCGCAGGCGATGCAGTCCGTTTCTTCGAGAGGTTTCTCCATTGAAGGCTGGACCGTTACGTCAAAGCCGCGCTCGACCAAACCGAGCGCTCCGATATCCATAACCTCGTCACAAACGCGTACGCACTGTCCACACACGATGCACTTATTCGGGTCGCGGACAATGTACGGATGTTCGTCGCAGTAATCAATGGTATGTTTTTCACCTTTGAGGCGATCGGGGTCGATGTTATAATCGTTCCCATACATGAAGAGCTCACACTCCGCGTAGTCCATACAACCGCACTCGAGACAGCGCATACCTTCCGCTTTCACCGCATCCTCTGTGTATCCGAGTACAAATTCTTCAAAATTGTCTTTCCGCTTGGCAGGTGAAATATGATCCATAGGCAATTTCGACTGTTCCTGCAGATCGGGCTTCATCTCGAAAATTGTTTCTCTCGTCACATCATCGCGTCTAACGTAATAAAAGTCGCGATATGGGTGCAGGTCGCCTTTGAGATACGAATCAATGACACCGGCTGCATTCTTGCCGTCCGCGATGGCTTGAATCGCAATTTTGTTTCCATTGTCAATGATATCGCCTCCGGCAAAAACACCGTCAAGATTCGTCTGAAATGTACTTGGATCGACATCCAAATAACCCCAGCGCGTTGTCTCGACGTCTTCGAAACCCGTAAGATCGGATCCCTGTCCCGTTGCGACGATCAGGCTGTCAATCTCGATGATCTCCTCTTCGCCTTCAATTGGCTCAATCCTCGAACGTCCGATACCGTCGGCCGGAGGAATAGCGCGCATTTTCTGAAGACGAATCGATTGAACGCGTCCGTTAGCATCACCGTTAACTTCGAGCGGAGAAACCGTGAAATGGAACTGAACACCTTCTTCCTCCGCCTCGATAATTTCAATCTCCTCTGCCGGCATATCCTCTTTTGTTCGACGGTAGAGCACGAGCACCTCTGAAGCTCCGAGTCGAACGGCCGTCCGGGCGGCGTCCATCGCCGTGTTGCCTCCACCGATAACGGCGACGCGTTTTCCGATGTTCAGCGGCTTTGCGGTCACAAAATCGTAAAGGAAATCAATACCGCCGAAAACACCGTCCAAATCCTCACCGGGGACACGGAGCGGCGTGCTCTTCCAAAGACCGATGGCGAGATAGACGGCGTCATACTTCGCACGTAGATGCTCCAGTGAAATATCACGGCCGAGACGTGTGTTAGGCACGAGTTTCGCACCCATCTTCTCGATAATTTCGACTTCTTTCCTCAGGACATCTTTTGGAAGGCGATACATCGGGATGCCGTAATGGAGCATGCCTCCAAACTCAGCATTTGCTTCATAAATCGTAACCGCATGGCCTTCCTGAAGCAGGAAGTAAGCAGCTGAAAGACCGGAAGGTCCACCACCGACGACAGCGACTTTTTGACCGCTTGCCGGTTTAATCTTCGGCATCCATGGGTTCTCAGATGCCAGATCGAGATCAGCGGCATAACGTTTAATCCAATGAATCTGGATGGGATCGTCGATCAGCTGCCGGCGACAGTCCGTCATACAGGGATGCGGACAGACGCGGCCGATACTCGCAGGCAACGGAAGATCTTCCTTGATGACCTTGAGAGCTTCCTCGAATTGACCGTTCCCCGTCAAGCCGACATACGCCTGAATATCCACATGGCTGGGGCATGCCAAGGTGCACGGAGCCTTACAGTCTCCGGTATGATTGCTGAGAAAAAGCTCAAGTGTCGTTTTTCGTGACTCCAAAACGCGGGGCGTGTGCGTGTGGATAACCATACCGTCCCGAGCTTCAATCGAACACGAGCGAATCAGCTTCGGATTGCCCTCAACCTCAACGACACACAATCCGCACGAACCGTAACTCTTCAGTTTCTCATCTTCACAGAGCGTTGGGATGAAGATACCGTGTCGTTCAGCTACCTGTTTAATCGTATAGCCCGCATGTGTCTTGATTTCCTGTCCATCTATATTAATTCGAATCATTTCTTCCTCCTTAGCTCACATCAATCGCGTTGAAGCGGCACGTTGTAATACATTGCCCACAGCGGATACATGCTTCCTGATCGATTTCATGCTTGTTTTTAACCTTGCCGGAAATCGCGGAAACAGGGCAGGCACGTGCGCATGCCGTACAGCCGATACAATTGTCGTTGATCGTATATGCAATAAGCGCGGTACACTGTTTCGCCGTGCATGTGCCGTTCTTAATGTGATCTTCGTACTCATCCCGGAAGTAGCGAATCGTCGTCAAAACAGGGTTAGGAGCCGTCTGACCGAGGCCACATAGACTGCCTTCGCTCACTTTCTTACAAAGCTCCAACAGTAGATCAATATCGGTCTCCTTGCCTTTGCCCGTAGTTATACGCTCCAGAATCTCAAGGATTCGCTTTGTACCGACACGGCAGTACGTGCATTTTCCACACGATTCGCGACACGTGAAATCGAGGAAGAAACGAGCCATCTCGACCATGCATGTCGTTTCGTCCATGACAACCATACCGCCGCTGCCGACGATCGCACCTGTTTGGACGATATGCTCATAGTCAACAGGCGTGTCGAGGAGTGAAGCAGGGATGCAGCCGCCGGAAGGACCACCCATCTGGACGGCTTTGAATGTCCGATTGTTCTGTATCCCTCCGCCGATCTTGAAAATAACGTCACGGAGCGGCATGCCCATCGGGATTTCAACAAGACCGCCCTTATTGATTTTTCCGGTCAATGCGAAAATCTTCGTTCCGGGACTTTTCTCCGTACCGTATTGTGTAAACGCCTTGGCGCCGTTCCTCAAGATGAACGGAACGTTTGCCAGCGTCTCAACATTATTAATGTTTGTCGGGTTTGCGAAGTAACCGCGCTCTGCCGGGAAAGGCGGCTTCAGTCTCGGCATTCCCCGTTCTCCCTCAAGAGAGGCGATCAGCGCCGTCTCCTCACCGCAGACAAAGGCGCCGGCACCTGCCTTAATCCAGAGATCAAAGTCGAGTCCTTCAATCCCCATAATATTCTTGCCGATGAAACCCGCCTCGCGCGCTTGCTTGATCGCGATCTCCAAACGCTTAATTGCCAGCGGATACTCCGCACGAACATAAATGATGCCTGTTTTCGCACCCATAGCATAGGCGCCGATCAACATACCTTCAATCAGAGCGTGCGGATCACCTTCCAGAATGCTTCGATCCATAAACGCCCCGGGATCGCCTTCGTCGGCGTTGCAGACCATGTATTTGTCCTCGCCGGGTGACCGACGCGCGGCGTTCCACTTAAACCATGCCGGGAAACCTGCCCCGCCGCGGCCGCGCAGGCCGGAGGCCTTGATCTCATCAATAACATCTTCGGGTGACATCTCCTGAACACATTTTTTGAACGCTTCATAACCGCCGACTTCAACGTAATCTTCAATGCGCTCCGGATTAATAATCCCGCAATTACGCAAAACGATGCGTACCTGAGTATTTAGGATTTCTTCATCTTCAGCCAAGATGAGCTTGTCATCGGCTCCCTCATCCGAAAAGATGGCCGCGACATCGTCCGGTTGAACATGCGTATACCGGGCGAGCTCCCCCTTATCATTGTAAACATCAACGATCGGCTCTAGGTAACACATACCGACGCAGCCGACAATCTCCAGCTTACAATCCGGGAGATCGAGCGCTTTGATCGCGTCAAAAACCTTTTGTGCACCCGCTGCATAGCCGCAACTTCCTGCTCCTACGGCGACTCTCATTCCGGCACCTCCTTATGATCCCTGTTGCGTAAATCGCGGAGAATCTTAACTGTGCTCTCCGGCGTGAGCTTAGCATACGTCTCCTCACCGATCATCATGACCGGTGCAAGCGAGCAGCATCCGAGGCAAGCCATAATCATCAGAGTAAACTTGCCGTCTTCCGTTGTCTCACCATCTTTAATTTTCAACTCTTCCTCAATTGCCATCTGAATACGATCCGCACCATTGACATGACATGCCGTCCCCTGACAAAGCATGATGAGATGTTCGCCAATCGGCTCCATCCGAAATTGGGCGTAAAACGTAGCGACGCCGTAGATTTTTGCTTCTTTCTCGCCCAGTTTTTCAGCAATATAGCTTAAAGAAGCTCTCGGCAAGTAACCGTAAATATCCTGTGTTTTTTGCAAGACTGGAATGACACTGCCCCGCACACCTTTGTACTCATCCAAAACGGGATCGAGCAACTGCAGGTCAATATCTTCCCGGATCTCATCTCTATGATCCTGACAGCACCCCATAATTCTCTCCTTCAATTTCTTTGTAATCATTGAACACAACTAAAGAACACAGAGAAACAGCCGTACGATTGAGATAATCTATAGCGTTTGCTCTGTTACAACAACTTTGCATATTATAGCATAATTTTAAATAAACTAACAACTAAAATTCTCATAATTAAGATTCTTTTGTTTACTATGTCTATCACTCCTGTCATTTAAAGCGTTATATCAAATGCTTAACGGATCTCACACTAAGCTTTTGTAATATCGCATAGCTCATTCCCATATCGCCGGGAGTATTGATGATTGTGAGCAAATCGATTTCCATAAGAAAGTGTTTCGCGCCTCACTACATGACGCGTTCTGCTTTTGGGTATTAATTCTAGACAGCAGTTTGTCGGTCGACTCAACAAGTCTGCTGAGTTACGCCGATGATCTTTCCGAGAAGCCCGCGTAAAGGCTCTCCGCGTATCGATGCATTATTAATCCTCCGTCGCCACAATATGATGAAGGTTTCCGAGATGTGAAAGATCAAATAGAGATCTTTTACGTGACGGACGAATCGTATAGTGCCGCGCCAATCGCGGTCGCAAACTCCGCATGTTCAGGAATCACGATTTCGACGTTATATAATTCGGCGAAACCCTTCAGGACAGTACGTCCCGAATCAATTCGCAGCAGATTGCCTGTGAAGATGATCTTGTCTACTTCCTCAAGTCGCGCTGCGAGTACCGCCGCCGTCCCGACCGACTGAAATACTAAATTGACAATACCGTGCGCCAAATCGAAAGGCGTCACACGCTCATCGACACGCCCAAAATTGGAGGCCGTCGTGTCTGCCGACAATCCGGGAATATCATAACGAGAAATATCTCCGACTGAGAGATCGATCTTGCGAAGGTCTCCTTCCAGGCTCATCTCGCTGATACTTTCAAAGTCACGAACGCCCAACATGGTCTGCCCCAAACCGAGCAAAGTACCACCTCCGACGCCTGACCCGATGATGTGACGAATCGTCTTCATGTCAGCATAAACAAAAGATGTTCCCGTACCCATGCTGACAACGACCGCCCTCTCAGCCTGAGCCGTGTACAAACCTCCGAGTCCCACCGCATCAAATTCCGGGACAATAATGCTCGGCAGTTCGAGCAGCTCGCTGTCCTCCACATAAGAGGCACCGACACCGGTAATCCTGATCGCTTCAACTTGATCAAGCCGCAGTCCGTTCAAAAGCATAAATTTGCCGAGCGCACCGTAAGCTGAGGCTACAGGATCGCTCGCCTTAACGAGTGTTTCTTTTAAGAGTTTACCTTTGTGAAAGCCGACAATTTTCGTGATGCTGCCGCCGACGTCGAGACCGATCAAAATACCGTTCGAACCGATTGTCTCTCGGCTCTGCTTTTCCTTATCAGCTGTTGTGATCATTTTCATCTGTTGTAGCGCGACAAATCACGCTCGTTCATGACATTCGATGGCGGCGCATTGCGCGCTACGTCACGCAGCGTACTGAAAGCGAGCCGACCGTCATCAAAGTCGATACGGGTCGATGAGGGAGCGAAGACGAAAATAAATTGTGACACGGCTTGAAGGAGACCGCCGATCGCATAAGCCGATCCTGAGACAATGTCCTGAAAACGCACACGGATATCGGGCGTGAGCCGCTCCGTATTGCAGATTACCGTCCTGCCCTGTTTGACGTGGTCACAGACAGGCCAAGCCGTATCAATATCGAAAGCCTCTACTAAAACGACGGTGTGATCCGTCCCCTGCTTTGCTGCAGGGAAAGGCACCGTCCTATCCTGCGAACGTCTGGAACGATTCTCACGGCTCGGACGCTGCGGTTCTTCCGGAAGCAGATCATCCGGCGGATAATAGCCGTAGCTCTCCTCAAGATCGTCGTAGCTGTCGTCGGTAGAGCCGAATAATTTATTCAGAAAGCTGCTCATGATTGCCTCCAATGTATTTTTGATCGAACATCTTTGAGCGTACAAACGTGCTCATTTGCGCATTATGCCCGTTTATTATAGAGTGCGGATCTAACCGTTGCAAGATTTATTAACAAGGTGTCATCGGCTTGTCAACTAATTGTCATGTTACTCCGTCACTGAGCTTTACATATCATAACCGATGAGAGACGCGAGCCCTTAATCATTCGTAACGGCTGCCGAAAATGGCGCTCCCGACGCGTATAATCGTAGCGCCTTCCTCGATTGCCTGTTCGAAATCGTTTGTCATGCCCATGGAAAGCTCAGGTAAATCGCGAACGACATCACGTGCGATCAATCGGTCGCGAAGCTCACGCAACTGACGAAAAACAGGACGCGTCTCCTCGGGATCCTCGTAATGCGGCGCCATCGTCATCAGCCCGCGAACGCGGATATGTGAAAATTCAAGGCATTGCATCAGGGCGCCTTCCACCTCATCGGGTTCAAACCCCTGTTTCGTCTCTTCTCCGCTGACATTAACCTGGAGCAAAACGTCCTGAACGACCTCATCGCGGGCTGCCAGCCGCTCAATCGTACGCATGAGCCGGAGGCTTCCGACCGAATGGATAAGCGAGACTCTTCCGATAATGAAGCGCACTTTATTTCGTTGAAGCATGCCGACATAATGCCAGTCAATGTCCATGTCAAGATGAGCGGATTCTATCCACTTCTGCTGCAGCTCCTGTACCCTGTTCTCCCCAAAGGAGATTTGCCCGCACCTGTATGCCTTTTCCAAATCGGAAACGGGGAAATTCTTGCTTATGGCTATAAGCTGAACGTCGGCAGGATCTCGGCCCGATGTATTCGCCGCTTTTACCAGTCGCTCTCTTACACGTTCAATATTTTGTCTAATAAAATCCGTTCGTTCGTTCACTTTCATCTACTTTCACAGTTATCAAATATACCGGATACCGACTTTATAATCAGCCTCGCAAAACCGGCAAGACAATCAGTCAATCAGCTGACCTTCACCGATCGTCCACGGATTGACAACATAGAGGTCGGCCTCTTTTAGAGGTTCTTCACCCTCGGGACATTCTATAACAGCGTATGTACCGTCATACGCCGTCACTTGAACCGCGATTGTTTTTGTCACGCCTTTTGTCACTTTCTTCAATTTTGCCGTCTTCATATCAGCGGAAAAATCAATCAAGCTGCGAATCGGCACGGCAGATCCCGTCAAAGCCTTAACAGTCATTGAAGCATCCGCAACAGCCGTCAGGCGGGTCGACAACTCGGCATCGGCAGCTACCGTCAGAAAAACACGATCAATTTCCTCACTCGGCACAACTCTTGAAACACTGCAGCGATCGAGCCGTATTTCATTTGAAATGATAAGGTCGACAGTATCACCCCTCTGAAGACGCTTCTCGTCATCAGGTTCACGAGGAATGACGGCGATAACGGTATTCGCAGCTACATTCGAAATACAGACAATGGGCATGTTGGCCGTGACATGGCATTGCCGGCGATCAATCGGCAGCAGTGACGGGGACGCCAATCGCTCGATCTCCGCTTTAGGATCGGCGATCTCTCGCCAGCCGTCTTCATCGATCGCGTTATCGGAAGGTGAAACATAAAAACTGACTGTTCCGGGCGAGGGTGCCGTCAAGATACCGTCCGTCACAGCGGACGCCTCCAACTGCTCAAGCAGACGATCTCGCTCGCGCTTTCGCTCTGTCAATTCGTCATCGCCATCTGTCTCCTGCAGATTTTCGCCTCGATAAGAATCAAGCGCACGATTCATGTTCCGTATTGCGCTCTGAAACCCCGACAAGTCACCAATAGTCGACGCCCGGCTCAGCGAAAAAATAGCTTCTCGCATCAGGCTTTCGGAACGCGTTTTCGGAAGCGCCTCCTCCACTGAATTGCTAAGACCGGCCAAAACGATTCTTCTCGCGTGGTACGCCTCATTCGCCGACATATACTCCCGCACTGCATCATCAAGACCATGCCGAACGATCAGCGCGACACGATCACCTTTAGCGACACGAACACCTTCTTCGACGAGCGGAACGAGAATACCCTCGGCGGGCGCTCGAAGCTTCTCATATGGATCAATCAAAGCGACGGGACATGTCACGGTCTCTTCAATTGTTCTCTTCGTAATAAAAGCGAGGCGCGTCGTCTCATGTTGGCGCGCCATGATAAAGACGAGAGCCCAGATCGTGAAGACAACCGTCAGCGCAACAAGAATCGACATCGCCATAAGGGCGACACGCTGTCTCTTACTTCTTCTCTTACGCCGCTCCTGCAGCTGATTCGATTGCTCCGACGAGTTGTTCATATCCATATCGTTCTGAACTACATTCCTTCAAACTGTCGCAGACTTTCCAACGCTTTCATGGCGCCGAGACGGGCGTTTTCAAACGTGAGCCCGCCTTGAACGAAAGCGATAAAGGGAGGTCTCAAGGGGCCGTCAGCCGATAACTCGATCGTCGAACCTTGCACGAAGGATCCCGACGCCATGATGATATCACAATCGTATCCGGGCATCGGTGCGGGTGCGGGCGTAACGAAACTGTCAACGGGAGACGAAGCTTGGATTGCGCGGCAAAACGCCTCGAGCGCACGCGATTCATCAAGCCGTACAGTCTGGACAATATCGCCTCGCACATCATCAATGCTCGGCGAACACATGTAACCTGCCAGCGAAAACAAAGCGCCCAAATGAATGGCGCCCTTCATGGCCGACGCAGTGACGGAAGGTGCGAAATAGAGACCTTCCAGAAGCAGTCTCGAAAAACCTAAGGACGGGCCGACGTGACGCCCCACGTCAACAGCCGTCATACAATCCGCTATCTCCTCGATCAGCACAGCTTTTCCGGCGATGTACCCTCCGCTCGGCGCAATCCCGGCTCCGGGATTTTTGATCAAGGATCCGGCAATCAGGTCAGCACCGACCCTTGTCGGCTCAACCGGTTCGACAAACTCACCATAACAATTGTCAACAAAGATGATCGTATCTCGACTGACCTCCCTGACGACATGGACGATCGACGCGATGTCCTCCGCCACGAGAGCGCGACGCTCGGAATAACCTCTCGATTTTTGTATATAAACCATTCTCGTGTCAGGTTTAACACAGGCGCGTATCGATGCGAGATCGGGGGTTTCCTCTTCTGTCAGTTCGAGTTGACGGATACTCACACCGCGCGATGAAAGAGCTTGACGTGAGATTGTAAAGGTATCGCCAGGGTAAAGGCGTTGGTCTGTCAGAGCGTCTTTTACCATACCTAGCGTCGGCAACAGCGTGTCATACGGACGTCCCGTCACAATGAGAAGCTCATCGCCATCGTTCAGCAAGGCGCGAAGGCAAGTCGCGAGTACGTGCGTCCCCGAGCCGAACTGTAATCTGACGAGCGCGTCTTCGGCGCCGAAAGCGTATGCGAATACGGCTTCCGCCTTTTCTCTCCCGACGTCGCCGTAACCATACCCCGTTTTCGCCATGAAGGCGCTCTCAGAAACGCGAGATTCCATAAATGAACGAAGAACTTCAAGTTGACGCTTTTCCCTAATCTCATCGACACGAACAAAAGCGTCGCGGGCGAGCCGCATCGCCTCCTCGGAAAGTTCAAAAACGTCACGGCTTATACCGAAAGGTCGATAATGATTGTAGTCGCTCATGTCCATCCCCTGCCAATCGCTCAATGAAATAAAAAACCACCGATTGCCTTCGCCGCAGCGCGTGCATTCGGTGGTGACTGTCTTGGTGCGGCCAACGAGACTCGAACTCGTACGGTCTCCCACACGCCCCTCAAACGTGCGCGTATGCCAATTCCGCCATGGCCGCATGTCGGTTCCGGCGAGTGGCCGGCCAAGACATTATGTCAAATAGAAATTCTCTTGTCAACTTTCGGATAAGGAAAGGCAACCGCAGTTCGATAGAAAGCTGAATGCCAAAGTAAACTGGACAGTGAGAAGCGCGGGTCGTCCAGTTTAATCTGGCAAGTCGGCTGTTCTGTTTACTGTGGCATAACGTTCATTAATCTATGTGACCTTTCCGCTATACTTTTT
>DUVH01000005.1 GCA_012841145.1 Clostridiaceae bacterium | reverse complement strand
TTGCCATGTACTCGGGTGATCGCAAGTCTGTCGTGAAACGACAAGCTATGGCGTTGGGTATCGATCGCTATGAAGGCGAACTTCTGCCTCAGGATAAGTTGCGATATCTGGAAGACGATATCGCGGCGAAAGGGCGCAATGCGAATGTCGCTTTCGTAGGAGACGGTATCAATGACGCCCCCGCCTTGAGTATCGCTGATGTAGGGATCGCTATGGGGGCGATCGGCAGTGACACGGCTGTTGAAGCAGCCGACATGGTGCTCATGCGGGATGAGCTTTCCGCTATACCGGAAGCGCTTGAGATTAGCCGAAAGACGAAGCGGTTCGCTATGCAAAACATCAGCCTTGCTTTGGGTCTTAAAATCGCAGTCGTTTTCTTGAGTCTGTTCGGTATCGGAGGGATGTGGGCTGCTATTTTCGCCGATGTCGGCGTGACGTTGATTTGCATAGCCAACAGTTTCCGAATCACGAGGGGTTCAAAACTCGATCGGCGTCATGCCGGCGAAAAAGCGTATGGCGTATATTGTAGATAGAGCCCTTGAAATGATTTTTTCGGCAGAGACGAGTTGAAAACGTGATAGAGAGGTTTGTGCAATACGTATGAGGATTCTACATTGTCTGGCGCAACTCCCCACGAGAACGGGAAGCGGCATCTATTACAGGAATCTCATTCGAGAGATTAAGGAACGAAGGGGATGGGAGCAGGCGGGGCTTTACGGTCACAATGACGAGGATTGGTGTTTCGAATTGGAATTGGATCACACTTATCCCGTTTATTTTGGGTCGAAAGAACTGCCTTTTCCTATCGCGGGAATGAGCGATGAAATGCCTTACTCCTCAACTGTTTATTCTCAAATGACACCGGACATGATGGTTCAGTGGAAAAATGCTTTTACGAGCAGGCTGGTTGAGATTAGGGCTGAATTTAATCCCGATGTGATTGTCTGTCACCACCTGTGGATTCTATGTGCTCTTGTCTTAGATCTTTTTCCTGATACTCCCGTTATCGCCATCTCTCACGGAACCGATATTCGCCAAGCGAGACAAAACCCAGCATTGGCGGCGGAGCACGTCGGCAGTTTGAGAAAACTGAGAAAGGTGCTTGCCTTGAGCAAGGCGGATATTGAAACCCTTGAGGAGCTCTTCGATGTCAGTCGTGAGCAAATCGTGGTGACGGGCGGAGCGTACGATCCGTCTGTTTTCTATGCATGTGCTGACAAAGAAAAGTGCCCCGATGGTTCTCCCGTACGTCTTATTTATGCCGGTAAAATAACTGACTCAAAAGGTGTGTTTGAGCTTGTCGCGGCTTACAGGATAGTGAGGCAAATACATCCCGATGTGACTCTCGACCTTGTGGGGAGAGAAGACAGGGAGTCACGCGAAAGGATTAAAGAGTTGAGTGGCGATGATCCGACGATTCGTCTTTTCGATGTTGAGACACAAGAAGTTTTGGCAGACCACATGAGACAGTGTGACGTGTTCATATTTCCAAGCTACTACGAGGGGATGGGCTTGATCGCAATTGAGGCCTTGGCGTCGGGGCTTCATCTCGTATCAAATGTGTTACCCGGTCTGCGAGAACAGCTCGGTCAGGAACTCATCGAAGACCCTGCTGTTTGTTGGGTCGAGTTGCCGCCTTTGAAGAATCTCGACGAGATTGTCGATGATGCGCGTCCGGGGTATATTGATGCTCTCGCGGGAGCTATCTGTTCTCAGATTTCATGTCTGAAGGCCGGGAGCGGAAGAGGTTACTTTCCCTTTGTGAAAATTAAGGAATGCAGTTGGAACGGTCTGGCAAATCGGATTATCCGTGTGATTGAAAGCGTCTTTTAGATAATAAAGGGACTGTCATTTTCGCAAGACAGTCCCCACAGTTGAATTTATCGTGCATGGGCAGCGTCAGCTTGTTCATCGTCTTAATCGCTGTCGTCGTAATCGCTGTCATCGTCATCACCGCCGCTATCGCTGTAATCACTGTCATCGTCATCACTGCCGTTATCGCTGTAATCGCTGTCATCGTCGTCATCACTGCCGTTATCGCTGTAATCGCTGTCGTCGTTATCTTGACTGCCGCCGCCGCTGCCGGTGCCGGTGTAATCGCTGTCGTCGTCATCTTGACTGCCGCTGCTGCTGCCAGTGCCGGTGTAATCGCTGTCGTCATCATCTTGACCGCCGCTACTGTTGGTGCTGGTGCTAGTGTAATCGCTGTCGTCATCATGACTGCTGCTGCTTCTAGTATAACGGCTGTCGTCGTCATAATCGCTGTCATCGACGGTCGGTCTGCCGCTCGGATCAGTAACGTTAGGCGACGGGCGCATTGTCGGACTCGTCTGATCGCCTGATGATGCCGACGTCTCGTCTGATTGAGACGAAGGAGGAGGTGCGGTCGGTGAGGATGACTCGCTATCGCCGTCTCTCTTCATCTTGATCGTCAGATCATCGATATAGGACAATTGCATCGGCAGATTGTTTTCCAATTCGTCCCAGACTTTCTGGGTTGCCTTTTTGTCGCCCTCTTCCATCGTGATGGTGACCGTATTGTTATCTCCCTTGAAATAGCCTCTCATGTTGCACAGTCTTATCAGTTCTCGCACCACTGTGGGCGGATCCTTTCGATCCCAAGAATAATTCTCGAGAATAATCAACGCACCGGTATTTTCAGCTTCGACACCGGTAACTTTTTGACGACGATTCCACTCAATGCGAAAATCGGGATTTACGCTCAGGCGCATGGCCGCAATGGGCCGTTCAAAGATTTGGAAGTAAGAGAAGAAGGCGATGATCAGGCAGGCTGCGGCAATTGACAGGCGCTGGAACCACACTTTTCTCGACCGCTCACGGCTTGAAAACTCGTGGTAAAGAGTCACCCTGTCCACCTTTTCACCTACCGTGTAGGCACTGTTGACGACCTTCAAAAAGCGTCCTTCCTCATCAAGTACGATTGCATACTTTATATTAGTTTCAAGTACTAAGTATTTCATATTGCCTCTATCGTATTAACATTTCATTCAGATGGTCACGCATGTAGGCGTATCCATTGCTGAAGATGAGGAAAATTCCTACCAGATACTTGCGGTGACGTTCAAGCGTCTTGCGCGATACTTGAGCGCCTTCCGCAATCTCCTTTAACGGCAGTCTTCCTGTTTCGACTACTCTCTGTAGCAGCGCGCGATCTCCGATCGTAAAAGCGATGGCCTTCTTGCATATATCGAGACTGCGCTGCTGCTTAGGCGTTTGCTCTACGAGTTCATCAAGCGTGATATCGAATGTTTGAAGCTGTTCCTTAAATTCCATGATTTCTGCAACTGTCGTCTGTAGATCTTCGTCCTGTAGCGGATCACGTTCGTCTGCGGCGACGGTATCTCCAAGTGTGAGATCATCGTCGAGCTGCGTTTCCAGAGAGATCACTCTTCTGTGCCTTTGTTCTTTACGAACGTAGTCGGTTAATCTATTCCTTATCACGAGTGACGCGTACGGTATGAATGCGCCTCGTTCACTGTGATAGTTTTTCATGGCGTCATGAAACGCTATCATCGCAATACTCAGTTCATCATCCTGATCGTCACAAGCACGCTTGAGGAAGCGAGTTGTCTCAGCTTTGATGAAGGGGAGGTATTGGTAGATGAAATCGTCCGTTAAGTCCGGATCTTGCCTAGCGGCATAGACGCGTTCCGCCATATCCTGTTCCCTGTGCATGGACACCCTCCTGCCTCTATAATAGATTACGAAACGGTTTTCTCAAAAGCGGGGTTGAATGGGTACATTAGATGCAAAATATCGGAG
>DUVH01000036.1 GCA_012841145.1 Clostridiaceae bacterium | reverse complement strand
GATACCGGTGGTGGCACTGGTGGTGGTGATACCGGCGGCAGTACCGGTGGTGGTACTGGTGGCGATACCGGCGGTGGCACTGGTGGCGATACCGGCGGTGATACTGGTGGCGATACCGGTGGTGATACCGGCGGCGATACCGGCGGTGATACCGGTGGTGGCACTGGTGGCGATACCGGTGGCGATACCGGTGGTGATACCGGCGGCGATACCGGTGATGGCACTGGTGGTGGTGATACCGGCGGCAGTACCGGTGGTGGTACTGGTGGCGATACCGGCGGTGGCACTGGTGGCGATACCGGCGGTGATACCGGCGGCGATACCGGCGGTGGTACTGGTGGCGATACCGGCGGCGATACTGGTGGTGGTACTGGTGGCGATATCGGCGAAGGTGACGGTGGTACACCGTAAGATGAACCATAGCTCCGTCGTCAACATTGTCTGCTTATTGACTTAGTACATTAACAAAGACGGAAGAATAAGCAGGGGTCAGACGAAGCGAAATAAGATGAAAGATAAAGTTGAAGAAACGCGCGATCGGAGAGTTTTTATCCGGTCGCGCGATTTGTTTGTCTTAGTTGCGCTGGTCGCCGTTGCTTTGATTCTTTATTTCGTGACGTGGTCAACGCGCAATTCTTCTGAACTCGTTGCCAAGATCTACTACGACGGACAGTTGATTGAGGTCGTGGAATTAAATTCCGGCACGGAGAGAGATTTTCAATTCGATGTTGAACCGTCGATCACTATACGCCAATTCGCCGACAAGTCGATCGCATTTATGTCGTCCGATTGTCCCGATCGTATCTGTATCAAATCGGGGAGGATAAGGCGCGCGGGAGAATTTGCCGCCTGTGTTCCGAATCGCTTTCTCATCGTAATTGAGGGTGCGGATCCATCTTCTGGTCAGGAGGATGTCGACCTTGTCGCGTGAAGAGAGAAAAACTGTTTCTATTCAGCGCCTCACGCGCTCGGCCGTCCTGTTGGCGGCGGCGCTCGTGTTGGGTTTGATCGAAGGTTTTTTACCTCCCTTGCCGGCGCCTGTCCCGCTGCGATACGGCCTTGCCAATGTTGCCGTTATGGCGACGCTGATCTTCATCGGTTCGTTCGAGGCTTTTTCTGTCGCATTTTTGAAAAGTATTTTTGTGTTCATGACGCGCGGACTGATCGCCGGAGCCGTCTCCATGACAGGGACGCTGCTCTCGGTCGGTGTGATGATTGCGCTTGAACGCCTTTTTAAGCGGCGGATATCCATTTTTCTTCTGTCGATATCGGGAGCGATTGCGCACAATATCGGACAGTTGATTTTTCTCACCTTGTTTATGCAGTACAGGATATCGGTTCTCCTTGTCGGACCCTATCTGCTCGTATTTGGAATATTGACAGGCATTTTGTCAGGTGCCCTCTTATATGCCATGATGAGACCGTTACAATCTTTCTTTAGAAGAAACGGTTGATGCAAGTTGGCGGGTGGAGTTTTTCGTGAAGCGACAACGACGTTTTTTTCAAATAGCAATGAGATCGGCGCGAATGTTGGCCGTTCTGTTGGCGCTCCTTTTTTCTGTCGGTGCGATCGCTATGTTGTCTTGCGCGTGCGATAAGGAGCCGGTAACGTCCGTCACTTCGACGACCGCTGATCCGTCCATGCCCGATCCCTCGTCGACAACAGGGGAGCTGATACCTGATCCTGTCGATCCTTCGGAACTCGAAAGATTTGAGGCATTTGTTACGGGTCCATTCGATACGGTGACGAAAATGATTGTTCTTGCAGTCGATCAGGACGAATTTCTGGAACATTACCGATATGTCGAGCAGGAACTTTGGCGATACCATCAGTTATTCGATATCTATGAGGATTATTCCGGTGTGACAAACATTAAAACGATCAACGATAAGGCCGGGAGCTCCGTCGTCTGTCCGGAAGAAATACTCGATCTGATCGAATTCGGCATTGAGGGTGAAAAGAGGTCGCAAGGGCGTGTCAACATCGCGATGGGTTCCGTTCTCAAGCTTTGGCATGAAGCGCGGACGGATTCGACCGCCGATCCTGCGCGGGCGTACATTCCTGACCGACAGGCTCTTGAAGAGGCGTCGCGGCACACGTCGATCGACGATGTGAAGGTCGACCGCGAGAAGGGCACTGTCACGCTGACGGATCGCGATATGCGCCTCGATGTCGGCGCGATCGCGAAGGGGTACACTGTTGAGAAGATCGCGAGAGGTCTTATCGAGAGAGGTTTTCGTGCGGGTGCGATCGACGCCGGCGGGAATGTTCGCGTCATCGGGCGTAATATCATCAAAAACGGCCCGTGGCGCATCGGCATCAACAATCCCATTGAGAACGCCGAGGAACCGATGATCGAGATTGTCAACGTAGAGGATCGATCGGTCGTGACGTCCGGCAGCGATAAACGATACTTTATCTGCGAAGGAAAGCGCTATTCGCACATTATTGATCCCGCGACGAATCATCCCGCAGACTATTACGACGCCGTAAGCGTTATCACGGAAGACTCCGGTGTGGCGGATCTGCTGTCGACGACGCTCATGATGATGACGGAAGCGGATGGACGCGAGCTCCTGTCGAGTTTCCCCGGCTGCGAAGCTTTTTGGGTACAAGGGACTAAAGTGACGATGACGGAGGGGTTCGGAGAGTACGTCGCCAGTCGCTGATTCGGGCAAATTAAATTCTCACCTGTGCTATAATCTCATCGTTCGCACAAGAGTAATCATGCGGAGATCTGACCGTTTATACTCTTGTTTCGGCTTTGAAATATTACGCTATGAATGGTGAGTTTTGCCTATGATGCTAGTTACAAAGATGTGTGCCGTGACGCTGGCTTTACCGCTCTTAAACTTCGGTGATATCGATATTGTTGAAATTCTTATCTTAATTTTCGTTTTGGCACTTTCTTTGTCGCTTCACGAATTCGCGCACGCGTACGCGGCGCTCAAAATGGGTGACGATACGGCGGCGATGGCCGGGCGACTCACATTGAATCCTTTGAAACATTTGGATCCCATCGGGTCGCTCGTATTTCTCATCGCGCGGATCGGCTGGGCAAAACCAGTGCCCATCAATCCGTCGCGCTTCACGAAAGCGAAGAGCATCAAGAGCGGCATCTTCTGGGTAAGCCTTGCAGGACCTCTGTCGAATCTTCTTCTCGGTACGTTGTCGTGGTTTCTTTTCTGCGTGCTGTTCACGATCATGATGGCTCTTATGACGAGCGGACCGATCCTCGAGGTCATCATGCGGCTGTTTTTAACACTTTTTCAGGCGAACATGTTGTTGGCCGTCTTTAATTTGCTGCCTGTGCCTCCGCTTGACGGGTTCAAGGTCTTCGGTGTCGTGTTGCCTGATAGATGGTACGGCAAACTGCTGCAATATGAGCGGTATATCGGTCTTGCCTTTTTGTTCATAGTTTTCTTTTTCCGCGGAGCGCTGTCGACCGTTCTCGGATGGGTTCTCGTACCTTTCAAGTACGCGATTCAATACCCGATTACGTGGCTCTTTCAGCAGCTTCAGGCGGCTCTAGGGCTTCCCGTCATGCCGATGTTTTTATAGAGTGACGGTATGATCGCGGAACACGGCACGTTGCAAGTTGATATCCTCCAGTATGAGGGACCTCTCGATCTGCTCAGTCAACTGATCGACAAAAATCGCGTGCCGATCGATCGCGTTTCTATCGCATCGATTGCCGATCAATATTTAGAAATCATTCACGACAGCGCCGAGCTCGATATGGAGCTGGCGAGTTCTTTTCTCCTCATGGCGGCGACGTTAATCCAGATAAAATCTTCATTGTTGCTGCCCGAAATGCGCCGTCTCGACGATTCTGAAGAGACGGATCCCGGTGATTTGCTCATTATGCGCCTTTTGCAATACAGGCGATGTAAGGCGCTCGCACTCTCTCTTCGCGAGCGATACGAGCGATGCGGCCGGTCATTCGGCAAATCGCCTGAACCGCCTGAGCGTATGGGAATCGAGCGGGAGCGCGAGACGACATCGCTTGATCGTGCCCGATTTAACCTTGCCGTGGAGCTAATCGCATCACGAAACGACGCGCGTTTTCACGACAGCGCGGAAGAAGTGGGGCAGATACTGGAGCGTGAACGTATCTCGCTTCACGAGAGGATGATCTTCATTGTGGAACAGATTGCGGGAAGGGCACGCGTATTCTTCTATGAACTTTTCCCGCCGGATTTGCCGGTACTCGAGCGCGTCACGGGATTTCTCGCGATGTTGGAGCTCGTATTTCAAAGTAAAGTGAATGTGACACAGAAGTCGGCTTTCGCGCCGATCCTTATCGAGCGCAGAAGAGCTCGGAGTCGTAAAGGGAAGGGGAACGCATGAGTGAAGTTGAGAACATGGCAAGATTGGAGGCCTTGCTGTTTGTGGCGGGGGATCCGCTGTCTTTCGATGACATGGCGACATTCTTAGGAGTTGACAGAGATGAGGCGGTAAGCCTTGTCGAACAGCTCAAGCGTCGATATCAGCGAGACCCTATGTCAGGGTTGACCATACGGCAAATCGAGGGCGCGGCATCGCTCGCGACGAAGACTTCTTATGCCGATACGCTGGAAGCGTTCTACGGAAAAGTGCGCGATCTGAAACTTACGGACGCCGCCTACGAAACGCTTGCCGTCATCGCTTACAATGCGCCGGCGACGCGCGCCGAAATTGAAGCTGTGCGCGGCGTCAACAGCGATTCCGTCGTAAGCCGGTTGATTGAGCGCGGTCTCGTCCGTGAAGTCGGGACACTTGAAACTCCCGGGCGTCCGGCGCTTCTCGACGTGACGGAGCAATTTCTTATGGATTTCGGGTTGTCCTCGACGCGCGAACTGCCTCCCGTAGATCTTCTGATGTACGACACGATCACGGAATTTACGCAGGAGAAACAATCGGCAGCTGAAATCGCGTCGGCGCCCCGACCGCTCGTCATCGCGATCGACGGGCCGTCAGGTTCCGGCAAGAGCACGATCGCTAGGCTTCTTTCCGAGCACTTGGGGATTTTGACGCTCGATACGGGCGCTATGTACAGGGCGCTTGGCGTCAAGGCGTTGCGCCTCGGAATATCTCCCTCCGATCAGGAAGCCGTCCGCTCCATGCTGTCAGAGACAACGATGGACATCGATTTGAGTGATCGTGTTCAGAAGACGCTCGTCGACGGTACAGATTACACGCCGTATATCCGTACTCCGGAGGCGTCGCGTGCCGCTTCGGATATCAGCGCTCTGCCAGTGACGCGCGAATATTGCGTGCGCATTCAGCGTGAGATAGGCAAAAAACAGGCGCTCATTCTTGATGGACGCGATATCGGGACATATGTTTTCCCTGATGCGCCTGTTAAGTTTTTTCTCACGGCATCGCATGAGATCCGAGCCAAGCGGCGATTGCTCGACCTTGAACGCCAAGGCGATCCGTCAACGCTTGAGGATGTTATGCGCGATATGGAGTTTCGCGATCGTCAGGACAGCGAACGGCAGTTGGCACCGACGAGGCGGGCGGATGACGCTGTCCTGATCGATACGAGCGATATGAGCATTAGGGAAGTCGTGGACGTCATGATCGATGTCGTGCGACAGCGCGAGCAGGTTCAGCCGTCATGGAGTCAAACGCGACATGGGTAAAGAAGATCGTCATAAAAAGCCGTTTGGCGGCGAGCCGTTGTCAAGGGTTATAAGGATTATTCTTCGTTTGCTCGTCACGATCCTTGTCTGGCCGTTCTTTTTGCCGCGTGTTGAAGGATGTCGCGAGGAGCCGTCAGACGAAGGCTGTATTCTCATCGCCAATCACCATCACTTATTCGATCCGATCTTTATCACTTTGTTTTTCAAGAGCGTGAGGCTGTGTTTTATCGCCAAGAAAGAGCTGTACAATATGAAACTGATCGGGTGGATCCTGAAGGCGTTCGGGGCGATACCGCTCGACCGATCTGTCTCCGACTTGCAGGCAAGTAAGCACATCATATCGGAGATCGCCAACAAGAAGATCGTCGGCCTGTTCCCGCAGGGGACGCGTGTTTCGCTCGATAAGCCGCTGCCCGCCGAGCTGCATTCGGGACTGATCTATTACGCGATCCGTCGCGGCATCCCGATTATCCCCGTCGGCATCAACCCGACTTATCGGCTGTTCGGAAGGCCGCGCTTTGTTTTCGGCGACAGCGTCAAGCTGAGTCTTCGAGAAGGGGAGAGGCTCAATCCTGAGGAACAGGATATGGCGGCAAACGAGGTGATGCGTCGTATTTACGCTTTGGCGGGATTAAAATATGCGCATAAAAACAATGCGGAGAACGAAGAGCTCTTCTGTAGGAAGATCCATGTCAGACCTCTCGAGTCTCGCGCCGACGGATAGGAAAAGGGACGTGCCGCAATGAGCTTAATATTTAAAGAAAAGCGGTAGATGAGGGGCGACATATGACTGATAAAAACGAACATCGCGAACACACGGTGTTCGAATTGGCCGCATATCAGGAAAAAGCGGAAGCGAAAACGTGTTATCGGGAACTTGCGACCGGCGGTGACGGCTTTTTACGCGTGGCGGTAGCGTCGTCGGCAGGTTTTTGTCCCGGCGTCCGTCGTGCGATCAATATGGCAAAGGATGTCGTGGATAAAGCCGGTGAACGACCGGTCGTGATGCTGGGCGCGATCGTTCATAATGAACACGTTATCGCCGATTTCCAAAAGCGCGGTGTCTCTATCGCGGATCATTCTGACGAGGTGCCGGACAACGCGTTTGTCATCATACGGGCGCACGGCGTCGCTCCCGGTGTCGTGGAAGATCTCAATCGAAAAGGGTGCGAGGTGATCGACGGGACATGTCCTTTTGTCGGGAAAGTCCAGCAGATTGCCGCCGATGCCGCGAAGCGAGGTGACGGGATTATCATTACGGGAGCGGCAAATCATCCGGAGGTGATCGGGGTTATCGGCTACTCAGCACCGGAAAAACCGGTGCTCATCGAGACGCCTAAAGAGATTGAAAGGGCGATGTTTGACGAAAAAGCGTGGGTTTTAGTCTCTCAAACGACTTTTTCTGCAAATAAATGGCAATCTATACGCGAAAACCTAGAAAATAAAATTGCTAATCTCTCGATATTTGATACAATATGTTACACGACTGCCCAAAGGCAGTCGGACGCTAAGGTGCTCGCCGCCTCATCTGATGTTGTGCTCGTTCTAGGCAGTGAAACGAGTTCCAACACGGCAAAGCTCGTGGAGGTATGTCGGGAGAGGTGCCCGGCGACGCATCTGATTAGCGTTGCGGGTCAAGTCGACGGAGTGCTTTCGAAATATAAGACGAGACCCTTGAGGATCGGTGTTACGACCGGTGCCTCAACACCAGACGAGATGATCAGGGAGGTTATCGAGAGAATGATGACAATTGAAGGCCTGACGAAACCGGAAGAACAGCCGGAAGTCAATTCGGACAAAGTGATGGAAGCAGAAGTGGAGACAGCGGCAGAGCAAGTCGCTGACATCGTTACTGAAGAAGTTGTTGAAGAAGTGACTAAAGCTGTCGATGGCGAAGTCGCAGAAGAACCGAAAGAAGTAACGAAAGAGGACGCCGCGTCCGAGTCAAATGCTGACATCTGCTTTGAAGAATTTATCGACAATATTCCCGAGCTTCAGCCGAAGACCATCGTGACCGGCAAGGTCGTGCGCTATGACGACGAGTACGTGTACGTTGATGTGAGGGATAAGTCGGAAGGCAAAATCCCGATCCGCGAGATGGAAAGCAACCCGGAATTCGATTTGGATGAAGCGGTCAAAACGCACCGCGAAATCGATGTCTATATCCGTAGCATTCGCTCATCGGCAGATGCCGGTAAGGAAATCCTGCTCTCCATCGCTTACGTCGATACGTTGAGGCAGAAGGAATTCGTCAAACAGGCATATGAAGAAAAAACACCCGTACCGGTGAGAGTCGTCAACGTCGTTGGCGACGGCGTCATCGCTTCTTACGGGAGAGTAGAAATTTACGTTCACCGCACACAGCTCGAGTTGTCGATCGTTGACGACCTTGAGCCGTATCGAGATCAAGCGTTTGATATTCTCATCACGCAGTTCGACGACAGACGTCGCCGTTTACGCGTGTCGGGTTCGCGCCGTTCACTGCTTGAGCGCGAACGCAGAGCGCACGCGAAGCAAATCTGGGCGACGATTGAAGTCGGCAGCGAGTATACGGGCATCGTGCGCAATCTAACGAATTTCGGCGCTTTCGTCGATATCGGCGGCGTAGACGGTCTCGTCCACGTTAGCGAGATATCGTGGCAGCGCATTCGTCATCCGTCCGAGGTTCTCTCCGTCGGAGACAAGGTTGATGTTTTCGTTTTGGACTTCGATCGTGCGAAGAAACGCATCTCGCTTGGCTACAGGCGCAAAGAAGACGACCCGTACGCCAACATTGAAGAGCGTTTCCCGGTTGGAGCTATTGTCTGCGGTGTCGTCGTTAGGATGTTCCCGTTCGGCGCGTTCATCAATATCGCACCCGGCGTCGATGCTCTCTGCTATATTTCGCAGATCTCGACCTACCATCTGAATAAACCGGGCGATGTCCTCGCCGTTGGGATGGAAGTCGATGCGCGCGTCGTCGAAGTGTCGGATGAGGCGCGTCGTATCAGCATCAGCATTCGCGACGTTGAACCCATCAATCCCGCGCCCGATTCGGAGATCGTGATTCAACAGCAGGAACAGCGCCAGCAGCGTGAGTCGCGTCGTCGCGGCAGACGCCGTCGCAGTGAAGACAGTGACGGATTGCCGACGAGCTACGTCGACAGGCAGGCGCGTTCCGCTATCGGTGATATGGCCGAGATTACGACGGTCACGAAAGCGGGTTCAAAGCTGCTCGACTCGCTAAAAGATGAAGCGGCGGGCGTCAAAGAGAAAAAAGAGATCGCTGAGCCGGTCGCAGTTGGGATCAAAGAAGTTGAACCGGTCGAAGTCGCGTTGAAAGTGACGGACGAAGCTGACGATGCCGACAAGAAAGCTGCCGAAGTGCTTGAGGACATTGGCGCTGAATAAATCGAATTAGAACCCGGCGAAATTTAGTCTTTGAATGGATGGCGGGGCAACTTGCCATCCATTTTTAATGAGAGCTTTTTGAAGGCTACTAATTTAGATCTCAGTGTAGGTCGTTGCGGCTCGTCGCTGGATAATAAGAGTGATAGGCGGGCGATTGTGTATATAACAGAGCAAAAGAGAGATGTGTTCAGAACGGAGAACAATATGATCATCATCCGGGGGAAGTACAACGAAGCCAAGGTCTTTACGAAGAATTTGGAAAAGACGGCACGCGATCAGATACAGACGCTGTGCGATCAGCCTTTTGTTCAGGGGAGTAAAATCCGTATCATGCCTGACGTTCATGCGGGCGCCGGGTGCACAATCGGCACGACGATGACGATTGATGACAAAGTCGTCCCGAATCTTGTCGGTGTCGACATCGGGTGCGGTATGGAGACGATCAGGCTTATTGACAAGAATCTCGATCTTAAAGCGTTTGATCAACTCGTTAGGCGTCACATACCTTCCGGATTTTCGATCAGGCGAAAACCTCACCGCTACCTACAATCAATCAACTTGAAAAAACTTCGCTGTCGCGAAGGCGGGAAAAACGATAAAACGCTCCGAATGGATCGCGCCGAACTGTCTCTCGGCACGCTCGGCGGGGGCAATCATTTCATCGAGATCAATCGCGACGAAAATGACAGGCTTTACCTTGTCGTCCATTCAGGTTCGCGCAATCTCGGCCTTCAAGTCGCGCTCTATTACCAGCGAAAAGCGTCGTCCTTACACCCGCACCTTCCGCGCGATCTCGCATACCTCGACGGTCGCTGGTTTGACGATTATCTGCACGATATGCAGCTGATCCAACAATTTGCCGTTTTAAACAGAAAAGCTATCGTGGACGAGCTCGTTCAAGGGATGAAATTGCGCTATGATCTCGATTTTACGACGATCCACAATTACATCGATCTCAACAGGATGATTTTGCGCAAAGGCGCCATTTCGGCGCTTAAGGGTGAACGGATCCTGATCCCGCTCAATATGCGCGACGGTTCCCTCATCTGCGAGGGACTTGGCAATCCTGATTGGAATTACTCGGCGCCGCACGGCGCAGGTCGCGTCATGTCACGGACGGAAGCGCGGAAAACGCTTTCTTTAAAAACGCTGCACGAGATGATGCGTGACGTCTATACGACATCGTTAAATCACGGGACGCTCGATGAGAGCCCTGAAGCATATAAGCCGGCTTCAGAGCTGATCGACGACATCGGCGATACAGTCAAGCTCATCCACCGGCTTCGGCCTGTTTATAACTTTAAAGCGCGTGACTAAATCAGTCTGCCAATCTCCTTAGAGCCTCGCGATAGATGGCGGCGCCGGCGAGCAGGTTGTCGATGGACATCCACTCGTTAGCCTGGTGCGCGATGTCGGGGTCGCCCGGGAACGAAGGCCCGAATCCGCATATATTAGGTAGAGATCGAGCGTACGTTCCTCCTCCAATGGCCAAAGCCTCGCCCGATAGTCCGGTCGCTTCATTGTAAACATCCATGAGGGTTCCGATCAGGTGCGAATCTTTCCCGAGATAGAGCGGTTCTTTTACCGAGAGCCATTCAGGTTTAATGTCGTAAGCGCCTGCTTTTTCGCTAAGGTTCGCTTTCGCCTCCTCGAGATCGAGCGTAACGGGGAAGCGGATGTCGAGTATCAAACGCGCTTCGTAATCATCGATCCGCAGGATGCCGGCGTTGACCGTCGTATCGCCCGTCTCGTCGGAATGCGAGAGGCCGAGCGACTTGCCATCCGTTTCCCGGCCGATGAGAGCGCGGTACGCCGCGACAAAGCGATCCGACAAATCTCTCTCTGACAGTTCGAGCTCAAGTTCTTCCATCGCCAGGGAGATGGCGTTGACTCCAAGTTCGGGCATGCTCGCGTGCGCGCTTAAGCCCTTGTACGATCTCGACTCGCCGTTCTCCTTAAGCGTCAACTCAAAGTCCGAAGGAACCATATTGACGGCGGCGCCTCCCTGTGCAGATGCGATCGCGTCCGTCTCATGACGCTTTTGAACGAGAGCGATGTTGGCGATTCCTTTCTCGGCATAGATAGCGGGGAACATTGCGTCAGGCGTAAAGCCGGCGACAGGGATTTCCTCGACGGCACCGTAATGTTTCATACATTCCATGCCTTTTTCCTCGTTGAGTCCGACAATGAGCCTGATGCGCCGTTTCGGCGAGAATTCGCCGTCTTCCTTCAGCGCCTTCATCGCATAAAGTGTTGCGAGGCACGGGCCTTTATTGTCATTGACGCCGCGCGCCGTCGCTTTGTCTCCGTCGATGGTGAGCGTGAAAGGGTCGCTGTCCCAACCTGTTCCGGCGGGCACGACGTCGAGGTGACCCACCGCAGCGACCATTTCTTCGCCCTCGCCCATTTCAACATACCCGGCGACATTGTCGACGTTGACGGTCTTGAATCCCATACCGCTCGCAATATCAAGAAAGACATCGAGCGCGCGCCTCGTCTCACAACCGAATGGAGCGTTTTCCTCAGGAGGACCGTCGACGCTCGGAACGGCGCAAATGCGCTTCAAATCCTCAAGAAACTGTTCGCGGACACCTGCAAACTCTTCGGCAAGAGCGGAAATTCGCTCGTCGTCGGGATGATCGTCCTCCTCGTCGCCTTCATCATCCGCGTTCTCCGCCCCGGAGAGGATGATGAGCTCATCGTCCTCCTCGTCCTCGTCGTTCTCGGAATCGTCCGTCAGTTTTACGGCCGATGTGAAGTCATATCCTTCCTTGTCAATGCAATCAGGGTGGATGCGGCAGTAGAGTCCCACGTACAGGGCAAGCTCGTCGGCCGGCAATCCGCAGATCACGCAGAGTCCGGGGTCAACCTCAAGGTCTTTAAGCTTATCCGTCAGGATTTCGAGAAATTCTTTCATCTGTCTTGCCGTACCTGAGAAGGCCGTATCTTTCGCGCGGATGGCGATGAAATTGTCGGTCATCTCGTAGTCGGCAAGTTTAAGCGGGAATCGCGTCCGTTCGAGCCAGCTTGTAAGCTCGATCAAGTCTTCCGGCGCGATGCCGGCGATGGGCGTAAAAAACGAAGTGAGCACGTCGTCCGTCTTTGCCGTAAAACAGTAGTCACCGAAATGACCGAAAACGTACTCGTCCTCATTGGCGACGTGCCATTCCTGACCGGCCGCGAATTTAAGCAGTGAGTTTGAAATCATATAAAACCTCCGAGGCAAACATTAGCAATACGAGCCCGCCGCTCCCGGGGCCGAGAACGCGAAGGCTCGTCAAATCAAATATGATTCTACTATACCACGCCTGCCCGTAGGATAATCGGTTGCCGACGCGCGATAACTGTGCTATGATCTTCGAGGAAAACACACGGGACAAGCGCGACTGTTGCCCTGAATACAGGGTTTGGAGCATCCCGGAGGCAAAAACAGGAGGTATTATGTCTGTCGTTTCCATGAAACAATTACTTGAGGGTGGCGTACATTTCGGCCACCAGACACGCCGTTGGAACCCGAAAATGGCTCCGTATATCTTTACTGAGCGCAACGGCATCTACATCATCGATCTTCAGAAGACGATGCGAAAAATCGAGACGGCCTACCGGTTCATCAATGAGATCTCGGCAAGGGGCGGAACGGTTCTGTTCGTCGGTACGAAGAAGCAGGCACAAGATTCGATCCGTGAGGAAGCCGAACGCTGCGGCATGTTCTACGTCAACAACCGCTGGCTCGGCGGCACATTGACGAACTTCCAGACGATCAGCAAGCGCATCGAAAGGCTTCACGAACTTCGCGAGATGGAGGCATCGAATGCATGGGTGAATCTTCCTAAAAAAGAAATCGCGTCGCTTCGTCTCGAACTCGAAAAGCTTGAGAGAAACTTGGGCGGGATCGCCGGCATGAAGCATCTGCCGTCATGTGTCTTTATCGTCGATACGAACAAAGAGCACATCGCCGTGGCGGAAGCGAGGAGACTGCGCATTCCGATCGTCGCCATCGTCGATACGAACTGCGACCCCGAGGAGGTCGATTTCGTGATTCCCGGTAACGATGACGCCATCCGCGCGATCAAGCTGATCACAAGCGCGATGGCTAATGCCGTGATCGAGGGACGTGAGGGATTCGAAGTCCAGCAGCTCGACCCTGCGACACCTGAAGAGGTAGGGTAATGGCGTGGATCCGCGGAGCGAAAGCGGGCGTTAAACAAAACAGTATTCAAAGAGAATAGAGAGATTGATTGAATCCGAAAAATCGGGATGGGAGGCATACGAATGAAAGTAACCGCACAAATGGTTAAAGAATTGAGAGACATGACGGGCGCCGGCATGATGGACTGCAAAAATGCGCTCACAGCTGCGGAGGGAAATATTGAGAACGCGATCAAGTGGTTGCGCCAACATGACCTCGCGACTGCCGAGAAGAAAGCCGGCCGTATCGCCGCTGAGGGCATTGTCGATTCCTACATTCATGAAGGCGGTCGTATCGGTGTTTTGATCGAGGTCAATATCGAGACCGACTTTGCCGCGAAGAACGAGGCGTTTAAAGAGCTTGTTTATGAGCTCGCCATGCAAGTCGCCGCGATGAACCCGCAATACGTTACGCGCGACGAAGTGCCTGAAGAGGTCGTGGAGCGCGAGCGTGAAATCGCGAGGGCCCAGGCAATTAAGGCCGGTAAACCGGAGCGTATCGTCGAGAGAATCGTCGACGGGCGCCTTGAGAAATTCTTCGAAGAGTCGTGTCTGATGGAGCAGTCGTACATTCGCGACGATTCCAAGACGTGTGAAGAGCTCGTCAAGGAGCTTATCGGGAAAATTGGCGAGAACATCAAGGTTCGCCGTTTTGTCCGCTATGAGATGGGCGAAGGATTGGAGAAACGCAGCGAGTGTTTCGCCGATGAAGTCGCGGCACAGCTCGGTAAGTAAGCTGACGCACGAAATCGATGGGGCTGTCTCAAACCGAGACAGCCTTTTTAAATTAAGAAGTTAAGGTTAAATATTGAGCGTAAACAGCATTTATAACGAGTCGCAAGATTATTTAGTAGAATAAAGCCATTAATACACCAAATGAAGATCGGAGGCAGTCATCTGCGCTTGACTCTCGAGTTGAGTTATGCGACGGGTGCGCGACAACTATGAAATATCGTCGTTTATTACTGAAAATATCGGGCGAGTCGCTTGCCGGTGATTCGAAGAGAGGCATCGACGCGTCGCTTGTCGAGGAGTACGCATCGATCGTCGCGCGACTTGCAGACAACGGCCACGAAGTCGGGATCGTTATCGGCGGCGGCAACTTCTGGCGCGGGCGGACAGGCGGCGAGATGGATCGCGTAGCGGCCGACAGGATCGGGATGCTTGCGACCGTTATGAACTCCATCGCGATAACGGAGGCCTTGACGAGACGCGGCCATCGCGCTCACTTGATGACGGCCGTTCCAATGCCGACCGTCGGCGACCCCGTTGACGCGCTCAAGGCAAAGCGGTATCTCGAGGACGGCCATGTTGTCGTCTTTGCCGGCGGTACGGGCAATCCCTTTTTCTCGACCGATTCTGCGGCGGCTCTCCGCGCGGCGGAGATTAACGCCGACATCATCTTGAAGGCGACGCTTGTCGACGGCGTATATGACAAAGATCCGCACGTGCATAGCGACGCTGTCATGTTCAAGGAACTCACGTTCGATGAAGTACTTGAACGTCGTCTCGGAGTCATGGACGCGACGGCGGCCGCACTCTGTCGCGACTACGGTCAGAAAGTTGTCGTATTCAATATTGACGATCTTGAGAACATCATCAGAGTTGCCGCCGGTGAACCGATCGGTACACTTGTTCGGTAAGAGAAACGGCCGATTTGGTATGATAATAACAGCCGGATTTCTCCGGCACTGACGGGAAGTCTGAATCATCAGGAGGAACATACAATGCCAATGAATGACAAGATTAGCGGAGCTTTTGACGGTTTCGAAGAGAAAATGAAAAAGGCGGTCGCCGTTTTGGAGAACGATCTGCGAACCGTTCGCGCCGGACGTGCCAATCCGCATGTTCTCGATCCCATCACCGTTCCGTATTACGGTGTGCCGACACCCTTGAATCAGGTTGCCAACATTCAGGTGCCGGAAGCGAAAATGCTTATCGTGACGCCTTGGGATAAGAGTCTGATCAAGGATATCGAGCGCGCGATTCAAGCTTCCGACCTCGGGATCAATCCGATGAACGACGGGCAGTGCCTGCGTTTAGTCTTTCCCTCTTTAACGGAGGAGCGTCGTCGTGATCTGACGCGCGAAGTCGCCAAAAAAGGCGAGGACGCAAAGGTATCAATCCGCCATATCAGGCGTGAGGCGAACGATTACTACAAAGATCTCGAGAAAGCGAAAGAGATTTCAGAGGATCTCTGTTTCTCGATGGGCACGGAGATTCAGAAGCTGACAGATCAATACATCGTCAAAATTGACGAGACGATCGAGCGCAAAAATGCGGAACTCATGGAGATCTGACGACTTTCCCGCGCTCTAGGTGTCTGCTGCGAATATGGCTAAAGAAGCAGAGTCGAAAAACATAGGAGTTCTCCGTCATCTTGCCGTCATTATGGACGGCAATGGCCGATGGGCGAGGAAGCGTTTTATGTCGCGCGAATTCGGCCATCGTCGCGGTGCCGAGAATTTGAGGACGCTCTGCATTCTGTGCCGCGAGCGGAAGATCGAATATCTGACGGTCTATGCCTTTTCAACGGAGAATTGGAAACGCCCTGCCACGGAAGTCGGCGCGTTGATGAATCTGTTCATACGTTTTTTCAGAAAGTACACCGATGAACTTGAAAAGGAAGGTATCCGGCTCCGATTTATCGGCGATCGTTCCGGTCTTCCTGATGATGTCGTCGAGACGATGATCGAGGCGGAGGAATCCTCAAAAGATCGTCAAATGCTCCAGCTCATCATCGCGCTCAATTACGGCGGGAGGCGCGAGATTGCCACGGCTGCCCGCGCGATATCACGTGACGTATTGGCTGGGACAATCGGTGTCGACGATCTGACGGAAGAGGTCTTCGCACAATACCTCTATCTCGCCGATGTTCCCGACCCCGATCTCATCATACGCACGGGCGGCGAAATGCGCCTCTCCAATTTTTTGTTGTGGCAGGCAGCCTATGCCGAGTTCTATTCCGTCGACTGCTTGTGGCCGGATTTCGGGGCGGAGGAACTCGATGCGGCGCTGTATGACTTTGGCAAACGTCAGCGCCGTTTCGGCGATGTATGACTATAATAGATAATGAGATGAAGAAGAATCCCCCCGATTTTAGGAGGATGAAAGATGCTAAAGGATAAAGAACTAAGGACGCGTGTCATAACAGCCGCCATCTATGTGGCCGTGATGATCGCTTTTATCGTGCCGGGACTTTGGGTGCCGTTTCTGACTGTCATGTTGTATTCAGTTGTCACTTTTATAACGGCATTTGAGAAGAGTAAGGCAGTCAATCTTCGTATCGGGGATGTCTCGATCTTGCCCGTTGCCGTCGTTTCTGTCGTATCGGGTTTGCTGGGGCTTCTCGGGATTTTGGAGGGGACGTTCCTCCGCGGATTGCCGTCGATTGTCGATGCGTCCGTTAATACGATCGTTGCGCCGCGCATCATCGGTTACTTCGCGGCGATATCGCTTCTAATACTGCCGCTCATCACTCTATTCCGTATGTGGCGCCGCGGTGCCGATATCTATCCGACGATCGTTGCCGAGACGAAGATCGTCATCTCTTCGTCGTTCCCGCTTGCCTCGGTGATCGCACTCCTCTACGGCGTTAAGTGCGGTTGGCATTGGTTTTCCTTGGCAGTTCTGACGACTTGGATATCCGATACGGCCGCCTACTTTGTCGGCAAGTATTTCGGGCGTATGAAGTTCTCACCCGTGTTGAGTCCGAATAAAACGTGGGAGGGGACAATCGGCGGCGTCGCCGGAACGATGATTCTCTACATGATCTATTTCCCGCTTGTTATCGGCAAGCGCATGGGTTATACGACAGGCGCCTCGTTCGCTTTCGCCATCATCGCTGCCGTGACAATGAGTTTGATCGCAACGCTCGGCGATATCAAGAGTTCCGCGCTGAAGCGTTGGTGCGGCATCAAGGATTTCGGCTCCTTACTCCCCGGACACGGCGGTGTGAGCGATCGATTTGACAGCCTTTCAACGGCTTTGCCCGCCATGCTCCTGCTGGCAATTCTCGCGCAATCGCTCGTGTAATGACACAAGACGGCTTGCTTTCTCTGAAAAGATGTCTGCAGGGCAGCAGTTTGCCCGTTCCGCGCCGGTTGAGCGATCCTGTTCGACCGACGAAGAAATTGGCTGTCCTAGGATCGACCGGTTCCATTGGTACGCAGTCGCTTGAAGTTGCGCGCGACGAAGGCTTTGAAGTCGTTTCATTAGCGGCGGGCAGAAATGTCGAGAAACTCGCGGAGCAAATAGCCCTTTTCAAACCGGCTTTCGTCAGCGTTCTTGACGAGGACGTGCGCACGTCTCTTGTCAGGCGACTTGTCGAACTGGACGTGTCGTGTCCCGATATCGGAGTCGGCCGCTCGGGAGTGGTTCGGGCCGCCCGATGGGATGACGCCGACACGGTCGTTGCCGCCATCACCGGTTTTGCCGGACTTGAACCCGTTCTCGCGGCGGCGGCATCAGGAAAAAAGATCGCTCTTGCGAACAAAGAAGCATTAGTTGTCGCAGGTCACGCCGTTATGCGGCTCGCCTCCGATTCCGGTGCGCTCATTCTCCCTGTCGACAGCGAACATTCAGCGATCTGGCAGTGCCTTATGGCGTCCTTTCCATCCGATTTGCATCACGTTATTCTGACGTGTTCCGGCGGTCCGTTTTTCGGTCGGACACGTGATGAGATGAATGACGTTTCAGTCGAGGAAGCTTTGGCCCATCCGACTTGGTCGATGGGGGAGAAGATTACCGTTGATTCCGCCACGCTGATGAACAAGGCGTTCGAGCTGATCGAGGCGTGTCACCTCTACGGACTAGAACCGGAGAATGTCCGCATCGTTGTTCACCCGCAGAGCCTTGTACATTCGCTCGTCGCGTTCAAGGACGGCTCATGTCTCGCGCAGGTCGGTACGCCCGATATGCGCATCCCGATTCGCTATGCCCTGACGTTTCCGTCGCGATCCGATTGTTTTGATCGCACACCGTTTGATTTATTCGACGGTTCAGAGAACAAAACGTGGACGTTCGCGAATGTCGATGAGGAGACATTCCCGTCGCTGCGATTGGCGCGGGAGGTCTGGTGTGACGGCGGCCTGATGCCCCTCGTTTTTAACGCCTCGAATGAGGCGGCTGTCCGTCTTTTTCTCGACGGCGCCATTCAGTTGACACAGATCTTTGACTTTGTAGAGCGTGCGCTTGATGAATTTCGTCACATGTCGTCTATAGAGGCATTATCTTTTGATGATATGATGGACGGGCATCACCGCGTGTTAAGACGTGTACGCACTTACGCTCACACGACACCTTGACTCCGTTAGCATGAGACAGGAGAAAAAATGACAGTTCTCGGAATATTGGCCGGCATTCTTATTTTCGGGCTCATCATCGTCATCCATGAGTTGGGCCACTTTTTAGCGGGTCGATTCTTCAAGTTCAAAATTACGCAGTTTTCAATTTTCATGGGCCCCGTTCTATTTGAACGCGAAAAGAACGGTATCCGGTACAATATCAAGGCGTTTCCCATAGGAGCGTCCGTCAGCTTTGCGGGAAATGTGTCGGAGATCGAAGGAGAGGAAGAGGATCCTGACTTCGATCCTGACGACCCCGATCTTTTCGTTAACAAGCCGCGCTGGCAGCGTGCGATCGTTATCGCGATGGGCCCAATTCTTAATTTCGTGACGGCGTTTCTCGTATTTACCATTATTTTCACCACGCAGGGGGCGATTACGCCCGTGATCGGGCGCGAGGATGCCAACACGCTGATTGAACAATCCGACATTGAAGTCGGAGATCGCATCGTCGCTTTAAACGGAACGCACGTTTATACGACGCTCGATCTCTCAATTGCCGAGATGGTTCGCGAGGCGGATGATCCATGGACGATCACCTACAAAAAGCCGTCGGGTGAGCGTAAGCAGACGACGATCTATCCGGAAAAATCTGCGCCGCGCCCGATGCTCGGCATTTCTTACATTGAAGACAACGGAAGATACATCATTCAGGAAGTCAATCAGTCGGTTGATCACGGCGTCGAAGGTTTCCAGAAAGGTGACGCCGTGATCTCGATCGAAGGCATACCTTTCAGTGAGGGCGAACGCATTACGCAACTTATCGGTGAATCTGAAGGGAAAGAGCTGACGGCCGAGATCGAACGCGGTCGCGTGCCGATGACGATTACGGTCAAGCCGATCATGTTGGAGACGGATATTCCGCTCGGCCTCATCATGACGCTGTCGAAAAGCGCCAAAGATGTCTTGTCGCAGGGTTTCCACTATCCTATTTCAGTTATTCGATCGACTTTCCGCGCTTTGGGCATGCTCTTTGCCGGAAAAATAGCCGTAAAAGACAGTCTTGCCGGTCCGATCGCCATTGTCTCGATAGCGGCCGAAACAGTCAAACAGGGTAAGACGTTCGGCGAAATCGCCACGGATCTCGCCTCGCTTTTAGGGGTTCTTTCAGTCGCCGTCGGGTTTACGAACCTGTTGCCGATTCCGCCCCTTGACGGCAATCACCTGCTCTTGATCGGTGTTGAGGCGATCCGACGCAAGCCGCTCTCAGAAAAGTTCAAATCGGTCACGGGAATGATCGGGCTGATTTTCATCTTACTGGCAGGCGTAGCCGTCATGGCGCTTGATCTCACACGATTATTCGGCTGGTAGCGTTATCTCGGGAGTAAAACGTATGAACGTAATCGAAGCGAGAAAATCGAAGCAAGTACTCGTCGGACCCGTCGTCATCGGCGGAGACGCCCCCATATCGGTTCAATCGATGTGTGCAACCGACACGCGCGATGTAAAGAAAACGCTTGAAGAGATCGGGCGGCTTGAAGAGGCGGGGTGTGACATTGTTCGCGTCGCCATTCCCGATCCTGAGGCGGCACAGGCGCTCGTTCGCATTTGCCGCAAATCACCGATCCCCGTCGTCGCCGACATACACTTCGACTACCGTCTGGCTGTCTCAGCCATCCGTGCAGGTGCCGACAAAATCAGAATCAACCCGGGAAACATGCGTGACCACAACGGTTTGTCAAAAATCGTCAAAGAAGCACGTAAGGCGTGTATTCCGATTCGCGTAGGTGTCAACGCCGGCTCGCTCGACAGGAAGCTTGTCGATGAGTACGGCGGCATCACGCCGGAGGCGCTTGCCGCGTCGGCCGTATTGGCCGTGCGCGAACTTGAACGTCTCGATTTTACCGATATCGTCGTTTCCGCTAAGGCATCATCGCCCAAGCTGATGATCGAGACATACCGCTTGCTTTCCGATGCAATCGTATACCCGCTTCATCTCGGCGTGACGGAGGCGGGGACGACGTCGGAGGGCGTCGTCCGTTCGGCCGTCGGAATCGGAACGCTTCTGGCGGAAGGCATCGGTGACACGATACGCGTTTCACTGACCGCCGATCCTGTCGAGGAAGTCCGCGCAGGTTTTGCCATTCTAAAAGCGCTCGAGCTGCGTCAGCGCGGAGCGACGCTCATCAGCTGTCCGACGTGCGGGCGCACGGAAGTTCCGCTCATGGAGATCGCGGAGGAAATGGAGAAGCGGCTTCTCAACATCAGGGAGCCGATCAAGGTCGCCGTCATGGGCTGTGTCGTCAACGGCCCCGGTGAGGCGCGCGAAGCAGATGTAGGTATTGCCGGAGGAAGAGACCATTTTGTCTTGTTCCGTCACGGAGAAGTCATTCGCAAAATCTCACAGGAGAATGCGGTTGATGAGCTGACGGCAGAGATCAAAAGTATCTTGGCCGAACGCGGCGACCGCTCCGGGTCAGAGTGATGACTTTGACCGGCGCAGAGTCGATATCCGTATGACGCGTTACTGTCAAGTCGTTCTCGCAAACGCGACGCGTCATTTCGATCGCGAATGGACTTACCGCGTACCTGAGTCGCTGATCGCATCGATTGACGTCGGGTCGGCAGTCTACGTACCTTTCGGCACGCGCAAAACGTCATCGCGCGGCTTTGTAACGCAATTATTTGATACACTCCCCGAACAATACGATGAACGTAAAATACGCGAAGTCGACAGCCTCTTTTCAGAACGCCCCGTCGTCACGGAAGAGCAGGTGAGACTCGCGTTCGAGATGAAGCGGCGCTACTACTGTACCGTCGGCGACGCGCTCAATACGATGGTGCCCCCGACCGTCCTCGCTGTCGGTGATCGCCGCGTCAAAGCTGCCAGACTGATCGATACGGAAGAGGCGATGGAGCTGCTCGATTCCGGCGATCTTCGGAGCATGAAGCAGGTGCGCGTGATCGAGCTCCTCCTCGAGCACGAAGAGGCGTCGTGTGTCGAGATCAGACAGGCGACCGATGTTTCGCAGGGCGTCCTAAACACACTCGCGAAAAAAGGTGTTATCGAGTTTTTCCAAAGAACGGTATCGCGCGACTTGCCGGAAGAGCTTGAAGAGGTCGAGCCGGCAGAGGCGTTTGAGGCGACTGAAGATCAAAGCCGGGCGATTGAGGAGATCGACAGCGCGGCACTCACGACGGCTCCCGGGACGCTTCGCGAGTTTATGCTCCACGGTGTGACGGGGAGCGGCAAAACGGAAGTCTATCTTCAAGTCGCGGATCGCGTACTCTCGCGCGGACAGCAGGTACTCATCCTTGTACCGGAGATAGCGCTGACTCCGCAGATGACGCGCCGCCTGATCGCACGGTTCGGTGAGCGTGTGGCGATTCTCCACAGCCGTCTCACACCCGCAGGTCGCTATGAGACGTGGCAGCGTATTCTGGCGCAGGAGATACCGATTGTCGTCGGCGCCCGATCCGCGGTTTTCGCTCCATTGAAAAATCTTGGTCTCATCGTCGTCGACGAGGAGCAGGAATCGAGCTATAAAGCCGAGATGAAACCGCGCTATTACGCCGTCGATGTCGCCAGAATGCGAGCGATCATGAACGGCGCCGTCCTCGTGCTCGGTTCCGCGACGCCGCAAATATCGTCGTATTGGCGCGCTCATCAAGGACTCTCAACACTTCTTCGCCTTCCTGAAAGGATAAGCGACGTCGGCATGGCCGATGTCGAAGTCGTCGACATGCGCGCGGAATACGCGCGCGGCAATTTGTCCATCTTCAGCGAGCGGTTGATGAGGGAGCTGTCCTATACGATTGATCGCGGCGAACAGGCGATGATTCTCCTGAATCGTCGCGGTTTCTCGCGTACCGTCGTCTGCAGGAGCTGCGGCTGGCAGATGCGCTGCCCTTTTTGCGACATCGCTCTTACCTCGCATCGCAATCCCTACGGCGGTCAAACCGGTTTGCCGAGCCGTATGGTCTGTCATCTGTGTGAACGGCTCGCGCGCGTGCCGAAACAGTGTCCCGAATGCGGAAGTGAGGAGATCATGGCGCTCGGGGCGGGAACGCAGCAAGTCGAAGAGGAGATCAGAAAGCAGCTTCCGCACGCGAGAATCCTTCGTATGGATCTCGATACGACGAGAGGTCGTTTCTCACATAAGGAAATACTCGACGCTTTTGAACGCCGTGAAGCCGACGTGCTCGTCGGTACCCAGATGATCGCCAAGGGACATGACTTCCACAACGTTACACTGTCGGCGATTCTGTCAGCCGATCAGCTCTTGGGAACGGGCGAGTTTCGCGCTTCGGAACAGGCGTTTCAACTGATGACGCAAGTAGCCGGCCGCGCGGGACGCGGATTGAAGAAAGGGCGCGTCATCATACAGGCCGTCCAGCCGGATCACTTCGTCGTGAGGGCGGCGGCACAGCAAGATTACGAGGCGTTTTACCGTGAGGAGATCGTCTTTCGGAAGAGGATGGAGTACTTGCCTTTCGGACACATCGGTATGGCGCAGCTGAAAGGGTTCGATTTGTATGAGACGGAAGACACGGCGCGCGAATTCTACCGAGAAGTCTCCGCACTGATCGGACAGTATGGCGGCACGTTCTCGCGCACTGTCTTATCGGAGGCGTCGCCGGCGCCGATTGAGCGCATCCGAAGCCGTTACCGCTATCGCGTGATGGTCAGAGACGAGTCGGCGGAGAATCTGACGCGCTTGCTCTTCATGGCGGCAGACAGGCTGAAACGGCCGAAAGGCGTTTCTTTGGTGATCGACATCGATCCCTGGACGACGTTCTGAGCAAGGCGGGGAGTTGAGCTCATGATTACAGAGACGTGCTTAATAGGACATGGCATTCCTTCCGTGTCAAATGATGAACTCATCGAACGGTGGCCTCTTTCTGTTCCTCTTGCCATGATTCTCGACGGAAAAATCGAACTCTTAAATATGAAAGAATTCGTGTTGTTCCGGGGACGTGCATTACCGCGTTACGATTACTTCAAAGTTGAGAATGTTCCCTCGGGAGTCAGTGCTTACCTTACCGCTTCAGGTGCGATGAAAGCGGCCGAACTGTTAGGGGTTCCGTGGGTTGTAAGCGGAGGAATAGGCGGTATCCGTCCGGAACTTCAAAGGAACGGCGTCTGTCTCGACGTTTATGCGCTCGCTCACAGTCCCGTCAAGCTGATGGCGACGGCTTTCAAGGACATGATGGACTACGAGGCCACGTTTGCCGCATTGCGCGGTCAAGGGTCGAACTATCGTTTCCTTGAGCATTCCGCACCGGGATATATCTTTAAGCTTGAATTGCAGGCTTCCGTCATGAATGACTTCGCCGGTGATTGTGAAGGCGGACTCTATCTGCGAGGTATCCCGGAAGATAAGCGTATCGAAGACTTGGAACTTTTGACGCACGGTGTCGCCTACGGCATCAAGGCGCAGAGCGCGGGTCAACCTTTTCACCCTGCCGTGAACGGCTTTTTTGACCGTGAGACGAACGGGTATTCATCCCGCATTCAGTTCGACGCCATCTTATCGAACGCGGAGTATTTGCTCCGGAACCATTCGTCGCTGTGACGGTCGGTTGTATCGCGGGCGACTGAATCATCGTCTGTCTCTCATGTATACTTGGTAATTGGAACGGCACAGAAAGTTGAGGCGCACTAATATGGCCATAAGAAAGATTCTTCATGAAGGCGATCCTACTTTATTGAAAAAGTCGCGACGTGTCAAACGGTTTGACGACCGTCTGGCGACGCTCGCCGACGACATGATCGAGACGATGTACGATAGTGACGGCGTGGGACTCGCCGCGCCGCAAGTCGGTGTTTTGAGGCGTCTTTTTGTCATGGATGTCATGGATTCGGAAGGTGAGGAGGAGCCGGTCATCTTTGTCAATCCCGAGATTATCGCCGAGGACGGCGTTCAGAGAGGCATTGAAGGCTGCCTTTCGCTGCCCGGTCTCGTCGGTGTTGTCTCGCGCCCTCTCACCGTCACGATCCGCGCGCAAGATATAGACGGTGAGTATTTCGAAGAGACTTATACGGGGCTGGCGGCGCGCTGCGTCTGTCATGAGACCGATCATCTTGACGGCATCTTGTATCGGAGACGCTCGGAGACCGTCCTATGCACACGTGAGGAATACGAAGAAGAGGTGCGCAGGAAAGCAGAAATCGAGGCGGCGAGACAGGAGGAGGGCGATGCGTCCGACGATGATACCGTGTCAGAGTTATCTGCGGACGAGGAGTGTCATGACGCAATGCCCGAGGATGAGGTGGACGCATGACGATCCGATACGCTTTCATGGGAACGCCTGAGTTTGCGACGATCGTTCTTGATCATCTTGAGTCGGCATCGTTATTGCCTTCGCTCGTCGTTACGCAGCCTGACCGGCCGAGCGGAAGAGGGCGCAAACTTACGCCTCCGCCCGTCGCTTTGTGGGCGAAGGAGCGCGGCATTCCGCTGATACAGCCGACAAGTTGTCGCGATGAAGCGCTGATCTCAGCCTTGATCGAACTGCGACCTGACGTTATTGTAACGGCATCGTTCGGCCAGTATCTCCCCGATGTGATTCTCTCTCTCCCTGATAAAGGATGTCTCAACGTCCACGCATCTCTCCTCCCGAAATATCGCGGCGCGTCTCCGATCCAGTCTGCCATCATGGCGGGTGAAAAGGAGACGGGTGTCACCTTAATGCTGATGGACAATGGCATCGACACCGGGCCGATGCTCGCTAAAGAGAGCTTTCCGATTGACGATGAAATCGATGCGGGAGCGCTCAACCTCGCGCTCGCAGAACTCGGCGGAGAGCTGACAGCGCGCGAATTACCGCGATACGTATCGGGCGAACTTGAGGCCGTCGAACAGGACGAGTCGATGGCGACCGAGACGAAGCGGCTTCGTAAATGCGACGGATGTGTCGATTTTCGAAAGAGCGCTCGCGACGTACACAATCATATTCGCGCCGTGTCTCCCTGGCCGGGGGCGTATACGTTCCTTGACGGAAAACGCTATAAGCTTCTTCGCTCGCGTGTCCACGAGTGTGGCATCGAGCAGTGCGGGGAGCCGGGAGAAATTATTGTGAGAGGAGATCGCATGTTCATTTCGTGCGTCGACGGCGTTATTGAGCTGCTGGACATTCAGCCGCAATCGCGTACAGCGATGCGCGTCAGCGAATGTGCGCACAATTTTGATTGCGGAGCTATTTTTAGGAGCACGTAAAATAGCTGAAGAAAGGTAATGATATGGGATGGCAATATTTATTCTTTATCATCGGAATGAGCCTGAGTTTATTCGCACAGCTCAAAGTGCGATCGAGTTTTAATAAATACGGTAAAGTATTGTCGCGATCAGGATATACGGGGTTTCAAGCCGCGAGGCGCGCTCTCGACGAGAACGGGTTATGGGATGTTCAAGTAGAGCGCGTGGGCGGTACGTTGACCGACCATTACAGCCCTCGCGAGAAGATTCTCCGCCTCTCGGATGCGACGCATGATTCGCGGTCCGTTGCGGCGATCGGTGTCGCCTTGCACGAAGTCGGACACGCCATGCAGGATAAAGAGGGTTATGTCGCCAATAAAATACGTTCAGCCCTTCTGTTGCCGGCAAACATCGGTTCGCAATTCGGCCCGATACTCGCCATGATCGGCCTTATGATGCAGTCGATGCTCGGCGACGCTTTGCTTAACGTCGGGATCGCTTTTTTCGCCGCTTCCGTTCTCTTTTACCTCGTCACGCTGCCTGTTGAATTCAACGCGAGCCGCCGCGCGATGGCGCTCATCTCACAGACGGGTGTGCTCGCTGACGACGAGATGACAGGCGCCCGAAGCGTCCTCTCGGCCGCGGCGCTAACGTACGTCGCTTCGGCGCTGACAGCCGTCCTGTATCTTCTTCGTTTCATCTTGATGGCGAGTTCCTCACGCCGCAGAAGGTAATTGCCGGAGGGTCATTCGGTTGAGTCGTAAGAAACGAAAAGTCGATGCCGCTCGTCTCGCTGCGGCAAAGGTGATTCAGGCCGTTACGTTCGAGAATGCTTTTTCGAATGAAAGCGCGGCCTTTCATCTCGCGTCGTCCGAACTCGATGCGCGCGACAGGTCCTTCGCCTCCGCGCTTATCTACGGAACACTTTCCCTTCTTCCGCAAATTGATTATTACATCGCGAAGGCTTCATCGCGACCTTTAGAAACGCTTGATCCCGCCGTATTCACGGCGCTCAGGATGGGGGTGTGGCAACTCTACTTTTCCTACCATGTACCGCCGAGAGCGGCCGTTGACGAGAGCGTCAAGCTGGCGCGCTTTTTTTCCGGCGAGAGGGCGACAGGCTTTGTCAACGCGATTATGAGGAAGCTGTCGCGTCAGCGGCCGGAGCTTCCGGAAAAGGAGCGACAGGCGCTCGAACTCGGTTTGACGCATGAGCTCTTCACGATGTTCTCACGCTGGTATGGAGAAGAGGATGCTATCGCTTTCGGGAAAAACAGTCTCGAGTCGCCCGAGTATGTATCGATACGGATGAACGCCGTTAAGGCCGATTTGTTCGAGCGATGGACTGAAAGTGAGGAGGCGGCGGCGCTCCGATTGAGAAAGCTTCCTTGGCCCGATTGCGCGTACGGTTTGGAGCCGGGCGGCACTGATATTACGCAATTGCAATCGTATCGCGACGGTCTGTTTTCTCTTCAGTCTCAGTCGGCGATGCTTGTCGGCGCCTTGACGGGCGTCAAGCCCGACGATCGCGTCTTGGATCTTTGCGCGGCACCGGGAGGCAAGCTTATGCATATGGCGGAATTGAAGGGCAATGTTCGCGGTCTCGTCGCCTGTGATCAGTCGGAGGAACGGCTTCGCTCGCTTGACGATATGGCGGAACGACTCGGTTTCGATAGGCCGGAACGGTATACGCTCGACGCGACGGTGCACCGTGAGGGATTCGACGGCGCGTTCGACTTCGTTCTCTGTGACGTGCCGTGTACGGGACTCGGGTTGCTCCAAAAGCGCCCCGAAATTCGATCGCGTGTGACTCGCGAGACAGTGGATCGACTCTTGCCCGTCCAGCGCGCGATTCTTGCCAACGGATCAAAGGCTGTCATCAAAGGCGGATTGCTCATCTATTCGACGTGCACGGTTAACCCCGAGGAAAACGAAGAGCAGGTAAAAGCGTTTCTTGCATCGGAAGACGGTGAGTCGTTCGAACTGATTCACCTTGATGCGACTGCTTTTGTTCATGGCGAAGACCGTTTCATCGACGTAACACCGCGGACGCGATTGCCGGGAACGCTCCTTTTATTGCCTCATTTATACCGATCGGACGGTTTTTTTATCGCGCAGATGAGGCGTACGCACTGATCGCAACGGCGTGTCCAAGCGCCATTGCAGGCACTTGTTGCGTGTCTTTTGTCAAACTGATACAATCTATCAATAGAATAAAAACACTTTCCGACCGTTCTTTTTGTTACCCCGTCTTTCCGTGCATCGTCGTTTCGCTATCATGGAAAGCACGGGTTTAAAGAGAGGAGCGTAAGTTTGCCTTGTCGGCACGATTGAAATGGCATGACTTTGCCCTGCAATCGGCGAAAGTGATGACGAAAGCGCAATGGATTATGGACGGTGATTTAATCACATATGCGGGGATGACGCACATTGGACTCGTTCGCGAGAGGAATGAAGATTCCTATGCGATTGATATCCAAAATAATCAGTGGCCGCTGATATTTATCGTTTGTGACGGACTCGGCGGGCACAGGAACGGAGAGCTTGCGAGCAGGACGGCCGTCGCGTTTGCGACGGCGCATTTGCGCACGGCGCTACCAAAAGAGAATAATCCCTACAAGGTCCGTTCCGTTCTCGAAGATCTCATGCAAAAGACGAATGTTCGCGTCTATCTGACTTCACTTGAAAGTGAAGAGAATTTCGGTATGGGCACGACGATGACACTGATGGTGATCTACGAGAGGAGCTGCTACGTAGCGCATATCGGCGACAGCCGCTGTTACCTGCTTCGCGACAATAGATTGGAGCAGCTGACCGAAGATGACACATACGTCCATGAGATGGTTGTCTCCGGCTCCATTTCGGAGAATGAGAGCACGACTCATCCGCGGCGTCACGTTTTGACACAGGCATTGGGATTTCCCGAGTACGTCAAACCGGACATCACACATGTCGACCTGTTGCCGAATGACAGGTTTTTGTTGTCGAGCGACGGTTTGCACGGATATCTGGCATTTGAGAAAATTCAGGCGGCGATGCGCCATGCGATTGACCCTGAGGGCGCGGCATCATCGCTTATTGAGCAAACACTGGAGGCAGGAGCTCCCGACAACGTCACTGTTATCGTCGTTTTTGCCTGACTGGAGGTTTGAATGATTACAATGCAGCCATTTCCCGCCGGGACAGTCGTCGCGGAGAGATACCGCGTTGTCCGTACACTCGGGCAGGGCGGCATGGCGACCGTATATTTGGCATTTGACGCTGATACCGGTGAAAGGGTCGCCGTCAAAGTCATGCACGCCGATCTGGCGAACGATCCCGAATTTGTACGTCGTTTCGCGACGGAAGCGCGCGCTGCGGCAAGTCTTGACCATCCCAACATCGTCCGTGTCCTCGATTACGGTTCGCATGACGGTGTTCGCTATATCGTGCAGGAGTACGTTGAAGGCAATACGCTGAAAGAGATCATCCGTCGGCACGGGGCGATCGATTATCGTCTAGCGACGCCGCTTCTGATTCAAATCGGTCTCGCCCTTGAGCACGCGCACAATCGCGAGGTGATCCACCGCGATATCAAGCCTCAAAACATCCTGATCACGCCCGACATGGTCGCGAAGGTGACCGACTTCGGGATTGCCCGTGCGTCCAGCACCAACACGATCACGCTGACAGGCGGCGTCGTGATGGGATCAGTCCATTATTTCTCGCCCGAGCAGGCACGCGGAGGGCAGGTGACGGCGCGCTCGGACCTCTATTCGCTCGGAATCATGTTCTATGAGATGTTGACCGGAAGATTGCCGTTCGACGGGGAGTCGTCCGTCGCTGTCGCGATCAAGCACTTGCAGGAAGTGCCGCCGGCGCCTACGACGATCATCTCATCGCTCCCCCCGGCGCTCGACCGCATCATTAACCGAGCTATCCAGAAAAACCCCGACGCCCGTTACCAGACGGCACGTGAGCTCGTTGATGAGCTCGACGCTTTTATGGTCGATCCTCAAGGCGTGTACGGCGTGATTCCGAAATCCGCGGCGGTCTGGGAAGATGCCTCGACGTCGGCGATCGGTGTACAGAATGCCGAGTCGAATTTCCGGAAAATGCAGGAGATTGAGCGGACGTATAACAAGCGGCGTTCTTCGCGTTTCCGGGAAACGGCGATTGCCGTGACAGTCGTCACGGTCGCCATCGTTCTTCTCGCCATTTTGACTGTATATCTTGTGAACAGATTTTCCCCGCCTGATCCGGGCGGTTCCGATCAGGAAGAGATCGTTCTGCCAAATTTCCAAGGGAGTTCACTGGGCGACATTCAGAATCAGCTCGCGGCGCTTGAAGAAGCCGGAATGAAGATCGAACAGAGATTCGAAGAGAGTGAAACGGTGCTTCCCGACATCGTGTTGAGGCAGGAGCCGGAGTCGGACGGAAACGTAAAGATTAAGCCGAAGGGCGTTACGCTGACTCTTTATATCTCGATCGGGCAAGATTCCGAACGCGTTCCCGATGTTGTGGGGCAGACGTCAAGCCTTGCCGATATTTCGTTGCGCTCACAAGGCTTTGTGGTGAAGTTTACGACGGAAGCGTCCGATACCGTTCCGAAGGGGCAAGTAATTAGGACGGTGCCGGAAGCCGGCGAGCTCGTTCCGCACGGCGCCACCATTGAGCTTGTTTACAGCGCGGGACCGTCGCACGTACTGGTGCCGAGCATTACGGGACTGAGATATGAAGTGGCGATTGAGCTGCTTACGGAGCATTCGCTGCTCATAGGCGGTGAATCGTATATCTCCGACAAAGCTCCCCCCGCGAGCGATAAATGGATTATCCAGCAGACACCGGAGGCCAGAACGAGAGTTCCGCAGAATACGCCTGTGACAGTCGTCGTAGGTACGGCGCAGGAACTCTACGACTATGAGAATCCGACAACAACACCAAAAGCCGATCAGACAATGCCGCTTTTGGAAGGGTCGACATTTGCTGTTGCTAACGATAAACTGTCAAGTCTCGGCGTCTCGACAATTCGCATGAAGCGTTGGAGCGAATCGACAACGACGCTGAATCCGCTCAATAAAGACGATGCGGGCAAGATCTACATTATTCTGCAATCGCCTGCGCCCGGCGTGACGTTCAATCCCGTGGACGGCGTCGACCTGATTTACGGGTCGGAACTCGATTATCAGAATTACATCGATCCGCCGCCGCCACCGACCGATCCTCCGACACCGCCGCCGACGACAACGACACCGCCGCCGACGACAACGTCACCGCCGCCGACGACAACGACAACGACAGAGACGACGACAACGACCGTCGCGCCCGAAGAGGGATAGTACGACACGTTGTGAGCGAGGAGGTATCCACTAGATGAGTTTTGAATCTGCAGCAGCAAAGCGCGAAGATGTTTTCGCGAATCATTCGCGCGTCCTCCTTTGCCCGTCAATTCTGTCGGCCGATCTTGCGAACCTCACGTCTGAGATCAACGCGCTCGGCGACTCCATCGACATGGTTCACTGCGACGTCATGGACGGTCATTTCGTGCCGAATCTGACGTTCGGTCCTCCCGTCATCAAGTCGCTTTCAAAGCGGACAGACAAGCAGCTCGATGTTCACCTCATGGTGACGAATCCTGATCGGCTGCTGAAATCATATGCGGAGGCCGGTGCGTCGACGCTTGTCGTACATCAGGAGGTTGTATACCACGCTCAGAGGACTCTGAGCGAGATCAGAGCGCTCGGATGTTATGCAGGCATTTCCTTAAATCCCGCGACACCGCTTGAGACGATCCAATGGCTGCTTCCCGATCTTGACATGATCCTTTTAATGTCGGTCAATCCCGGTTTCGGCGGCCAATCGTTTATTCCGCAAATATTGGATAAGATCAAGAAGACACGTGCGATGATCGACGCTTCCGGGCTGCCGATCCGCCTGCAAGTCGACGGCGGTGTGACGCTCGACAATGTCGCGGAGATCGTCAGAGCGGGCGCGGACATGATCGTCGCCGGTTCGGCCGTATTCGGACAGGAATCGCCGAAAGAGGCGGCTGAAGCGCTCGGGCGCGCGATCAGGCTCGCCAAAGCGAAATTATAAGGTATGGCCATCCCCTGGTTTGATGCAGTCGTCGCGCTCGCGGGACGGCGGGGTTCTGAGGATATCTTTGCCTCTCTGATGCTTGAGCGGGCGAAGCAGATTATCGCGGCCGATGGCGGAGCCGATCACGTCATTCGCTTGGGTTTTCAACCCGATCTCGTTGTAGGGGATTTTGATTCGATCGAGGGCGGTATTGAGCGCTCGTTTCATCCGTCGACGAAGACGAGGGTTTTCCCGGTCGACAAAGATTACACAGACGGTGAACTTGCCTTAGCTGTCGCAGTTCTTCAAGCGTTCGGGGAAGAAGTCCCTGATGATGTAGACGATCTTTACGCGCAATTCATTGAACACGAAGACTTATCCGGAATCTCTCTCCTCTTTCTCAACTGTTTCGGTTCGCGTCAGGATCATACGATCGCCAATCTTGCGTTAACCGTTTTGGCGGCACGACGCGGCGCCGATGTCTTTATGACGGACGGGACGACGCTAGGGCGCGTCATCTCCGGTTCGATTACGCTCTCGCCCGTTTTTCATCGCGACTGTTTTGCGCGGGCAGGGAAGAGGCGTTTTCTCTTTTCCGCTCAACCGCTTGATGACGGTGTTCTCGGTCTAACGATCAAGGGGCTTCGCTGGGAAATCGACGACGTCACGCTGCCTTTAACGCGCGCTCTCGCCTTGAGTAATTACGCACGCTCAAACCACCCCGACAACGTACGAGTCGATTGTCGTCAGGGGACGCTCGCGCTTTTCACTTTTCCCGAGACTGTTTAATTTAGAAAGAATCTATTCAATCACGAGCTTGATGTGACGTTTCTTGCCGAGGCGGATGATCAGCTCTCCGTCGGTAAATGCGTCTTCATCAAGCGTGGCGAACAACTCGCGAACATTCTCATTGCCGACGTAGAAACCTCCTTGCCCGATCAGGCGGCGCGCCTCGCTTTTTGAGGACATCAGGCCGTATTTAGCCAAGAGGTCAATGAATGTTGAACCGAGATCTTCGCGTGAAATCGTCTCGGTCGGCATCGAGGTGTCGTCGCCTCCCGCGCCGAAAACGGAGCGTGCCGCTTGGGACGCCTGTTCCGCTTTTTCTCGTCCGTGGACGATCGATGTGACTTCAAGCGCGAGTCGCTCTTTGGCGATATTGATATCGGATCCCGTGAGCTTGTCGTATTCGGCTATTTCTTCGAGCGGGAGCATTGTCAGAAGACGCATAGACCGCGTGACAACTTCGTCCTCGACATTTCTCCAGTACTGGTAGAAGTCGTAGACTGAACATTTATCCTCGTCGAGCCAGAGAGCGCCGCGTGCCGTCTTGCCCATTTTTTCGCCTGAAGCCGTCGTGAGCAGTTGAAAAGTCATGCCGTACGCAGGCTCACGGTCTTTACGTCGGATCAGTTCGGCTCCCGCAATGATGTTCGACCACTGGTCATCACCGCCCGCCTGAAGGCAACAGCCGTACGTACGAAAGAGCGTAAGAAAGTCATATGCCTGAAGCATCATGTAGTTGAATTCAAGGAACGTAAGTCCGCTGTCGAGTCTCTGCTTGTAACAGTCTGCGCTGAGCATCCTGTTGACTGTAAAGTGCGGGCCCACCTCGCGAATAAACTCGATGTAATTCATCGGGACGAGCCAGTCGGCGTTGTTGGCAAAGATGATTTTGCCTTCGCTGATATCGAGGATGCGGTTCATCTGTTTTTCGAAACATTTGACATTGTGCTCGATCGTTTCGGGTGACATGACGGAACGCATATCGGTTCGTCCGGACGGATCGCCGATGTATCCCGTGCCGCCGCCCATTAATGCGATCGGAACGATTCCGGCATCCTGCATATGCTTCATGACCATCAGCTGGAGCAGGTGTCCGGCGTGGAGACTGTCAGCCGTAGGGTCAAAGCCGATGTAAAAGGTCGCACCTTTCTTTGACAAATAGTCGCGCACCTCATCTTCATGCGTGACTTGAGCGACATAGCCGCGCTCGACAAGCAAGTCAAATATGTTTTCTTTCATCTTGTGCAACCTCCGTTTAAATCGCATCGCCTTACTCACTTTACCACATACCTGCCGCTACACAAGATTCTTTAGACCGCGCATCACCCAAATTATGTTTCATATCGTGTCCATCAGTTTGACCATCGAGTCATGAGGCTATATATGTTGGTGGTTTCCCGAGTATATAAATTTTTATAATTGATTCTTAAGTTTTCGTTAATAAATATATTAGATATTGAGATTTATTGCATAAAAAAATTCTTCACAAAAATCATCGTATAAAGTTCTGAAAATTCGCTTGACAATTCGAAGATGAGTGTTATCCTAATTATAATTTATAGAGAAAAGCGTAAAACGCACGGACAACACAGTTATACGCATAAAAGAGTTTTTTTGTATATAAGTGCGTTTTCGTTATTATTAACTAGAAGTGCATATAGATGCATAATGCTGTTAAATAGCATATTGCTGTAACACTGAATTGCTTACAGCGCACGATTTAGGGGGGAACAGGGCGTTATTTATATGTTGGAAACACGGTAAATAGTCGATATCTAGAGAGGGGATACTTGCTTTTCACGTAGTGCGGTTGGATTATTTAGCCGGTGATAATAATAGTAAAATCTATTTGGAATATTTACCATTACTTTTGCCATGCCCCACAGTAAAATAATCAATACGTGCACGCTGCTGCGTTTATTCGTGCGGTGCGCAGAGGAGGATGTTGAATGAACAAAAGGAATAATGTTTCAACTGTATTGATTTTAGCGGTGTTTTTCTTTTTGTTTAGTCTTACTCTTTTTTTGCCCGTGCGTGCATTTGCTGATGAGTCGGCAGAGAAGATCTCGTTCGATGTCAATATTGTGTGGGATGATTCTCAAAACCCGACGTGTGAACGCAACGAGTTTATTAGGGTACAGCTCTTCGCGAATGATATCGATACCGGTAAGGAAATAACGCTTTCGGAATCGAATGACTGGAAGGGTACGTTCTCGGGTCTCGACAAGTATGTAGACGGCGCGGAGATCGATTACAGCATTTCGGAGTGCAATCTTTGTGATGAATACTCGTGTATTGTTTCAGGTGACGCGGCGGAAGGATTCACGATCGTTAACTGTTCGGCTATATCATGTATTTCCGTTGTCATTGACGATGTGGCTGTGGGCATAAGGCCTTATCACATAGCTGGCTTATTCCTCATATTAGCGGTTGTCCTTCTGATTTTACTGACAGGAATAAAAAAGCTTAGGCATTTTTGAAAAACATCCGACATTATGCATTCGGGGGGGTGGGGTGTCTCAAAAGAGGGCGACTCTTTTGAGACACCCCTTTTTTCTTAAGTTTTAGGCAAAGGGAATTCTAGGCGCAATACATCTTTCCTGCGCACTAGCATTCAAAAGTATAGCGCACCGGAGACAGGAGTCCGATAGACAAATTGATGAGGAATGTTGGACGATTTCGCGATCGATAAGTGAGCGCGAGGAATGCGGTTACTTCAAGATAACGGCGTTCCTTATGAATTCATTAGTGTCATGCAACGAAGCAAAATGATTCCACCATGCCTGCGTGTGGAGATCCAGTTCGGCCTGACGGCGCGCCGATTCAGTTTTGAGGGAGCGGTAGTCTGACGCATTTATCAGGACGGGCAGTGTTGCCGTGTGACGCATGAACGAAAGAAGACGTCTTCCGCGCCGCGTGAAGCCGAGAACCCGAATATACTGAGGGCCGTCATGACACAGTGCCGTGTCCGCACTTCCAATATCAAAAGCCGCAGCAAGGATCGCCCGTCGAATGCGGGAAGCGGGGTGGGCGCGCGTCGCCATCTCGCGAATAAAGCGATTGTAGGGGAGCGGTGAATCTGTTGAATGATCTTCACATGATTCGTCTTCGTCATCTGCTTGAAGTTGATCTCGCAGGACGTTGAGAGGGTCATCGCGCAGCGCTCCGCTGAGCCGCTCTGCAAGGCCGCCCTGCATACCGCTTATCTCACTGAGAGCATTGATATCGCGATAGCGCGGCGTGAGGAGGAGCGACGGCGCGATCATCTCTTCCGTCAAGAGCCCCCTTCCTTCGGTGAGCGCTTTCATAATGGCTGCCGCCGAATCGTACGTTAATACGTTTGAAAGATAACGAAATACTTCCAAAAGAGAGTGTTTATCGCAAGTGACGGTGTCGTCATCATTCAATCGCCGGGCAGTATGTGAAACGACTCGGCGCACGGCTGTCGCCGATTGGCTCTGCTTATCGAAAAGGGGAAGAGCGAGTGTCTTAATCTCATGCGATATCGCATTGTCGTCGGATTCGTCGCACACTTTCTTGCATCGTTGTCTTCGCAATGCTTTTTCGTATTCGACGGCGAGGATTGTGTTAGGCGATTCCAAGATCGCTTTGTGCCGCTCGTCGCCAGTCAAGTTCGCGATTGCGTCAGACCGGGATGCCGCATACCCTTTTCCGTCGCGTATGCCGTCGCGGATGTTGTCGTAGAGCTCTTGCGGTTCTTCCGCTAAGAGGCTGGCCACTTCCTGAATGGCGTCATGGTCATCGTGATGTTCACAGCCATAGGCGATGTTGCGGATGACGCCCGTCGATCTCAAAAGGGCAACCGCCCCCTCTGCGAATCGCTCGGCCGTCGCGATGGCAAACGCTTGTGGCAACTCAATGACAAGATCGGCGCCATGATTGAGGGCAATGCTCGTGCGGACGCCTTTGTCGAGTAAAGCGGGGACTCCGTGTTGACAGAACGGTCCGGAGAGACAAATGACGATGCCGACGTCGCGCCCGAGAACTCCCCGGATCATGTCGAGTTGGCGCGCGTGCCCTTTATGAAAGGGGTTGTATTCAGCTGTCAGTCCGCATGTTTCCATTTAGTATCCGTTTCCCGTACTGCCGGTGTTAAAATAAAGCTAAAGGATGGATCGATAAATGTCAAAAAGGAAACGTACAGTTTTGCTCATCGTGGCGGGTGCGCTTGCGCTCGCTGTTTTAGCCGTTATCCTTTTCGAGTTTGTGTTTTCGGGGCGAATAAAAATCAAACTTCCGCCTCTGCCCGGAACGGCCTCTTCAGCTGGTGAATATGATCCTGATCTCCTCGCACCGGGTGTCAGGAAAATTATGGATCGACACCTTGTGACATCGATTACCGTTAATGGTGAAATGGTGGACGGTCTTTTGGCGATTTCCTATGAGACATCGCCGCGGCGCGGTTTTCCCGGAACGAAGACGGCAGGATTTCTTGCGGGCGACCAGATACGGTACGGAAGGGCGCTTGTCAGGATGAACGAGCGCGGCGCATATTTCAAATGGGTCGACAATTTTGACCGCGCGTTCCGGCCGTCGGGAACAGCTTTTCACGCATCGGCACTAAGAAGTGTTGAGACGTCGGCAAGGCGCACCGAGGAGCCTAAACTGACGGAACAGGACGATACGGACGTTTTCCCTGAGATATTTGAACCGGTCGATCCGCACTGGAGTGTGACGCTATCGTATGCCAGAGCGCTCATGGAAGGTTATCAAAAGTACGGAGGGCGTGATCTTGAGCGACGCATACGGGAGGAATCTGCCGTACTCTTGCCCGTCTTTCGCGACAGGAAGACAGACAGTGAATTGCTCGCGGGGCCTCGCATGCTGTTGGCGCTCGATGAATGGGATGAACCGATCCCCGGATCGACGCCGGAGCCGGGTGAAGACGCCCCGATCGAGAGAAGTCCCGGTACACATCTGGCAGATATCGATTTATGGGCGATGTCATCCTTCGCGCGATTTGATCCCGCGTGGGCGGTTATCGCAGGTGAATGGCGGAACATCGTGGAAGGTTCTTTGCTCGAGAGCAGCCTTCCTCTTTACGCATCGGCTTACAGGAGTGATACGGAGAGTTATCTTGCCATCACAGGTGGCGGCGTGATGTCAACGACGCGCGAGCAGCTCGAGATTGCCATTCATCTGGCGGAGGTCGGTGTCGTCGATCGCGACTTTTTGTCTTTTATCCGATCAGCCCTGCGCGATGAGAAAAGGATGCCTGCAGGGTGGAATCCCGTCACGGGCGGTTCGTCCGGGCAATCGTCCTCGCCTACCGAATATGCGTTGGCGCTCGTTCTCGGACGCGTCGCCAATGATTCGCTATTGATCGATTCTGCCCGTGACACGCTGATGCGCCACTACGCGAGCAGCCAGACGAGCGATATTTTCGGAGGCTGGTACCGTCCCGGCTCTTCGTCCGTCACGTATTATCTTGTCGCCGAGGATAATACGGCCGTCTTGTTAGCGCTTCGTTAGAGAGCCGTAAAGAGGCCGTTGTCCCGGGGTTGCTCCCTCTGCCGTATGCTATAATTCAAAGCGGTAAATGATCCGTATTTTTCGAAATTAAGAGGGGAGTTATCGTGCATGAGTTTTGTAGCTGACGTTAAAGCGAAAGTACGTGCAAATCGCAAGACGATCGTGTTGCCGGAAAGCGGCGACAGACGCGTGATCGATGCCGCGGCGTACGTTATGGCGGAGGGGATTGCCGATATTATTCTGATCGGAAATCGCGACGAAGTCACGGCAAAGTTTCCCGATGTCGACCTCGGCGAGGCTACCTTTATTTCGCCGAGTGAATGCGAACGCTTTGACGAAATGGCGGACACGTATTACGAGATGCGCAAGCAGAAGGGCATGACAGAAGAACTGGCGAAAGCGACGATGCTTCAACCGACGCCTTTCGGGATTATGCTCGTCAAACTCGGTATGGCGGACGGTCTCGTAGCGGGCGCCGTCAATACGACTGCCGATACGTTGAGGCCGGCCTTGCAGATTCTCCGTACGAAGCCCGGCACGAAGCTCGTTTCGGCCTTTTTCCTTATGGTCATCCCGGGGAGTGCCAATGGTGAGGAGAATCTGTTGTTGATGTCCGATTGCGCTCTCAATCTCGACCCTTCGGCCGAAGAGTTGTCCGATATCGCTATCGCATCTGCACGTACATGGCAGACATTGACGGGAAAGGAGGCACGAGTCGCGCTGCTCTCTTATTCGAGCCATGGGAGCGCTAAAGGGGATAGCCCGAAGAAGGTTGCCGAAGCGACGCGGCTCGCCAAGGAGAAAGCGCCCGACCTCATGATCGACGGAGAGCTTCAGACGGACGCCGCGCTCGTTCCGGCTGTCGCGAAAATGAAAACTCCCGACAGTGTTGTCGCCGGACGAGCCAATTGTCTGATTTTCCCCGATCTCAACTCGGGCAATATCGGGTATAAACTCGTACAGCGCCTTGCAAGAGCTGACGCTTACGGCCCGATGCTGCAGGGAATCGGCAAGCCTGTCAATGACTTGTCGCGCGGCTGTGAGACGTCCGACATCATCGGCGTTATCGCGCTGACGTGTCTTCAGGCGATGGAAGAAGCGTAAAGGCGTTCGTCCTTTACGAGGAAAATAAACTGTATTAAAGTGCAAACAATAAATAATAGAAAGTTAAAGACAGGAGCCATCATGAAAATTCTCGTAATCAACTCAGGCAGTTCATCGCTCAAGTACCAGTTGTTCAACTATGAAGAAAAGACGGTCATCGCCAAAGGTCTCTGTGAGAGAATCGGGATTCCGAACTCGAACTTCAAGCACGAAGACGCTTCGGGTCGCGATATCAATGAGGGGCGCTCATTTGAATCGCACAGCGATGCCGTACGCACGATGATCGACACGCTGCTCGATCCCGAAGCCGCCATCCTCGAGAGTCTCGAAGACATCGCGGCCGTCGGTCACCGTATCGTCCACGGAGGGCCTTACTTTTCGAAGCCCACGGTGATGACGCAATCGAGCAAAGATGCCGTCCGCAAGTGTTTCCCGTGGAGTCCGCTCCACAACCCGGCGAACCTGACCGGCGTCGAGGTCTGTGAAAAGCTGATGCCGGGCATTCCGCAAGTCGGCGTCTTCGATACGGCGTTCCATCAGACGATGCCGCCGAAGGCATACATGTATGGACTTCCGTACCGTTACTACGAAGAGCACAACGTGCGCCGTTACGGCTTCCACGGAACGTCACACGCTTACGTCGCACGTCGGGCCGCAGAAATGACAAAGTGCGGCGGAGATGAGCATCGCCTCATCACCTGCCATCTAGGAAACGGCTCCTCGTTCGCCGCGATCAAGGGCGGAAAGTGTGTCGATACGTCGATGGGTCTGACGCCTCTTGAGGGCATCATGATGGGAACGCGCTGCGGAAGCATCGATCCCGCCATCGTGACCTTTATTGCGAAACTTGAAGGCGACGAGAATAAAGATGTCGACTACATCATGAACAATGAGAGCGGTGTCCGGGGCGTTTCCGGAGTCAGCTCCGATTTCCGCGATCTGCACGCCGCAGCCTCGAAAGGCAACGAGCGCGCGAAACTCGCTCTCGATATGTTCTGCTATCAGGCTGTCAGAATCATCGGTTCATACATCGCGGCGCTCGGTGGTGTCGATTCAATCGTCTTTACGGCAGGAATTGGTGAAAATGACGCTGCCTTACGTAAAGTTGTCTGTGACGACCTCAATTTCCTCGGCCTGAAGATTGACGAAGAGATCAATGCGTCGACGCATGGCAAGGAAGTGAAGATTAGCGCTGACGATTCATCCGTCGAAGTCTTTGTCATTCCGACGAATGAAGAGCTGTCGATCGCCATTCAGACGGTAGAAGTACTTGGACTCGCATGATCATCTTTTTGGGAGACACGAAACTTGAGTAAAATTGAAAAATTTGTTGAATCGATTACGCCGCGCGATGAAGATTTCGCGCGCTGGTATACCGACATTTGTCTAGGAGCCGAGCTTTGCTCATATTCGAATGTGCGCGGGTGCATCATATTGCGCCCGTACGGATATGCGATCTGGGAGTTGATCACGGCGGAACTCGATCGCCGTTTTAAGGATACGGGCCACGAAAACGTCATGATGCCGCTGTTCATTCCCGAGAGCATGCTGCAGAAGGAGAAAGACCACGTCGAAGGCTTCGCGCCGGAGGTCGCCTGGGTGACGCACGGCGGCGATGAGCGGCTTACGGAACGTCTCTGCGTTCGTCCTACGTCGGAAGTCCTTTTCTGCGATCATTTCGCCGATATCATCCAAAGCTGGCGTGACTTGCCGAAGCTTTACAACCAGTGGGTCTCCGTCGTCCGATGGGAAAAGACGACGCGTCCGTTCCTGCGCACGCGCGAGTTCTTCTGGCAGGAGGGGCACACGGCGCACGCGACGGAAGAGGATGCGATGGAGGAGACGCTCCTGATGCTCGACGTTTACGAGGAGTTTTACCGCGAGGCGCTTGCGATTCCCGTTCTGAGAGGTCTCAAGAGCGAATCCGAGAAATTTGCCGGCGCCGTCAAGACGTACACGGTCGAGGCGATGATGCATGACGGCAAAGCGTTGCAGTCGGGGACGTCGCACTACCTCGGCGACGGTTTCGCCAAGGCGTTCAACATCCAGTACACCGATAAGGATAATCAGCTGCGCCATATTCACCAGACGTCATGGGGAGTCTCCTCGCGCTCGATCGGCGGTCTAATCATGGTACACGGCGACGATGAAGGTCTTGTGCTGCCGCCCGCCGTCGCTCCGATTCAAGTCGTCATTATCCCGATCGCAACTCATAAGGAAGGCGTCCTGGAAGAAGCGATGAAGCTGAAAGATTCGTTGAAGGCCGCCGGACTGCGCGTGTTTCTCGATGACAGCGACAGGATGCCGGGCTGGAAGTTCTCGGAGTACGAGATGAAAGGCGTCCCGATCCGTCTCGAGATCGGACCGCGCGACATCGCGAACAATCAGTGTGTCGCCATGTCTCGCGACAACCGCGAGAAGACGATTGTCCCGCTTGAGGATGTCGCAAAAGAGATCCCTGTTCTCTTAGAAGCTCTTCACGCACGCATGCTCGGTCGCGCCGAGACATTCATGAAGGAACGCATCTACGACGTCGATAATCTCGAGGATTTCGTCAAGACGATGGAAGAGAATCCCGGCTTTATCCGCGCCGCTTGGTGCGGTTCAGCCGACTGCGAAGCGAAAATAAAAGAATTGACGACGGCGACTTCGCGCTGCCTTGAAGAAGACGGTGACACGGACGGAAGTGTCTGTGTCGTGTGCGGTGAAAGAGCACAGCACTCCGTTTTCTGGGGCAAAGCGTATTAAAGGCGTCCGGCCGCCCGACATACCGTATCGGGCAAAGAGTATGCGACAGATGGACGAGCGGGATCAACGCACACGCGACATGGCGACGCGGCCGATCGGGATCTTCGATTCAGGTATCGGCGGCTTAACGGTTCTGAAAATGCTTCGTGACGCGTTTCCCGCAGAGTCTTTTATCTATGTCGGTGATCTCGGTCGTTCGCCTTACGGATCCAAGGCGGCCGATACGGTGCGACGCTACGCCATACAGATCACCGATTTTCTTCTGCGTAAAGGCGTCAAGATGATCGTCATCGCCTGCAATACGGCGAGCGCCGTTGCAGGAGACGATGTCAAGCGCCGCGCATACCCCGTCCCGGTGATCGAAGTCGTAGGATGCGGGGCGAAGATGGCCTGTGAGATCCTTTCCAAACAACACGATAAAGATGTCCGCATCGGCATTCTGGGAACGGACACGACGGTTACGAGCGAAGTCTACGTCAACAAGATTCATGAACTCGTACGTGAAAGGGGTCTGAAACGACCCGATATCCGACAGCAGGCTTGTCCGCTTTTCGTTCCGCTCGTCGAGGAAGGCTGGTGGAAGGGGGATGTGCCCGATGAAATAGCCGAGTACTACCTGCGTTCAATGAAATCGTTCAATCCCGACGTTGTCATCCTCGGATGTACTCATTTTCCCCTGTTGAAGGAGCCGATCGCCAGGACGCTTCCGGAAGGGACGATCCTGACCGACTGTGCGCCCGCCGTCGTCAGTGAAGTGCGAGCGATTTTGGACGAGCACGGATGGAATGCTCCGTCCGGTAGTAGCGAAGATGATTCGGATTCTGCCGGAACGGTTTTCTACTGCAGTGACACAGGCGATACGTTTAGGCGTCAGGCTGAGCGATTTCTTGACATGTCGATTGAATTCGTACATCATGTGGACTTGGAGATGTGCGAAGACGAGGAGGGATAGAGTGCTTTCCGCAGCGGACATAGACCGCGAAGCGATCATCAACTTGACGAGCAGTCAGTGGGCGGACGGTGAACAGTATGAACCTGTCCGGCTTATGACGCATGGACAGTTTTCCTATCGCGAGCGTGAAAATGTCTGGAATGTCACGTACGATGAGAGCGATGCGACGGGGATGCCTGTCGTCAGAACGCGTCTTAGTCTATTCCCCGATGGCCGCGTCGTTTTGAAACGGATGGGCGATGTCGACATGGAGATCGAGTTTGTTAAGGGCGACCAACGCGTTGAACAGCGCCATACGCCGTACGGCATGATGAAGTTCTCCGTCCTGACGCACGAGGTGCGCGGCGAGATGACGGAAGATGGCGGCAACATCGAACTCGGTTATTCGCTCGGGCTCAATAATCGTCACGCGATGAGCACAAAGCTCCACTTAGAGGTCCTGCCCGACAAAAACGCGATGCCGTAACGGATTGCCGGAATTCGACGTTTGACAGTTTGGCAAAGGTGAAGGATAATACATAAGGCGTCTTGACCGGCGCCAATATACTTAAAAAACGCTGTCTCGGCTGAGGCGGACATGTAAATACTTAACTCGGGGGAGGTGTACATAGAATGGCTGTTCCGAAGAGAAAATGGTCGAAAAAGAGATCGCGGACACATCGCGCGAACTGGAAGCTTAATCCCGTTAATCTATCGCGTTGTCCGCAGTGCAACGCGTTGAGAATGCCGCACATCGTTTGTAAGTCATGCGGGTACTATAACGGGCGCGAAGTCGTGTCCGTCGACGACGAAAAATAACTGAACGTGTAGCGTGGACGAAGGAGCAGCGCGCCGCAGGCACGTTGCTTTTTGTTCGCCCGAAGGAAAGTGAGGGAAGGTTATGAGTATGCCGGTATTAGCTATCGTAGGGCGTCCCAACGTTGGAAAATCTACGCTGTTCAACGCTCTGACGGGACGGCGCGACGCCATCGTCGGTCCCGAGCCCGGCGTGACTCGTGACCGCGTCATGGGCGAAGCGGATTGGAACGGTACGACATTTGCCGTCATCGATACGGGCGGAATCGATTTTGCCGATGACAGCATGCAGCGCCTCATACACAACCAGGTAGACGCGGCGATCGAGATGGCGGATGTCATCTGCTTTCTCTGTGCGCTTGACGCCGGCATTTCCGATATCGAACACAACATCGCCGAAATGTTGAGGAGGAGCGGAAAACCCGTCGTCGTCGCCGTCAATAAATCCGACAGACCGGGCGACGACCCGCTCGAATTTTACGCGTACTATGAGCTCGGGTTCCCTGAGATTTTCGCTATTTCCGCATCGCACAAACTCGGCTTAACGGAGTTGCTTGATGCCGTGACAGCCCCCATGGAGGCGCTGACTGTTAAAGAGGAGGTGCACGATTACATCTCCCTTGCCGTCGTCGGCCGTCCCAACGTCGGTAAGTCGTCGCTCTGCAATTTGCTCGTCGGCGAGGAGCGCAGCATCGTCTCCGACATACCCGGCACGACGCGCGATGCCATCGACAGTTTTTTTGAGAACGAGCACGGACGTTTTTTGATTTACGATACGGCAGGGCTTCGCCGCAAGTCGCGTGTCGACGACCGCATTGAGTTCGTAAGCGGCTTGCGCTCACGGCAAAGTGTCAATAAAGCTGACGTTTCTCTCATTATGATTGACGCGGCAGAAGGCGTCGCGGAACAGGATACAAAGATCGCCGGCCTTGCGCATAACAACGGCAAGGCGTCGATCATCCTCGTCAATAAATGGGATCTCATGGAAGGGAAGACGACGATTCCCGAGTTTGAGCGAGAATTGCGCCTGCGCTTCGATTTCATGTCTTATGTGCCGATCCTGTTCGTCTCTGTGAAGACGGGACTGAATCTCCATCGCCTGTGGCCAACCATTTTGCGTGTCTATGAAGCGTCGACGCGAAGAGTGGCGACGAGCGTTCTGAACGAGGTTATCGCCGAATCGATCGTTCAGCACCCCGCGCCTCAAAAGAAGGGCAGACAGCTGCGCATTTACTATGTGACGCAAGGTTCCGTCGCGCCGCCTACGTTTATCTTTTTCGTGAACGACAGGAGACTGCTGCATTTTTCATACGAGCGCTATCTTGAGAACAGGCTCCGTGAGAACTTTGATTTCTTCGGCACGCCGATCGTCTTCGTCTTCAAGGGGAAAGCCGCCCGTGATGAATCGTCCTCGCGTATCACACCTGAGGACGCGCATTAGAGATGACGTCCCCGCAACCCTGAAACGCCGTGCCATAGAAGTCATTGAATCGAAGTGGTAAAATGGCGACATGCAGTACAAATTGAGTTAGGAGTCCCATGCCCCGTCGTCTGTCAAAACCGGTATTTGTTTTGCTCGTGATCGTCGTCATTATGGCCGGCGCTCTTATCGGGTTCAATTTCGGTTATCGGTATGTACGCAATCAGGATGAGCGATTAGAGAGCCTTAAAAGGCAATTCGACGAACATGGTTCCGCGCCATACAACAAGGACACACCCGGCGCCGTTGAAGTCTACGTCAGACAACAATTCGATACGGAAGATATCGCGGAGATGCTCAAAGACGAGGGCCTCATTGAGAATACGCTCGCTTTCGAGATCCTTTCGAAGTTTAACGGGTTTGACGGACAGTATCGCTACGGCACGCATTACCTTCTTCCCGACATGAGTTATGACGAGATCATGGTCGTGTTGACGAACGAGCCTGATCCCGTAACGATCACGTTTATTGAGGGTATGACGTACAACCAGATGAAAAAGAAGATGCTCGATGCCGGAATGCGTTTCAATCCTGATCTTCTCGACGCCATGGTTCGTCGCCCATATCTCTTTACCGATTATTCGTTCGTTCCTCAAATTGAATCGAAACCGGGACGCGAATGGCTGTTGCAGGGCTATCTCTGGCCCGACACTTATCAATTCGACATCAATGCGACGGAACAGCAAATATTGCGAATGATCCTCAATAATACGGAACGCCATTTGCGATTGGGCGGATACTATGAAAGAGCGGAAAGGCTCGGCATGACGCTCGACGAAGTCATGACGCTCGCGTCCATTGTTCAGGTCGAGGGCAACCTCGTAGAAATGCCGAAAATCGCCAAAGTCTTTCAGAATCGTATTGACCGCGAGATGATGCTTCAATCGTGCGCGACGGTCAATTATCTTCGAACGGAAGACGGGCTGAAGCCTGTCTTGTGGGTTCAAAACGACGATCTGAGGAAGTATAGCAATAACGCGTACAATACTTATAGCCACAGCGGACTGCCTCCCGGACCCATCAATTCACCCGGAACGGTTGCCATCGAGGCGGTGCTTTGGCCGGCTACGGCACGGACGTGGCCGGGAGCCGACGAATACCTCTATTTCGTGGCGACAGGCAAAGGGACATCCGATTTTTC
>DUVH01000004.1 GCA_012841145.1 Clostridiaceae bacterium | reverse complement strand
GAGTAGACAATCGCGACTCCATCCTTGTACTCGTCAAGGTCTGTGAATGCGCCCTTCCAGTTGACGTCCTCTGACAGCACCAACCGTTTGCCCGTATCAACTTTGTCTGCAAGCAAACGGATCGTTACGCTCTCAGGCCTGAAACCGGCGACATCGTTATGGTCGTTCCAACGCTTCTCAACATCGATAGAGATCTTGCTTGGAATGTGCGTATTCGTGACGATAAAACCTTGTACCTTGTCACCGGAATATTCAGTCGTATACTTGTCGACCCCTACTTCCTCAACGGAGTAAACAATCGCAACTCCGTCCTTGTACTCATCAAGATCGGTGAAAGCACCTTTCCAGTTGACATCCTCTGACAGCACCAACCGTTTGCCTGTATCAACTTTGTCGGCCAGCAGGTGGATCGTTACGCTCTCAGGCCTAAAACCGGCGACATCGTTATGGTCGTTCCAACGCTTCTCAACATCGATAGAGATCTTGCCCGGCGTGTATGAGTTCGTAACGTTATAGCCATTAATCACTGACTTATACTCAGCTACCGCGTCTTCCGTGATGCTATAGATAACCTCGAAACCATCCTCGTACTTCGGCAGATCCGCAAAACTCCATGCCCAATCACCGCTAGCGTCAGGCTTTACTATCTTGCTCTCAACTAAGGTAGCCTCGCCCTCTCCAACTTTCTTGTAAAGATTGATCGTGATCGATTTAGGGCGTTTGCCGTCTTGATTATTAGCATCATTCCAGGTCTTCGCTCCATTCACGCTGACGGTTCCTGAGATTGAATTTGTAATCACAAAACCGTTGGTGACATCACCCGTAATTACGCCCGAATAGCCAGACACGCTCTTTTCCTTAATGCTGTACTCATAAATATTTCCGAGTCCATCGTCTTTTGCTAATTTGGTAATCTCTAGAGACCAGTCACCATTTTCATCCGGAACCATCGTTGCATCACTTACATGGACAGGTTTACCATTCTTGATTTTGCGCCAAACTTCAATTTCAACTTTTTCTGGACGCTTCTCCCATTTATTGTTCTGATCAACCCAATTCTTGCGAATCTTCAGATCGATCGTTTGATCGGTACCTATCGTGACGTTGCCATTACTGCCGATCCCAGCGCCTGCCGTAGTTGATGTGTTTTTGGTAATAAACACTTTCGCTAAACGTTTCGTATTATCATCGCCTTGTTGATCTGTATGCAACGCAAGCGCTACCCCTTCTCCAATCAACGTGCCTTCAAGATCACCCGCTGGAGCATCTGCATCATTCCACGTTTTCCAACGGTACGGCACACCGCCGAGCATCGTGTCGGTAACAAAATATTCAGGATTTCCGCCGTGAGCTCCATAACCTACAGTTTGAGAATAGATAAAGATATCCTTCGCGACTCGCCCCTTGAGCCAGACAGTACTGTTACCATATATCGCCCCACCATCTGTTATAAAGATCTTTGTATCAGTAATGGGGCAAGCGGCATAACCGCCACCATATACTTGAGCGGTATTATCGGAAACAACAACGTTCCTTAAAAAAAGGTGTCCATTTTTAAAACCATTAGCTTTATAACCGTTAACATAAATACCGCCGCCGCCGAAATGTTTATTTGTTAAACCTACTCCGTTCATGCTATTGCGTGTAATATAGCCAGCCAAAATCGTTGCACTGGAGACTCTTTCCACGTACGCAGCCTGAACAAAGATGCCGCCACCGCCTGCACCAGCAGAGTTTTCCTCAATTTTTCCGCCGGTCATAATCAATCGGTTATCGCCATTTTCACTTGCCTCAATCGTACCAACACTGATGCCACCACCCACTTCCCTCGAACTATTGCCTTTAATTAGTCCTCCGCTAAAATTCATCATCGCTCCATTAAATAGACAAACACCACCACCAGCGGCTGCATTAGCGATTGAGTTATTATATGGATTCACATTAGGGCCATTGATGGCCTGATTGTGTTGAATGGTGCCTCCCGACATATTAAAAATGGTATTGTCGGTAAGATACAGACCACCGCCCCACATCGCAGAATTGTTCTGCACGTTACCTGCTGTCATGTTGATTGTGCCGCCGCTACAATTAATCGCACCTCCTAACCTTCGAGCAGTCCTAGAAGCAATTTTGTTGTTTTCCAGCACAGTGCCCTCTTTAACATTGAGCGTACCGGAACAATTGATTAGCGCACTGTTCGCACTTTTAGCCTCTTCCGAGTTACCGTCGACTGTAATATTTGTAAGCGTAGCCGTTGTACCGGAAGACACCTGAAGAAGATAGCCATTGAACTCTGCTTCCCGTTTCAAAATGGCGTTCGTACCCTCAAGCGAGATTTCTCCTGAGATCAGCACGGTACCCGTGACATAGATGGTTTTGATATTCGCATATTGGGTTGCCAGTTCCTTCGCTCTGGCAAACGTCTTGACAGCGGCTCCTTTGGTTTCACCAAATTTTTCGTCGTCACCGCTTGTACCGTTCAGATAGATGGCCGTCACATTTTCAAGTGGATTCGGAGAAGCGGGTGAAGACATCATCATCGGTCCGGATTCGTCGTTCTCGCTCTCTTTATCGCTCTCGTTGAGACCCATCGACGTGAGTAGAGGTTTCTGCTCATTGGTTTCATTATCTTTAGCTTTTTCGTCAGCTTTTTTTTCATTGTTAAGTTCGGAAGAACTTACCTCTTCCGTCGCGCGGGAGTTATCATTGCTATCTGGAACGTGATCTTCTTCATCGGAAAGGCTACCTTCGGCGACCTCATCATTAGAAGCGGAATCAGAATCGGATGCCGGAACGTTAGATTCTTCCTGATTCTCTTCCTGAGATTCAGCCAGGTCTTCAGCGGGAGAATCCTCTTCATTCTCTTCGACAATGGCTTCATCTTCTTCAAAAGATAATTCTTGAGAATCTTCGACTACATCCGAACCTTCTGAACCGTCGTCTTGAACGGGATCGTCTAATTGCGATTGGGCCTCCTCATCTGAGGAAGCCTGCATCGAATCCTCCGAATCAAGAAGCGAATCTTCGTTCTCGATACTCTCGACCAGCTCATTATCAAGTAGCAAATCCTCTTCGTTCTCAAGATTGCTCTCATCATTCTGTACCAACTCATCCTGCGCGAGATTTTCTATCTCTTCTGCGAGCGACGGTTGATAAGCGTTCACGACCAATAGCGCGAGCACTACGAGTGTCAGAATGACGCGTGTCCATGTTGTTCCTTGTTTCTTCATTTGATCTTCCCCTTAACAGCTTAGATGCTGAATCAATGTTTTTAGCAATGTTAGAAAGTTATTTCTATACGGCTCACATCGGACGTTGTTCGGAGACAATGTGTCGTAAAAACCTAACGCTCGCTGTATCCGTTGCTTATTAAAACATATGAAAAAGGCCATTTTTGATGAATTTACACAAACTTGAAAATTGTTCACATTGAATATACAAACTTATGAATAGTCTTCACAAGAAGAATTAAAAACATAAGATATTCATTTTTCACGTGCATTCATTGAGATTAAGATACTTCTGTACTGTAGCTTCTGTTACGTCCCAAAGTCACTTTAAATCTCTCTGATGGGGCATTCCTGCGTGGACTAACTTCAAAATCCCTGCACAACGGAGACATACAGCCCACATTACTCTTGATCGTTACATACCTATGTTGGGTCATTCATCTGCAAAGCAAAGAGAATGCATCTGTAAAAAAGAGGGCCGCCTCATTTTGAGACAGCCCCCTTCTGCTTATGCATCTATGGCCGCTTACTTAGCCTTCCGACCTTGCTTTCCCCCTCAGCACCGATAACAATATCCCCCCAGCTATGAAACCGGTACTCGGCAACCAATAGATGCCTTTGCTCTTACCTGTCTTAGAAAACGACTTCGCTCCCTCATCGTGGCAGTTTCGTAACGATGAAATCTTCGTCCGCATTTCCCGTAATTCTAGGAGTATACCCCCCGGCGCCATCTTCCTTGACAGTGTAGGCAACATTTATTCCGTTCGTGTAATCGTCACTCTGTAACCGTAGTTCTAACTACATGAATCGTGATGATCTTGTCATTAACTGATGCAAGTTCCTCGGCTCTATCAAAGGTCTTGACGGCGTTCTCCACTGTGACTCCGAGACATTCATCATCACCGTTCTCAGCATCAAGATAGATAAACGTTGTTTCTTCAAATGCATCTTCCAACGTGCAGGAAGACATCAACAAACCGGATTCCTCATCATCCTCATTTTCACTCACAGTATTTTCTACCGACTCATTTTGCGCGGAATTTTCGATCGCTCCCGCCTGCGACGGATGAAAAGCGTGCACTGCAAACAGTGCGAGTACTACGAGTGTCAGAATGACGCTTAACAATTTTCCTTGCTTCTTCATTTGTTCTTCCCCCTACCCGGTTTCTGCTTTTGAATCTATGCGTTCAGCAATGTTCAAAATGTAGTGTCGATTCAGCTCACATCGAACGTTTATCTATGACAAAGTGTCGGAATAATCTTGACGCTCGCTGTTTCTGTTGCCTATTAAAACACAAAAAAAGGGCCATTTTTCCTGAATCTACACAAATTTGAATATTGTTCACATTGAATCTACAAACATATGAAAGTTCTTCACAAGGTCACTGGAAAACGAGAAAATGAAGCGATTTTTTCTCAAATCAAACGAGTTGAACAAGTTCTGCAGCTGTAACTTGAGTTACGTGCCGAACATGCAAAAAGCCCCCTCGGGTGGGGGGCATCATCGGGTTGGTGGAAGCGAGGGGAGTCGAACCCCTGTCCGAAATTGCATCAAAAAGGACTTCTCCGGGTGCAGCCTGCGATTGGTGATTCCCCTTCCGACTCGATCACAGGCAATCTTGTCGGTCAGGTAGTCTGATGATACGCAACGGGCGTCAAGACATTCGCCCGCCGGGAGCCTCGTTTAACCTGCCACCGAGGTAAGGTCTGCGCTAGTAACGTCCGAGTGCGACCTGCAGATCAGTCGGTCAGACGACAACGGTTACGCCGCTGCAAGTGCCGGTTTGTTGGCAATTATAAGATCTCTCGTTTTTTAAAGAGGCCAACGAGAATCCTCTACCCGCTTTCCTGATCTCCACAACCCCGTCGAAACCAGTACGCTCCCATATAAGGTATATCCATCTTAGCATGGATTGGCGAAAAGCGCACAAACAGCCGCTTTCGTCACTTGATCAACGCCGACAGCTTTTTGAATTCCGGTGTGCCTGCCACATGTAAGAGATCGAATAGAACCGTCTCCGTGCTCGTAACGACGGCACCCATCTCTCTGAACAAGGCAAGCGCGATCTTTTTGTTTTCTTTCGTGCGCGAATCGACGGCGTCGAACGGGACGAACACTTCGTACCCATCGGCGAGCAGATCGCGAACCGTCTGAAAGACGCAGACGTGCGTCTCAGCGCCGATGACGATCACTTGCCTGCGACCGTGCTGTGCCAGACATTCTTTCACCTCAGGTACCATGGCAGTAAAGTGAATTTTATCGAAGACATCGGCTTGGAATTCTTTCGATTGTATGATCGACATAAGCGAAGCGACCGTAGGGCCGAGACCTTTCGGATATTGTTCCGTCACGATAACGGGAAGATCGAATATTTCGGCAACGTTGAGCAACACTTCTGCCTGCTTCAGCAAAGAATCCTTGTCATACATGGCGGGCATCAGGCGCTCTTGCAGATCGATCATGAGGAGAACCGCATCGTCCTTTTTCAATTGATACTTTGACATCATAGCTTGTTATCTCTCTTTCTTCTTACCGTTTCATCGCTTCTCAATTTCAGGTTATTCAATTTAAGCAAAGGTTGTCACGTCTTTTCTCACACCTTTCGCATCGACATCAATTCGTTCGACGAAGAAGCTATGTCTTCCACTTCATACCGTTTAACCGCTTTCTTACCGACCCATCTCTTTCATGCGCTTACGAATATCGCGCTCCTGTGATCGCTCTTTGATCGCTTCGCGCTTATCGTAAATTTTCTTGCCGCGCGCGACGCCGATCTCGATTTTGACGCGGCCGTCAACAAAATACGCTTTGAGCGGAATGAGCGTCATGCCTCGCTGCTGCGTGGCGACGTCGAGCTGGCGTATTTCGTGCTTATGAGCGAGCAGCTTGCGATCACGCGTCGGGTCGGGATTGAATCGATTGCCCTGCTCGTACGGACGTATATGCGCGCCGATCAGAAAGAGCTCACCGCCTCGAACCGTCACATAAGCTTCTCCGAGGCTGAAATGTCCTTGGCGGATCGATTTCACTTCCGTCCCCGTCAGAACGATCCCTGTCTCAAGCCGGCGAATAATGTGATACTCAAAGCGCGCGCGCCTATTTTCCGTGATCAGTTTCGTCTTCTTGGCGCTCGTACTCATCTGTATAAACCTCCCTTTTCGACCGGTTGGCCAATGATGTCATCGAGCTCCGCCATCGGAACGGCATTGAGATCGAGAGATGCGCGTCTGCCGTCTCTCCAGGCAAAATAACCTGCCGAAGCGATCATCGCAGCGTTGTCAGTGCAGTAAACGGGAGGAGGAACGATAAGCCTGACACCGAGGGGCGCCGTCATCTCCTGCATCTCTTCCCGAAGTTTTCTGTTCGCCGAAACGCCGCCACCGAGAACGAGAGTCTTGTAACCGGTGTCGTTAATCGCTGCCTCCGTGTGCTTGACGAGCGCTTTGACGATTGCCGATTGAAAAGTCGCGGCAAAATCTGCTTCGGAGCACGACGAAGGCCAGCTTCTCCCCTCGCGGGCCGCCTCGCGCTCAATTTTTCTGTACGCGTTGATGGCCGCTGTCTTGACGCCGCTGAAGGAGAAGTCGTATGAATCGGGGAAGTGCGTTACGGGAAGATAGAAGGCGTCAGACCTTCCCCCCTCCGAGGCGCGCTCAATGAGCGGACCACCGGGGTAGCCGAGCCCGATGCTTCTTGCGATCTTGTCGAAAGCTTCGCCCGGTGCGTCGTCTCTCGTGCGCGCGAGCGTGCGGTAGCATGTGTAATTGAGAACTTCGACAAGCGATGCATGACCGCCCGAGACGATGAGACAGAGAAACGGCGGAGCGAGCGTCTGGTCCGTCAGATAAGATGCCGCTATATGACCTTCCAAATGATTCACCGGGATCAAAGGCAGGCCCGTCGCGGCTGCCAATCCCTTTGCGGCGGAAACGCCGACGAGCAGAGCCCCGACAAGTCCGGGGCCGTACGTGACGGCGATGGCTGTGAGATAGTCGAGGGATACCTCGGCATCACTCAAAGCGCGATCAATGACAGGCAGGATCGACTTCACGTGCTCACGTGAAGCGATCTCGGGGACGACGCCGCCGTATTCCGCGTGCAGATCTATCTGAGACGCGATTACGTTCGACAGAATTATCATGCCGTTCTCGACGACGGCGGCAGCCGTCTCGTCGCATGACGTCTCGATCCCCAAAATGAGATGTCGTTCATTGTCCTTGCTTTGATTCACCTGTCTGTTTCCTATTCTGTTGATCTCCGTATTTCTTCCACACGTCGTTGATCTTGTTATTCAGGCCTTGAGAATAACAGAGTATCAAACGGCAAGACAAGTATCGTCCCTTCCGGGATCGATGGTCTCGTCCAGATCAAAATGATATCATCAAGTTACAAAATGAGAAGTCGATACGTGACGATTTCTCTTTAGTATTTTTTAGATGTGAGAGTGGTCCTGTTGAGACGTAATATTAGATTTAAACAGAGAAGTATTAAGCGCCGCGCTGTATTTACTGTGTTCTTCGTGCTTGCGGCAATTATTGCGTTCATTTTGCTCGTTGCGATCAGCAGCCTAACCAATGCTGACAAGCTAATGAAAAAGGATGGCGAAGCCGTACCTCCTTATGCGACAAACCGCTTTTCATCATTCCGCTCTGTCAGCTTTACGTCGGGAGGAGGACAGATCCCGCTTAAGGGGTGGCTTGTCGAGACACGTGTGACGCCCCCGCGCGCGACATTGATCATCGTCCACCAACAGGGAAGCAACAGACTGCCTTATGGGCTTGCGACGACGTCTCTCTACACGCAGCTGACGAAGGCAGGTTTTCAGATTCTGGCTTTCGATTTGCGCCATTCCGGAGAGTCGGGCGGTGAGATGTCGTCGTTTGGCTATGCGGAGGCGGAAGACGTGCGGATGGCGCTCGAGTGGGTGATCCGCAATACTTCTCAAAACCCTATCGTCTTCTACGGGTTCGGTTCCGGTACGACGGCCATCTTCCGCATGATGGATCAACTGAAAAAGGAGGTCGCCAGCGAGATGGTTGATATAATCTCCGAAACTGTACCGGCTCCGGAAAATTCACTCTCAGCAATCGAAATAAAGAAACGAATCAGCGCCATCATCGTCGACTCTCCGGCAAGAGACAGCGACGAATTCATTAAGACCGCCGTCCATGAAGATGGCAACAAATTATTTTTCTGGCTGAAAAATACGACGCCTTACGCCGTCAGAATGTCGATCGGCAACAGCGAAAGGATTGATCATTTCGCTGAGTTCACGACGTTGACACTCCCCGTCATGGTCTTCGGACATGAAATCGACAGTATCCTCCCCGTCTCGGCTTACCGCCCTATGATCGATGAGCGACTTCGACTTCATCCTGCATGGACGTCCGTCTTCGAGGCCGAAGGCTCAGGACACCTCTCTTCTTATACCGATGACCCCGAAGAATACACTGAGGCGCTGCTTGAGTTTCTGCAGAAGTGGTTCCCTAAAAATTAAGCTGTTTTTCTCATATATTTAAGCTTTTTTAATCAATTTTCCCGCACTGGATTAATTTTTTTTATGCATTATAATGGAAAAGGTGAATAATCCCATTCGTAACTTGAAGCAGAAAGGACGATACGATGAACGGATACTTCAAACTTCCAGCAGTAAAAAATGAACCTCTCCTTGATTACTCTCCCGGTTCTCCGGCGCGTGAATCTCTTAAGGCTGAGCTTCAGAGACAGTCGGCGATCACTCTCGACATCCCGGTCATTATAGGGGGCAAAGATATCAGTACCGGGAAGACGAAAGAGGTCGTCATGCCTCACAACCACAAACATGTACTCGCACGCGTTCACCAGGCAGGCGAAAAAGAATTGAAACTGGCGATCGACGCGGCGCTCGAAGCCAAGAAGAGTTGGGCGACGATGCCGTATTCTCACCGTCAGGGTATTTTTCTGAAAGCTGCCGAATTGCTGTCAGGTCCGTGGCGCGACATCATCAACGCCGCGACGATGCTCGGACAGAGCAAGACGGTTTATCAGGCGGAGATCGATTCAGCCTGCGAGTTTTGTGACTTCTTGCGCTACAACGTCGCGTACGCCAATGAAATCTATAAAATACAGCCCGACAGCGCAAAAGGAACGTGGAACAGGATGGAATACCGCCCTCTCGACGGTTTTGTGCTCGCGGTGACACCGTTCAATTTCACGTCAATCGCTGCAAATCTGCCGCTCGCGCCGGCACTCATGGGCAACACGGTTGTTTGGAAACCTGCGGGAACGGCAGCGCTTTCAGGTTACTATATCTACTTACTCCTTATGGAAGCCGGCCTTCCGCCCGGTGTCATTAACTTCGTACCGTCATCAGGCCGAGATGTCGGAGCGCACGTCGTCAGCGATCCGCGCCTCGGAGGCGTTCACTTCACAGGCTCGACGGCGACCTTCAATGAAATTTGGCGAGAAGTAGGATGCAATATTTCAAACTATGATCAGTATCCGCGACTCGTCGGCGAGACGGGCGGTAAAGACTTCATCTTCGCCCATAACTCCGCCGATGTCGGAGCTTTAATCGCGGCACTCGTCCGCGGCGCCTTTGAATACCAAGGCCAAAAATGCTCCGCCGCTTCGCGCGCTTACATCCCCAAGAGTATTTGGCCGAAAGTGAAGACGCTTCTTTTGAGAGAGATCGAAGAACTCAAAATCGGGGATCCCGCCGACTTTACGACGTTCATGTCGGCCGTCATCGACCGCGAAGCGTTCGATCGCATCAAGGGCTACATCGACAGAGCAAACGAGTCAAAAGACGCCGATGTCCTGTGCGGCGGCTACGACGACAGCCTCGGTTACTTCATCTACCCGACCGTCATTGAAGCAAAAGATCCGCGCTATGAGAGCATGTGCGAAGAGATCTTCGGGCCGGTGTTGACGATCTACGTCTACGAAGATGATCGTTTTGAAGAGACGCTCGATCTCTGCGACACGTCGTCGCCGTACGCCTTGACGGGAGCCGTCTTCGCGAAAGACCGCAAAGTGCTCGTTCACGTGGAAAATCGCTTACGCCACGCGGCAGGAAATTTCTATCTGAACGATAAGCCGACAGGCGCCGTTGTCGGTCAGCAACCATTCGGAGGTTCGCGCGCATCGGGCACGAACGACAAGGCAGGATCGCTCCTGAACATGATCCGCTGGACGAGTCCGCGCGTCATCAAGGAGACGTTCGTTCCGATTTACGACATTGCGTACCCTTACATGGATGAGGAATAGAATCGCAGGGCATTTATTTTTCCCGAACGCTTGAGGAAGCGAAGAAAACAAGCTCGCTACAGGGAGAATATTGAATAGGAAAATAGCCGCGATCGCAGCGCGATGAGTACACCGATCGCGGCGGTATAACATCATATAGAGGGGGTTTATATGAGAGATCGACGTATCACCGAGCATCCGATCTTAGACTTTAAGACGGGTGAGGTGATTCACTTTACGTTTGACGGAAAGCCGATGGAAGGAAGAGAGGGCGACACGATCGCCTCCGCCCTCCACGCAAACGGCGTCAAAGTCCTAGGTTATCACTTCATAACGAACAGGCCGCGCGGTTTTTACTGCGCGATCGGCAACTGCTCTTCCTGTCTCATGATCGTCAACGGAAAATCGAACGTTCGAACATGTACGGAACCTTTGAGACCCGGCATGGTCGTCGAGACGCAAACAGATCGCGGGGTGCCCGATGATGTATAACATTGATCTCGTCATCGTAGGCGGCGGTCCTGCGGGGCTGATGGCGGCCAATACGGCTGCTGAAGCCGGCGCCAAAGTCTTGCTTCTCGAGCGCGACGGACATCTCGGCGGACAGCTCGTCAAACAGACGCATAAGTTTTTCGGTTCGGAGAAACAGCACGCCTCCATGCGCGGCATCGACATCTCGACGATGCTCGGAGAAAGACTCGATGCTTTCGATGGACGGGTAACCGTCTGGACAAACGCGACGGCGATCGGCTTTTATGAAGACGGTGTGATCACGGTGGATCATGACGGCGTTTATAAAAAGGTGAAACCGGAACGCGTCGTCGTCGCGACGGGCGCTTCCGAAAAATTCCTTTCGTTCCCCAACAACGACCTTCCGGGCATTTACGGAGCCGGCGCCGTTCAGACAATGATGAATGTCTACGGCATCCGCCCAGGACACCGCGTCCTTATGATCGGGGCCGGAAATATCGGCCTGATCGTCAGCTACCAGCTGATGCAGGCAGGTGTCTCCGTCGCGGCCATCGTGGAAGGACTTCCTCACATCGGCGGCTATGCGGTACACGCCTGTAAAGTTCGACGTGCGGGCGTTCCGATCTTGACGTCTCATACGATTTTGCGCGCCGACGGCACGGAGTCTGTCGAAAGCGCGACGATCGCTCGAATCGACCGGTCATGGAACGTGATACCCGGAACGAAAAAGACGATCGATTGCGACGTTATCTGTATTTCCGTCGGACTGACGCCGCTCGCCGAACTGCTTTGGCAGGCGGGATGCGAGATGCGTTACATCCCCTCTTTAGGCGGAAGCGTTCCTCTTCGCAATGACTGCCTCGAGACGACGGTCAAAGGTGTCTACGTCGCCGGCGACGTCACGGGCATCGAAGAGGCGAGCGCCGCCATGGTCGAAGGGCACCTTGCCGGACTGGAAGCGGCCGCATCGCTCGGTTTCAAAAGTGACAACTACGACGCGGAACGCAAAGACTGTATGGATCAGTTGGCGGCACTTCGGTCAGGCCCGACCGCCGAGAAAATTCGTTCAGGCCTCGCCTGCGCGGAATCACGATAGGGGCTGAAAGGAGTCATTATGCTTATCAATACAGGAGTACCGACACGCGAACAGCTAGACCGCCTTCTCCCCTCTCCGGAACGGAGAGCGAGAGGTCCTTACGCCATGGTCGAGTGTTTTCAGGAGATCCCGTGCAATCCTTGCAGCACGGCCTGTCCGTTCGACGCGATCTTGCCGATGAAGGATATCAATGAAATCCCGGCGATCGACCTCGATCGCTGTACAGGTTGCGGCATCTGCGCCGGAGTCTGTCCCGGACTTGCCATCTTCATCATTGATGAGAGCAAGAAAGACGGGACGGCGACCGTCACGATCCCCTACGAATTTCGCCCGCTGCCTGAAAAAGGCGAGACGGTAAATGCGGTCAATCGCGAAGGTGACGTCATCGGCGATGCGACCGTGACACGCGTCCTCGCGTCAAAGAGGACGAAAACGCCTCTTATCACCGTGGAGGTTCCGGCAGAACTCGTACACGATGTGCGCTTTATCAGCTTGATCGATGAACAGTCCTTTTCAGATGACACGTCATCCGAGAGTCAGAAATCACCTGTATCTCACGAAACGGCGCCTAAAACAGACGACGAGGACGAGATCATCATCTGCCGCTGCGAGGGCCTTACTTTGCGCGTGATACGCGACTTGATCCGCGAGGGATACACGACGGTCGACGAGATCAAACGCATCAGTAGGGCCGGTATGGGGCCGTGCCAAGCAAGGACATGCGGACCGCTCATCGCCGCCGAGATCGCCCGTATGACGGGACAGCAGGTCGCTGAGATCCAACCGTCAGCTCATCGGGCGCCGGTCAAACCGCTGCCGATCGAGTTTTTCTTAGGAGGAGATTCAGAATGAGTTTACCGAAATCAGCTTCGATCGTCATCGTCGGAGGCGGCATCTCAGGGTGCGCGATCGCTTGGAATCTTGCCAATCGGGGAATTAAAGATATTGTCGTACTCGAAAAAGACACGCTGGGGAATGGTTCGACGGGGCGTTGCGGCGCAGGCATCCGCATGCAATGGGCTGCTGAGAAAAATTGTCGCCTCGCACAGTATTCCGTCGACTTTTTCGAAACGGCGAATGAGACGCTCGAATATGAGCGCGATATTGAGTTTGAGCAGTGCGGCTACCTGATCGTCGCCGCCAACGAAAATGAGGCGGAACAGTTCAAAAAGAACGTCAAATTGCAAAACGGCCTCGGCATCCCTTCCGTCTATTTGACACCGGAAGAAGCGAAAGAGATCGTCCCGTTGCTGGATACGTCACAATTTGTCGCCGCCACTTTCTGTCAAAAGGACGGTCACTTGAACCCGTTCCACACGACCGACGCATACGTTCTGGCGGCGGAACGCTTGGGTGCCAAGATATTAAAGCATACGGAAGTGACAGATATCGAAGTTAAAAACGGGCGCATCGAAGGCGTGGAGACGACGCGCGGGCGTATCGCGACGAACATCGTCGTCAACGCGGCGGGCGGCTGGTCTAAGGCGATCGGAGCCATGGCGGGCATCGATATCCCCATCTATGTGCAACGCCATCAGATCCTCGTCACGGAGCCGTTAGAGCCGATCTTCAGCCCTATGGTGATGGGGTTCGCCTACAACATCTACATCCAGCAAGTACCTCACGGTTCAATCATCATGGGGCGCAGCGATAATACCGAACCGCTCGATTTCAGAACGACATCGGGCTGGAAATTTCTCGAAGAAATGACAAAGACATGCAGCAAACTTCTTCCCCCTCTAAGGACGGCCAACGTCTTACGACAGTGGGCGGGGCACTACTGCATGACAGAAGACGCGCAGCCGATCTACGGACCTGTCCCCGGTTTGGATGGTATGTACCTCGCCTGCGGCTTCAGCGGGCACGGCTTCATGCTCGCTCCTGCGACGGCTCAGCTTGTCAGCGAAATGATACTTGGAGAGCCGCTGACGATCGACGTTTCAGATCTGGACGTCGGACGATTCGAACGCAGAGAACTCGTCTTCGAACACTCAGTCGTCTAATTAGCCGGCTGTACAAACACAAAGTGCAAGGGCTGAGGCGCAATACGCCGGAGCCCTTGCACTTTTTATTATTGAATCTGCCTTGCGTCAAAGGCGAAAAACAAGACTACTATTATCTAGCGCATACCCGTCGAGCCGAAACCGCCTCCGCGGTCGCTCCCGATACTTGTCACGTCATCGACGATGACGAATTCAGGGACAGCGACTTCTGCAAAAATCAGCTGGGCGATTCGATCGCCCTTGCGGATGTAGAGACTTCCGATCGGGTGGCCGTTCGCGTCGACAAAGACCGTCGGGTCTTGGATGCCGAACGGCAGCGTCCTGCCCGTCCTGTTCCTAAAATAAGTCGCGGCGGGTATTCCTTTATACCGCTTATTGAAATCGTTAAGCTCTTCGGGGTGTTTCAAAAGATATGGGATCGGGTCGAACAAAGAAGCCGTATTCTCACAAATGACGGAGACGAGTCCCCTGTAATCGGCGTCGATCGTCCCGGGCGAGTTAGATATACGAAGTTTCGTACGGAGCGACAATCCGCTTCGCGGCCGCACTTGCGCTTCCAGACCGGGCGGCATGGCCAATCTGATTCCTGTCGAGACCAACACAGTCTGACAGGGCTCAATGACCGCGTCCTCGGCGGCGCAGAGGTCAAATCCCGCCGCATGGGTCGAGGCTCGCGTCGGTATGACGGCGCCTTCTTCCAACTCTATATAAACGACTCCCTTTACGTCCGAATCTTTCATATTCATCTCTTTTGACGCCGCCATTACCCAGCCTATTCTCAATCGATATCGAACTCGTCGTCCGCCTCTTTCTCGTCAGACTCCATCAAGGCATCTTCAATCGTCATCTGCAGGTCTCCGAGGAGTAATTTACGACCGCGTCTGGAGCGACGCGCCGGCCTGCTCGTTTCGACATCCACCTCTTCGGCCCGCTCGGCAAGTTTCGATTCGTAAATTTCGCAAAGATTGCGGTAGTAGAGCAATTCCTTCTTCATCTGCCAAAACTGTTCGCGCTGGCGCAGAAGCTCAGCCTTGATCTCTTCCGCCGTCTGGTTGGCAAGTTCCGTGTCAGCGCGTGCCGATTGAAGCTTTTCGTACGCCTCTTCCATCAGGCTGACGGCATTGACGAGCGCAAGCACTGCTTGTGCCACCTGGTTTAATTGAGGGGATTTCTTGGCGACTTGATTCATCATGGCATCGGCCGTGGCGGCGATGTCACGCATCTTTTGCGGATCATCGGTCGTCGTCAGCTGGTATGTGATTTTTCCGATGCGAGCTTGAATCTGTTCAACAGGCCCGTTCACGATTGACACCTCCTCCAAGTCTCATTATGATACTCAATTCTCGCCTGAGTGACAAATCGTCAACCGGAGCGTTTCGTATAAATCCTTAAACTGGAGCGGCGTCAACTGCTCGGAACGTATGTCGAGTCGAAGTTCCCGATCAGTCAAAAACCGCCTCAATTCGTCAGGGCTCACCTCACGATCGTACGCCAATTTAAGCGCGTTCGTGAGCGTCTTTCTCCTATATTGAAAAACATCCGTCAGGAAGCGATGGAAGCCGGGATCAGCAGCTCGCACTCTATTATCCTGATCATCAGACGGAATGAGAGAAACAAGAGAGGACGTCACGTGCGGTTTCGGTGTAAACGCGTGTCGCGAAACGACACGCTCTTCTCTCCACCGCCCGAAAAGCCCTGTTACAATCGATAAGACGCCGTATTTCTTTGAACCGGAACGTGCCGTAAGGCGCTCGACGACATCTTGCTCAATCATAAAGAGCGCGCGATCCATTGAAGGCAACTCTTGTACTGCATAAAGAATGAGGTCGGTCGTCAAATAGTAGGGCAAGTTACCGAACACGATCAGACGCCCGGTCTTATTCCGTGTATGCACTTGAAAGTCAACCTTGAGCGCATCCTCATACAGAACAAGCGGCTTTGTATGCAAAGTCGAAAAAAGCTTTTCATGCAACGGCTGAAATTTGCGGTCGATCTCGACCGCAATGACGTCGTCCGTCAATTCCGCTATGCGTCTCGTGATGAATCCGGGACCGGCTCCCAACTCGACGACACGATCGCCGCGCTTCAAGTCGAGAATCGATAAAATCCTCTCAATAACCTTGTCATCAATGAGAAAGACCTGCCCGAGTGAATGTTTCGGTCGCAGGTCGAATTCACGAAGTAACGCACGATAAGAGATGTTTGTCATGCTTCAGCAGTCAAGGAACTTACGGTCACGGTGTGATGATATAAATGCCGTTCGTCCAATTTCTGCGCGTGAGAAGTTTACACTCATCAGCGTCATAGCATAAGTCGAAATGCTTCCCGCTTCTGTCGCCGACGACGGCCATTCCGTAGCCCCTCACAAAGACAACAGTTCCGCGCGGGTAAATTGAAGCATCTGATTTCGTTACAGCGACGATCCCGCGTTGCGCGAGCAAGCCGGACGCAGTGCCGTGACACGTCGGCGTCGTGTGCCCCAACCAGCATTTGCCTTCGCGATTAATCCTGTGCCTACAGACGGCGACGCCGTCGTAGTGCGTCGCCTTACGTCCCGGCATCTTCTGGGTATAGGTGAACGTAATCCCGTCGATGGTGATCGTTCCGTCTCCATTGTCGGTAAATGTCTCGTAATGGCGATTGATCGACGAACTGCCCTCTTTATTGATCAGGCCGTACTGCTTGAGAATCTTAAGGTTGGCGTGAGCAGCGCTGTTGTTGCCCGGATTCACAAACTGAATCCCGCCCTCCGGCGGTTCTAACGTCGTCCCCTTCGTCGTGGTCGTGGTGGTTGTCGTCGCAATCGTCTCCTCGGTCGCGGGCTCTGTCACCGCCTCAGTCGCCGAAGTCATCTCCGCCGCTGTCGTCGCGGTCGTCTTCTCTACCGTTGACGTCGCTGTCGTCTTCTCTGCCGTTGTCGTCGTGGTCGTCTTCTTGGACGTCGTCGTGGTCGTGGTCGTGGTCGGCGGAGGCGACGTCTCCGTTACAGGTCGATACTTTGTAATGAAATCGCGCGAAACATAGCCGATCACGAGACCTGACAAGCGCACCTTCGCCCACTCATCGTTCAACGCGATTACGCGCAACGGTGTACCGTAATCGAGCTGTTTAATGACTTTTGACTTTGTCGAGGGCTCTTCACGCAAGTTGAGACCCGCCTCCGAATTAGCATAGTAGCGGATATCAACAACCTTAAAAGCATTCGGATCGCGCGTTGTCGTCGTCTTTACTGTTGTCGTCGGTTCCGTCGTTGGCGGCTGTGACATCGGAGTGTCCGCTTCGTTATCCGAACGATACGCTTCGATCTCGATATCTTCCGTTAAATTCTCTGTCTCAGTGGTGGTGGACGGCTGCATGTGCTCTAAATCAAGGTGGTGGCGATCAATAACTCCCGGCATATCGACGTTGGCCTCATGATCGTCATCCTGCGGCTCATCATCGTCAACATCCGTTGTTCGGGGAAGCGTGAGATCATCGGCAGGGACGAATACGGCGGCCTGCTCCGTGTAATCGGAGTCAGTGATAAGACGAACTGCCAGCGCAACAAAAACAGCTGCCACTAAAACAAGCGCAGTTGTCATCAACATCGCGTCAATTCTTCGTCTACGTCGCATTTGTTTCCTTTTTCAGCACAAGCAAAAGATGTGCAGTCCCTTAATGCGTGTACACATTTTATGATGACTTCACAAAAAATGCAATACCCCGCATTAATTACCGTCTTTTTGCCGATTCGATATGCATTATCGACGCATTTTCTTTTGTCTTTATTCAATCGTCTCTGGTCATAAGGCTCAATTATCCGTCCCATCTATTCTCCGGCTTGCTTCAGTCACGTCCGGAAACGAGATCAGCTTCATCATAAAAATGCCACTTATAGTAATCCGGTATGCTAAACTGTTTTCATCGGATGCGAACTGACGCAAACAACAGATCATGGATGAGACAGAGTGTTTCTGCACCGCCCAGTGATCTTGCGGCTATTATAGAGAGGGGAACGGAAGCGATATGAGACGACCACGCTTTCTTTCGGGTAAAGACGATTTCGTCCCCATTGAGGAACAAAGATCACTTGAGGCAGACGAAAAGGAATTTCCAGATCGCCCCTCATCCTCCGGTGAGCCCCCTACGGCACAATCCAATGATGGATATTCGGATGATCGGATTCAATCATCCGAACTCTCGGGCCCAACTTTCGAACATACCGGGATTCGCAAAGCTTCCCTAAATCTTTCCGGCACAAAAGACCGCGCCCCGCAACGTGAAACACCGGGAGGCGCAAAAAATCGCGACAAATGCCTCTCTGTACCCGCGGATACGGCAGGTCATGAAGGTTCAATGTACGATCGATCGGTGCCGAAAAAAGATATCGGTTATTCAGCGAGAACCTACACCATGAGACCCGATGAGAGAATTAGCAAGGACGAATCTGACACTTCAGGAAAGCGAATTGTATCGGATACTCAAACAGATTTCCGGGAATCTTATCCGCCCGGCCAAGAAATGGTTACAAAAAAGAAAAATGTTAAGGACGATCCGAAAAGCGCGTCCAAAAAACGGAAAAACCGCACGATCTCCCGTATTCTGACCTTACTGGCCGTTCTTTGCTTTGCATTGGGATTCTACTTTCTCATTTTGCCGTCGATCGTTCATAAGAATCAGGACAATGCCGCTCAGGAATTACTCGATAAACTGAAGAAACAAGAAGAAGCCGGAGAGACAGGTGTAGTTGAAATAACCGTCAAAGCGGGAGACGTCAATGCGCCCGGCAGTTTCAGCCCCGAGTACGACGTCATTCTCCGACCTGGCGAAACACTCAGCCCCGACAGCCCCGCCTTCACGGAAGAAAAGATCGACCGCGATGCGGTGATCAAGATAAAAACCGATACGATTATGCGAATCCCGAAAATAGATTTGGAAATCGCCGTCGCGCCTAACGTCAGATCATCTTCCCTTTGGGTTCTGCCCGGCCACTATCCTTCAAGCGCTAAACCCGGCCAAAAAGGCGTCGCCGCCTATTTCGGACACCGCATGTACGGTAAAGGACGCCACTTCAATCGTCTCAACGAGGTTGAGAAAGGCGACATCATCGAAGTTCAGCGCAAGGGTAAAATATACACCTACCTCGTCGACGCTCAAAAGATCATCGAACCGATTGATCTCGGCCAATATGTTCTCGAAAAGACATCAAAGGCGAAGATCCTTCTCGTTACTTGCCATCCGATCCAGACAACGGGTGTACCGAAATACAGGATCGTGGTGCAAGGGCATCTGACCGATGTCAAGGACGTAAATTAGAAGAACGAACAGGCTAAAACGTATATTATTCGTCGAAGAGTTCGTCGAGCGAAAGGTCGCTCAGGACAGTCGAAAGGATAGCCGCTTCTTCGCGCGAAAGCGTGACGCCTTTCCCCATCTTCGTGTGGTCGGGTGACCAATCGCGAATATCAAGCTTAGGTGACGCACCGTTCCAGCTGACAAAGTTGAGTTCACGGCTCCAACCCGATTTTGCACTGCTCGAAAGCACTGCAAGCTCTTTTTTAATTTCGAAAGTAAAACTTGCCATTTCTTTCCACCTTCTTGTTTTTTATCATTAACTCCTGGATACTCCGAAGTCCCCTCACATTTAACGCAGGCTTTTCGGATCGACTTTCCAGATATCCTCAGCGTAGTCGCGAATGGTGCGATCTGAGCTGAAGTGTCCGCTTGCACAGATGTTATTCCAGCACATTTTCGCCCAGTTGATCTGGTTGCGGTAGGCTGCATACGCCTTGTTGCGCGTCTCGCGAAAATCGGCAAAATCGCCGAGTACGTAGTACGGATCACCCTTCTCATAGCTTGAGCCGCGGAGAAGACGATCGTAAAGGGCGCGGAACATTCCCGTATTGCCGTCCGAAATGGAACCGTTCACCAGCGTGTCGACAGCGCGCTTGAGACCTTCAATGTTTTCATACTGCCAGTGCGACGTGTAATACTTCTTCGTCGCTGGGAAGTCTTTCAAGCGAGGTCCGAACATAAAGGCGTTCTCCTCCCCTACCTGTTGAAGGATCTCAATGTTCGCACCGTCGTACGTGCCGACGGTCAGCGCGCCGTTCATCATAAATTTCATGTTGCCTGTACCGGAAGCTTCCATACCGACCGTTGAAATCTGCTCAGAGATATCGGCGGCGGGGAAAATCTTCTCCGCGAGCGAGACGTTGTAATTGTGCATGAAGATGACGCGCATCTTGTGACTGACGTCGAGATCGTCGTTAACGATGCGGGCGATCTCATTGATAAACTTGATCGTCGCCTTAGCGAGGAAATAGCCGGGCGCCGCTTTAGCTCCGAAGATATAAGCGACGGGCGGCGGATTGAGAAGCGGATTTTCCTTCAGCTTGTAGTAGCGGTCGAGAATTTCGAGCGCATTCATCAGTTGGCGTTTGTACTCATGGAGTCGTTTGATCTGCACGTCGAAAATAAATGAAGCATCAATCTCGATTCCCTCGCGCTCTTTGATCAGGCGTGCGAGACGTTCTTTGTTACCCGCCTTGATTTCGAGGAGCTTGCGCATTTCGCTCGTGTCGTCCGCGACTCCCTTCAGCTCCAAAAGACTGTCCATATCGGTCAACCAAGCATCGGAGCCGCTGAGACGTGTCAACATGGCGGAAAGTTCGGGGTTGCACAAATTCAGCCAGCGGCGCGGCGTGACTCCGTTCGTCTTGTTTCTAAACTTATCTGGCCACCAGCGGTAGAAAGGATTGAAAACTTCCTGTTTCAATATTTCGCTGTGAATCTTCGCCACTCCGTTGATGGAATTGCACGCATAAATCGCGAGAAGCGCCATATGGATCTGATTATCGTGAATAGGAGCGAGCGCATCGATCTCTTGCTCGTTGTGGCCCTTTTCGAAAGCTTCTTCCCTGAATTGCTTGTCGATCATCTCGATGATATCGAGAACACGCGGGAACAGGAAACGGAAGATCTCGATGTCCCACTTTTCAAGCGCCTCCTGCATGATCGTATGATTCGTAAACGCAAAGACTTTCTTCACGATTGACCAAGCTTCTTCCCAGCTCTGCTGATTCTCATCGATCAAAAGACGCATGAGTTCCGGTATGGCCAGAACGGGGTGCGTATCGTTCAGCTGGATGATGTTTTTGTCCGCAAAATGCGAGAAGTCATAGCCGTGTTCTTCACGGTACTTACGGACGATCGTTTGCAACGAAGCGGAAACGAAGAAATATTGCTGACGCACGCGCAGGACTTTCCCATCGTACGTCGTATCGTTCGGATAAAGGACGCGACAAATATCCTGGACACGATTACGCATGATGACAGCATCGTCAAACCGCTGCGAGTTGAAGAGGTTGAAGTCGAACTCTTCAGCAGGTTCAACTTTCCAAAGACGGATGGTGTTGACGTTTTTCGTACCCCAGCCCGTTACAGGAAGATCCCAGGGAACAGCGTAAACGTCCATATCGCGGTAATGGACGAGTACTTTATCTTCACGTCGCGTAGCCAGGAAAGGATACGGAAGTTCCATCCATGCGTCGGGATATTCTTTCTGATGACCGTGCTCGATTTCCTGACGGAACAGGCCGTAACGGTACAGGATGCCGTGACCGACCACAGGGAGTTCCATCGTCGCGGACGAGTCGAGAAAACACGCAGCTAGACGGCCGAGACCTCCGTTGCCCAGCGCAGGATCCGTCTCTTCGTTCAAAACATCCTCGAAGTCAAACCCCGCTTCCTCGACGAGTTCGCGGATCACATCAAGCATTTCTCTATTCATTAAATTGTTGAGCAAGCTCCGCCCAACGAGAAACTCAGCGGAAAAATAATGAACTGTACGTCCCTCCTGATACAGCTTGCGTGTCGCCTCCCAGTCGGGACCGATCGTTTCCATGACGGCGCGCGAAAGCGCTGTCCAATACTCGTGCTCTCCGGCATGAGCGACACTCTTGCCATACTCAGCGTAAAGATAAGCTTCAATTCTTTCTGCCAATAGTTCTTTATTCATTTAATACCTCACTTGGATCTATACCAATCGGCGAAAACCGACCGTCATTATATCAGAAGTTTGATTCGCGCGGAGCAAACCTGCCCTTAGATATGTAAAATCTTGGGCAGTTTGTTAAAGTACCACAATTAGGCTGACTGTCATTTTTGTGCGATCTAAGCCGTTATAGTACACAAAACTCCCGTACATCTTAATTATTTAGCCAGAATTGGAGTGTTCCTGATATTTTCACGATATTTAATTACAGCGCCCGGGCACCCGATTTCAATAAAAAATTATTAACACTGCACAGTGCAGGAATACGCCATATTGTCGGATAAATGCTGTTTAGGCGAGCGAAGCGATCTTGACGACTCTCATTCAACTGCTAGATTTGTTTTTGAAACATTGTCGTTGCGTGGTGACTGAAAGCCAGAAAAATAGTGAACGGAGGGAAGCGAGGTGTTTTCTGATAGAAATCATTGAAATTGTTGTGTGGTTCGGACGAATAACGTTACTAGCGACCATGTCGTATAGAGATCTCCGTCAACAGATTGTCCTTGATCGCGATATCGCGTGGTTCGCCTTTTTCAATACGCTGCCTCTGCTTCTGTCAACGACGTATCCGAGCATTTCGTCGCTGTCCCTGCCAAACCTCGCTTTCGCAAATGATACGATAGCCGCGGAGCAGACCGCGGAAGTATTCTCTTCCCTTCCGCTGTGGCTCGCCCAATTATTTTATCTCGCCCTTTCGTCGGGCGGGGCGCTCTTTCTCCTCTTTACTTCACTCGTGATGAAGCGCTTGTCTTCGCGAGAGATGATTGGTGCAGGTGACATTCTTTTTGCGCTCACAGCAGGTTTAGGGAGTGACTATACGAAGTCGTTTCGCATGGTATTTCTCGCTTTCGTGCTGGCCATGCCCGCATCAATCATTATCAAATTGGCGAGGCGTGAGCGGGCGACCATCGCATTCATCCCATTTCTGGCGCTGAGCTTTCTGTTGGTCAACATGTTTCCGGAAGCATCCATTTGGCCTGTGTAGTCAACAGAGGTTCAGAACCGCTTTTTACAACGGAAAGCTAAATCCGTTCCTGAAGGCCAAATCGTAATAAGCAAATGATAAACTTATCACATGAGTAAAAAACCTCGTCAACGTAAGCAGCCTCCAAGCGCGAAAAAACGGATCATTTCGTTTCCGGCGCAAACCATCCGCTCTCATGAGGATCGTCATGAGACGGCCGATACGCCTGTCCTGACGGTAATTGACGCGCGTGCCGAGCGACGCGCTCAGCTGTCATCCTCGGCCGTTCGTCTTATGCCGATGGCCGCTCTCGGAATTGCTGTCTACACTGCGCTCATCATCGCATTCGTCATATTGGAGCGATCGGGGCTGCTTAATACTCCGCTTGGGTATAGCGCGGGAGTTGAAGCGTACGCCTTATTTTCCATTCTTGTTTTCGGCGTGATTCCTATCGTAACGGCATCCATACTCATTGTTGCGTTCAGGCCGCCTGCCGATTACGTCCTCGGCATGTCACCCGATGCGACCTCCTACATCTCCGCCCCTTTCGCAGGGTTCTTTATCGGAATGTTCATATGGTGTGCCGCACAGCTCATCGCTACATTCAATGTTCCGTTCATTGAATACCTCGCGACGCCCGCTATATGGGAGAACGGACTCTTTTACTTCGGGAAAACTTCACTCAGCGCTATGATCGTGCTGCTGGTCGCCGTTCTTTTGCCGGCAGTGTCGATCGAATTGCTCGCACGCGGACTCATCCAGCAGGCGTTGACAGCAGGGAGATCTAAAGTCCTTGCGAGCGTTGTGACCTCTCTCCTTTTCGCTTTTTCGTTTTTCGATGTCAACGGTCTGGTGATTCTCTTTCTTTGGGGTATTGTCTCTTTCTGGGTTCGACTTCGAACCGATTCATTGATTGCATCCGTGTTGGCGTCGGCCTCTTTTGCCTTGTCGATGATCTTTTCACGGTCGATCTTCACCGCCATCGGACAACTGCTCTTCCGTATGCCCTTGATCGAGATTTCGAAAGTGCGCGTGTATCTGCTGATGTGCGGTCTTATCCTTATCGTCCTCATGCTGGTGCCGACAGCTCTCATCAACGAGACAGGCAGGCGTATCGACGCGGAATCGACGCGGTTTCACGGTACGCGACGAGGTCGCAAACG
>DUVH01000035.1 GCA_012841145.1 Clostridiaceae bacterium | reverse complement strand
GGTTTTTACAGAATATCAAATCTTAAAAAGCTTGATATACGGGCGTTTCAGAGGTTGCAAAATTAAAGTTTTGACCCCTTCGTCTCCACCACAATTTGTCCCAAAACGCCTAGTATGACGGCGTTTTGGGATTTTTTATGCCTGATCTTGATTTTCAGCGCAGTTTTCGAGTAAAATAAAGTCATACTTTAGATTTATCGGAAATAGGAGATCAATCCATGTATATTCAGCGACATTTAGAGGAGCAGGTTTTGGCTGCCTCGCGGTATTATCCTGTCGTAATGGTTTGCGGTCAGCGTCAGGTTGGGAAATCGACCATGTTGAATCACATCAGAGAGCCGGAGCGTCGTTACGTCACACTGGATGATGGCAATGCGCGGCGATTAGCGTCTACCGACCCGGCGCTATTCTTTGAAACGTACGGATACCCTCTTCTTATTGATGAGTTTCAACGCGTTCCGTCGATTCTTCTTGAAATGAAGAATATCGTTGATCGAAAAGCTCTTGCCGGTGAGGACAACAGAGGCATGTTTTGGCTCACAGGTTCGCAAAAATTTAGGATGATGCAGGATGTTTCCGAGTCATTGGCAGGTCGTATCGCCATATTCGAGATGTCAAGCCTTTCTGCCGCGGAGATTGAGGAGCGTCCCGCCGCAATCTTTCATCCCGATTTGAACTCCCTACGAGAACGGCTCAAGCACAGTAAAAGAAAAAACGTCCACGAAGTGTACAATGAGATTTTCCTTGGCGGTATGCCTAGGCTTCGGTCAGTAGAGCTTGATCGCGATCGTTTCTATATGGACTATGTCAATACTTATATTGAGCGAGATATCAGAGATTTGGCTCACGTCGGTAAACTCAACGAATTCTATGACTTTCTCGTCTACATGGCTGCGAGAACTGCACAGGAGTTGAAATATGGTGACATCGCCGGCGCTATCGGCATTTCCGCTCCAACAGCTAAATCTTGGGTGTCGATTCTCGAGAGCTCTGGCGTCATCTTTATTCTGCGCCCTTATTATTCTAATATCACTAAGCGCTTGATTAAAACACCCAAGGTGTATTTTATGGATACTGGATTAGCGGCCTATTTGTGTCGCTGGCCCAGTGCTGCGACTTTAGAGAGAGGCGCAATGGATGGAGCCTTCTTTGAAACGTACGCCGTTTCCGAAATCGTGAAAAGTTACCATAATGCGGGAAAGCCCGTCGATTTGTTCTACTATCGGGACATTGATAAGAAAGAGATCGACTTGCTTATTGTGCAAGGGGACAAGATGTATCCTATCGAAATCAAAAAAAGCAAAGAACCTTCAAGGCCTGACAAACATTTCAATGTTCTCAAGCAATTCAATCTGGACGTGCAGCCGGGCATTGTCTTATGCATGAGTGACGATCTCGTTCCCTACAACAGAGAATCGTGGTACTGTCCGATAAGTGTCCTTTAATTGAGCAAAGTGTAGCTCTTAGACAGACTAATATTTAATTCCGGATTATTATACGGCAACGGTATCTTTGATTGATTATCAATGAGATTTGAATTATAAAATAGTTAGAAAGAAATGAAAGGAGTTCTGTCATGACTAATTTATTTCAAGATGCCTTGTCAATCAAAGATGACCTCGTGAAAGATCGCAGATTTTTCCATCAAAACCCGGAGCTAGGCTTAAAGTTGTATAAAACTGCGGACTATGTCGAAGCTAGACTAAAAGAAATGGGCTACGAACCGCAAAGGGTCGGAGAGGCCGGAGTCACCGCACTTATTGGTAAAGAGGGCGGGAAAACTTTCTTGCTCAGAGGAGATATGGATGCTCTCCCTGTTGTAGAAGAAGCTGATGTCGAGTTCAAATCGACTAATGGAAATATGCACGGATGCGGACACGACTTCCACGCTGCCAACCTCCTTGGTGCGGCCAAACTGTTAAAAATGCACGAAGACAAACTTGAAGGACAAGTTAAACTCATGTTCCAGCCGGCTGAAGAAACCATGGAAGGGGCAAAAATGATGATCGAGAACGGAGTTCTTGAGAATCCCAAAGTTGATGCCGCTTTGGGAATCCACGTTTTCGTCAACATAGACGCTCCGGTCGGAACGGTCACTTTCATGGGCAGAAAGAGTATTTTCGCGGCTGTTGACTGGTTCACAATCGAAATCCAAGGTAAAGGCTGCCATGGCGCCCAACCCCACAACGGTGTTGACCCGCTTACTGTCATGACCCACATTCACATGGCTCTAAAGAACATCAATGCTCGCGAAGTTGACCCCTCTGACGACATCGTACTGACCGTCGGACAAATGCACGGCGGCAACACTTCCAACGTCATTCCCGATACGGCGATGATGTCAGGAACCATCCGCACAGTGAAAAATGAAACACGGGCGATGGTCAAGAAGAGAGTCGAAGAAATCGTAGATTTCACGGCAAAATCATTCAGAGCCGAAGCAAAGGTCGTCTGGGGAGCGGGGGCACCGGTTCTATTCCACGATACTGACCTTTATAATGCGGCAAAAGGTTACCTTCTGGAAGTTGAAGGCCTCAATGTCATCGACAACGATGACATAGGCGTTGACGGAAGTCTCATGGGGTCTGAAGACTTTGCCTACATTGCAAATGAAGTCCCCTCTCTCTTCCTGTCAGCGGCAGCCGGCGGTCCCAACGAAGGTTGCACCTTCCCGCTCCACCATCCTAAAGCCCTCTTTGATGAAAGAGCTCTACCGGCAAGTGCGGCAGTCTACGCACAAATTGCCATGCGCTGGTTAGAAGATAACAAATAGTAGAAGTTAAAACGGTATATAAGTCAGGGGGTGTCTCAAAAGAGGCACCCTCTTGGGTGTTGATACTTTTTGGCGCTAAACTTTGGTGAAGGATTATATCTGTTCAACTCCGTCTCTTGTTGTCTATAACAAAAAACCAATCAAAAAGCAGTGTGCTCAAACACTTATTCGGATTCTATTACTTTTTTATACGGAGCAATAATCTTTTCATCCATCTTATTTCCGATTTTAACCTTAAGCTTCGGTGATGAAATAAGAGCGCCTACAAGATGCATCTTTAATACTGTCCCAATTTTCTTTTGCGGAAAATCATAGAACCCATGTTTTTTATAGAATCGATGATCAGCTTTCATCAACCCGCGCAACAGCCAGGTTAGATCTCTAAAAATTTTCATTCCGCCAACACCGTAGAAGTTTTTCGGCTGCGTGTATTTATGCTTGATCGCATAATCCAGCCTTTGAGCAAGCCTGTCAATTTCCGTATCCGGATCTGTTTCGTCACTAGCAACTCCGGCGAGGAACTTTCCTCCGACTTCACATCTGGCTTCAATAATCATTTGCAGGTTGGTCTCTGAAGCATAATTTCCGCTAACGAGGTATCCCGTCGGCTTACCCATCGTAACCATTCTATGACCGTCACAGAATCGCCTATCATCATACTTCTTGAATGTAGAACCCATGGAATGATCTTTAATAGTAAATGCGTAAACAATAGCATCAGCAGTCTGAATATCGCTGCGCAGGAATTCATCAAATCCGTCTCTATAAATACATTTTCCTGTTGCCGCACAATGAAAGCAGCCTAAACATCCGCCGCCAAAGGGATAGTCGGCAATATTGATAACGCGACTTTTATACTTGAGAACCGCGCGGAATCTGTTGATCATATCACTCAATTGTCGGTCGTCTTTAGCGCAATCCGTAACGATGACAATATCATTTTCTATGCTCTTTTCTTCCTCACTTAACTCAACAGAGCTGATCGGACGATTCTTCGCAGGTGTTGCATGATTGTGAATCGTTTCGTAAACATCGCGCTTAACGCACCAGCAAACATACTCAAAAAAATCTTTAGCGTTTTTTTGTCCGTCTTCAGTCAAGAGGTCGTCCATATCAGCAGACAGGCCCTTTATATATTTCAGACCAAGATCCTGACAATTATCCATTATGTATTGATGCGCGGTTACATCGAAAAAATGCTTCGAAGTGGTAATCTGGGTAGCAAATTTCCCCGATAGATCCATGCCGGATTCCTTCAACAGCTCAATAAATCGATGCAATTGACTGGGAGCGATAAAGGTATAAACAGGATAAGAAAACACGATCAAATCCGTGTTATTAATTGAATCTGCAACGTCAGAAAAGTCTTTTTCAATGGATTTGATCTGCCGGCCAACATGAAGAATCTGAAAGTTATGTTCAGGACACCTTTTCTCTAAATACAACAAAGTCTGCAAAGTGATGCTATATTTACCTTTTGGACTCCCATTCAAAACAAGTATCTTCATATTTCCCCACTATCTGCATTTTCTCTCGTTTAAAGACTTCGACACTATTCCTTGTACACCTTTCAGCTTCAATTGTATCTTGCTTTGCTCTTATTTCGATTAGCTCGGTCTCTATATCTTCGGCTTTATTATACATACGATATAGTATTATATCTCATTTTTCTTTTCTGTCCTTATTATATCCGTAGTCCATATCTACGTTGTCTATCTGTTCAATGTCGTAAATCCTAAGCAGCTCTTCTTCTCTACACACTCTTCCTATTCGATGAATAATACAATTTCTCAAGCAGACTCTACGGACAATTCTTTAGCTGTATAATCGTATGTATTGGAGTATTGACGGAGAAATAATGAAAAATTTTTTCAAAAACTATGGATGGATTTTGGGCGCACTTTTTTGCACGATGCTCTGGGGGGCGGCTACTCCGACGATTAAACTCGGCTACGAGCTTTTTCCCGTAGATACGTCGGTGCCCTATAACATTATATTGTTTGCAGGCATACGATTTGTAGGAGCAGGTATTATTGCTTTATTTCTGACTAAACTGTTGACAGGCGTAAGACCCACGCTCAATAAAAGCATGGCAGGCCCAATCATTATTTTGGCAATAGTCCAGACAACAGCTCAATATATTTTATTTTACTTAGGCTTGGCAGTCGTACCCGGATCGGTTGGTGCGATGCTCACATCTACGAGCGTGTTCTTTACCGTCATCCTCGCTACCCTGTTTTTCAAGACAGAGGACTTTTCAAACAGAAAGTTATTGGCGACTTTACTAGGACTTACCGGAATCATCGTGCTCTCTATTGATGAAAGTTTTAGTATACAATTTCGTCTAAACGGTGAAATCATAGTTATGATATCAACTTTGATGAATGCTCTGGCAAATATTTTCATGAGCAAATTCAGCAAAAAGCACAATCCTATGGCTTTAACAGGATATCAATTCCTCCTTGGCGGTCTATCTTTGGTTATTTTTGCTGTTTTGATGGGAGGAAAGATTGGTGTGCCGGATATTCGAGGCATATTTGTTATGCTCGTTTTGATGTCTATCGCGTCTCTTGCTTACGGCATATGGTCTATGCTTTTAAAAATCAAGCCAACGAGTCAAGTGGTCATATTCCTATCCTTTAACCCTGTTTTCGGTGCCATTTTCAGTTGGATTTTGCTGGGCGAAGATATATGGAACTGGCGGATTTTAGTAGCTTTGCTATTAATTTCACTGGGTATATTTTTAGTCAATTACACACCGAAAAAACGGGAAAAAACTTAAGAAATACAGCATGATAGTTTTCATGCACCATTTTGAATTTCATAAAATATTCCTCCTCCGTTATATTTCCCAATGTGTTTCTTTTGTCGTATCGAGCATGATCGTTTCCGATTCCCGTTTAGCGGGAAGCTCTCTAAAGCGATCCACAACGCTTCTGTCTTCCCAGAAATGCATCGGCAATACATACCGCGGATGCAGGACAGACAGAATGAGCGCCATGCCCTTCCAATAATTATCCTCCAGCCGATCATCCAGAACGGCAAAGGCGACGTCAATAGGTATTCCCTCTAACTTCCCTATCTCGCGTCTGAAAACGGTCTCCTGTCTTTCAAGCCATTCAGGATCTTCATCGGGCCAGTCCCACCAATGAAGATCTCCCGCATGAAAGAGTGTCGTGCAAGCGGTTTTGACGAGAAATGCGACACCTTCGTCGGTGGAAAAAAGCGTCATCACCGTGCCAAGTCCTTCGATCTCGTATGTCATGTCAGCATCTAAATACTGAACGTCACGGTCTTCAGGTACCGCCGAATCCCCTTGGATATCAAATGACAGAAGATATGTCGTTCGGTGGTGGATGTCCGCAAGAGAAAAGATCTCAGGGTTAAAATGATCCGGATGAACATGGCTCGCAAAGACAAATAGCGGCTTTTCGTCCGGCTTCTGTCCTAAAAACGATAGATCTCCATAATAATAATCAAATAGCAGCAATACGCTGTCCGTTTCAACGAAAAAACCGCTGTGTCCCAAATAATCGATTTTCATTGACAAATAACATGTCTCCTTTCCCGAACCGCGTTTCCTCTGTTGATTCTTCAAAACTAATTGAAGTTATAAAGCTAGAATTTGTCAAAAGTTCCACGGAAGATAGGCCGCAACCACAGCGAATACTAAAGCCGGAAGCATATTTGCAACACGTACCTTCTTTCCCCACACAAGGTTCAGACCCACACAGAAAATTAAAACAGATCCAATCAGTGAGAGGTATGCGATGGCTGTTTCTGTGATCATTGGAGAAATCATTCGTGCAAACAAAGTGATCACGCCCTCAAAAAGAAAAACAGGAATCGCTGAGAATGCGCATCCTTTTCCAAAAGAAGATGTCATGACAACAATGATGATAAAGTCCAACACCGACTTGACAGCGAGTATGGAATAATCACCCGAAATCCCATCTTGCATTGCACCAACAATAGCCATTGCACCGATACAAACCGTTAGAGAAGCGGTGACAAAAGCATTCACAAACTGCTTATCGCCACTGTTGCCGGATTTTATTTTCAACCACTCCCCAAATTTTTCAAATCCGCTCTCAATCCCGATCAATTCGCCCGTTATCGTACCCAAGGCAAGACATAGCACCACTAGCATAGATTTCCCACTGAGAATTTTGCCTCCGTCTATGTTCAGCATTCCCTGCATTGCTCCTGCAATTGAAATAAAAAGGACACTGATTCCACATACTTTCTTTAATGCATCCTGCTGTTCCTGACGGAATAGCTTTCCTGTAAAATGTCCAATCAGCCCGCCTGCCACAATTGCAGCGCTGTTGATAATTGTTCCAAGTCCTATCATTGATATTACCTCTATTTAAACTCGAGACATTAAAACAATCGTCTCCACATGCATTGTCCTCGGAAACATGTCAACAGGTTGAATCGTTTCGATTTGATAGCGGTCACTCAGGAGAACGAGATCGCGGGCAAGTGTCGCGGGATTGCAGCTGACGTAGATGAGTCGTTCACAATCGGCGTTTCGAATGACGTCGAGCGCAGTGGGATCAAGTCCTTTTCGAGGCGGGTCAACGACGAGGACGTCAATCTCCAGTTTGTTCTTTTGTTCGTGCAACCACGTTGAGGCGTCTGCTTGGATGAAGTGAACGTTTTCGATGCCATTTAATTTGGCATTCTCACGCGCATTATCGACGGCCGCTTCAACGATCTCGACACCGAACACCTCTCCGGAGCCTTGCGCGGCAAGCTGGAGAGCAATGGCGCCCACACCGCAATAAAGATCGAGAACACGGTCACCCGGCTTAATTTCCGCCGTCTTTACGACTTCGCGAAAGAGCTTCTCCGTTTGTATTGGGTTGACTTGAAAAAAGCTATCCGGCGAAAGTTTGTAACGAACACCATTGATCATTTCCTCAATCGTCGCTTCACCGAACAGGAGCCGATAATCGTCGGATAATATCCTGTTTTCACGCGATTTTTGGACATTCATCCACACACTTTTAAGCGTATAACCCGCACCGAGCACTGTTTCCTCAAGAGCTGGCACCCATGACAAAAGCGTCTCCTTGACCGATGAGTCATTGACAACGAAGATCAGCATGACGAGACGAGACGAAAAGCCTGTCCGAACGACGAGATGGCGCAAGATACCCCGCTGTGTCATTCGATCGTATGCCGCCACCCCGTCACTGTTGGCAAGTTCCCTGACAGTATTGACAAGGGTGAGAGAAACCTCGCTTTGGACAAGACAATGTCGAATGTCGATCAAATCATTCGTCCCTCGGCGATACTGGCCAATGGTCACGACGCCATCCTTCTGGGAGAACGGAAAAATACTCTTTCCCCGATAATACTCCGTATCCTCCATGCCGATGATCGGCAGGAATTTAGAGGAATGGGCGCCTTCGAGCTTGGAAAGAAAATGACGGATCCGATTCTCCTTGAGCCCAAGTTCGGCATCATAAGCAAGATGACGCAATTGGCAGCTCCCGCACTCCGGATAGTACTCACAGTCAGGAAGAATGCGGTCAGGACTTGGGGTTTCAACATCGACCAAATCAAGCACACGGTAATGTCGTTTCTCCTCGAGCAGTCTTGCGGTGACAACCTCCCCGGGAAGGGCGCCGTTTACAAAACAGACCTTTCCCCTGCTAGGGTCGCTCGCGTCAGCGAAGCCGCCGTGACCGTCGTCACGCACGGTACCCACGCCCTGCCCTCGCTCATTGACATCGCGTATCAAAATTCGAAACAAAGTATCCATCACCACCATTGTAAAGCACTGTTGAGTGTAACGGCGATTATCTCTGAATCAAACGGCACTATCACCTTTGGCTGACTGAAATTGCCTGCAGGCAGATAACTGCAAATGTTACGCATGGTTATTGACATATGCCGAAAACCGTGTATAATAACAATAGATGGCATATGCCGATAACTAAAAGAAGGAGGTAACGATTATGCCTAGAAGAGATAAAACAGGCCCGATGGGTTTAGGATCAATGACCGGAAGAGGTTTAGGATCTTGCAGCGGCAAAGAAGCAGAAGAACGTGAAACCGGCTTAGGAATGGGTCGCGGATTAGGCCGCGGACGCCGTTTCGGCCGTCGCTTCGGCCGTGCAGGCGGCAGAGGTTTCGGTCGCGGTTTCGGGATGAACCGTGACTCAACATAATCGCAAAGAATATGGTTCAAAGAGCGTAAGAGCTTTTTGTATAATCGACTTGAAGCGCTTGAATTGCATTTAGAAGACCCTTGAGTCGATTTCAAGGATAGCCGGGCGACGCTCCGGTTATTTCATGTTGAGATAACATAATGAATTATAATGGATCTATCGGTTGAGTTTGTCAACGGCAAACCGTCGGGAGATTTCTATGTGATGACACATTCGATAAAGCAGAGGGATAAATCATGATAATCAAAACTCTGGTGGAAAACACAGCAACGTCAGAAGACCTCGGCTGCGAGCACGGTCTCAGCCTATATATTGAGACAAGAAAACATAAAATTCTGTTTGATGTGGGCGAAAGCGCGTTATTCCTGCAAAACGCCCGAAAACTCGGCGTGAAAATCGCCGACGTCGATTTTCTCGTGATCTCCCACGGCCATTACGATCACGGCGGAGGACTGAAAACATTTCTGAGAGAAAACACAAAAGCTGAAGTTTTTCTACATCGACTCGCCTTTAAAAAATATTATGCCTCCAGGCCGGATGGCACATTGGAATATATCGGTCTCGACGATGACCTGAAAGAAAACAAGCGACTGGTCTTCACATCGGATCGTTTCTTTATCGGCAGCGGCATTGAATTGTTCTCGAATGTCGCCCAGCAGGAACCGCTCCCGACATCGAACCGAGGATTGCTCAAAGAGCACGAGGGGGATTTGCTCGATGATACATTCGCACACGAGCAAAACCTCATCATCGAAGAGGACGGAAAGGTTCTGTTGATCACGGGTTGCGCCCATAACGGGATTGTCAATATCATCGAGCACTTTCATTCGATTAAAAGCAGAATGCCCGATTACGTAATCGGCGGTTTTCATCTCTCGAGCAGTTCCGGCAGCCACGAGAGCTTTGAGACACTCGATCGAATTGCACAATATCTCTTGAGTACAAAGGCAAAGTCGTATACTTGTCATTGCACGGGACTTGAGCCTTATAAAATTCTGAAAGCCAAGATGGGTGATCAGATTAATTACCTATCGACGGGTAGTGAGATATCAATCTAAAAACAGCCCTCGAACAAAAACATAATTTTTACAAGAAGATATGCCCCCTAATATTGGAATATAATGCCAAATAAACAGGCACAAAAGCGTTGAAATGCATCTAATATATGTGTTATGCATTGCATTTGCTGCATTTTTACCGTATAATAATCATGTAAAAGAAAGGAGGGTGGGCACAATGTCTAAAACGGTAAATTTCAGCGTCCGCATGGACAAACAAATAAAACAAGATAGTGAAGCACTGTTTAAGGATTTAGGAATGAATCTAACGACAGCGATCAATGTTTTTTTAAGACAAGCTGTTCGTACAGGCGGTTTTCCTTTTGAAATCAAGGTAGATCAGCCCAATCAGGAAACACTTCTTGCTTTGATAGAATCTGAAAAAATCGCTCAGGATCCTAATGTTGCAGCCTATGAAAACGTAGAAGATGCCCTAAGGGAGCTTAAAAAATGACTTTCAGAATCACTTGGACAAATCGTTTCAAAAAAGATTACAAGCTTGCAATGAAACGAGGATTGCCCATTGATGAGCTTGATGATGTGATTCGTAAACTTGCCCGTGGTGAATCACTACCCGAAAGATACAGAGACCATCTGCTAACAGGCAATTGGAGAGGACATCGTGAATGTCATATCCGACCTAATTGGTTGCTAATCTATAAAATCAGTCACCGTCTTTTAATTTTAACTTTAGTTAGAACAGGGACTCACGCAGACCTGTTAGACTTGTAGCATATAACAACGGCACGGGGATCAATCGATGAAGGAAGATAAGAATACGGCAAGAAAAGTGACGGAGGAGAGCGGTTACGATTTTGTCCTCTCCCCTTCTCATGGCCGCCAAAAGGAAAACATGAAGGCGGCGATTATCGGCATGTCCATGAACATTCTCCTTGCCGCGCTTAAGATGTTCATCGGCGCCATTTCAGGCAGTATCGCCATCCTAGCGGACGGCTGGAATAATTTATCCGACTCATTCAGCTCTGTCGTGTCGATCATCTCGCTTGCCATGGCGTCAAAGCCGGCAGACAAAGAGCACCCCTTCGGGCACGCGCGTTTTGAGTACATCGCGTCGTCCGTCATCGCGATCGGGATGCTCATCGTCGCCGTACAGCTCGGCTACCAGTCTCTACTCCGTACAATCACACCGCAGCCGATGGAAACGGACATCTGGACGCTTATCGCGCTCTTCGCCTCCATCGGGGTAAAACTCTTCCAATACTTCTTTTATCGCTATCGCGGCAAGAAAATCGTATCGACCGTTTTGCTTTCCGCGGCGCAGGACAGTCTCGCCGATGTGTGGGCGACGAGCGGCGTTCTGGCTTCGACGGCCGCATACGCTCTGTTTGAATTTAACATCGACGGTCCGGCAGGGTTGCTCGTGAGCGTCCTTATCGCCTGGTCAGCGATCGGCATCATACGCGAGATGGTGACACTCCTTATCGGTTCCAAGCCGCCCGCCGAGCTGACCGATTCGATCATCGAGCGTATCTTAGAGACAGACCGCCGCATTCTCGGTGTTCACGACCTGATCGTACACAATTACGGCCCCGGCCGTATACATGCGACGGCCCACGTCGATCTCGACAGCCGCGAGAGCTTCCTCGAAACACACCTTATCGTTGACCGCATCGAGCGCAAGATCAAACGAGATCTCGACATCGAACTGCTCGTCCGCCCCGATCCGGCTAATATTCAAGATGAGACCTATATTGAAGTCCTGACGAAACTTGAAGAAGTGACGGCATCGATCGATCACGGCTTTGACATACACAGCTTTCATTTATTTCACACAGAAGACGGAAAACTTGTCGCTTCCTTCGATATACACGAGAGGGGTCCCTGCGAATTGAACGATACGGAAATATTCGACCTCATCCATAAGAAAATGTATGACTATAATAAAAACATCATTCTATGGATTACGCTCGATCGCGAGTACACACGTTCCGTTCATTATGAAACAATCAATTCTGCCGTCATGTCCGAACCTGAGTGAATCTCTCACAATTGCATTTGAATAACGCGTCTTGTTAGAATGTATTAGTGAATAAAAGACGGACATTTACAGTCTCGTCGATGCAAAACGAGGACATGTCATGAAACATTTTTTGTCGGGCAATGAAGCTGTCGCGCGCGGCCTGTATGAAGCCGATGTACGCGTCGGGAGCGCTTATCCCGGGACTCCGAGCACAGAAATCTTTGAAAATCTCCATCTGTATGAGAGCATCTACCATGAATGGGCTCCGAACGAGAAAGTGGCGACGGAAGTCGCCTACGGAGCCTCGATCGCCGGCGTGCGCGCCGTCGCGGCGATGAAACACGTCGGACTCAACGTCGCCGCCGACCCCTTGTTTACGGCGGCATATAACGGTGTCGGTCGAGGACTTGTTATCATCTCCGCCGACGATCCGAGCATGCATTCGTCGCAAAATGAGCAGGACAACCGCCATTATGCGAGAGCGGCGAAAGTTCCGATGTTTGAGCCTTCCGACAGCCAGGAGTGCATCGACATGATTCGCGAAGCGTTCGACGTCTCCGAGCGTTTCGATATTCCCGTTCTTTTCCGCATGACGACGCGCGTCAGCCATTCGCGCAGCCTCGCTCGATTCGGCGAACCCCTGAGTCTCGAACCATTTCCCTACAGTCGCAACGCGAGAAAATATATCGCTGCGCCGGCAAACGCAATGGTGCACCGCGTTGAGTTGGAGGAAAAGCTTAAAGGTCTCGCAGAATATGCCGAGACCTCTCCGTTTAACGTCGTTGAAAAGCGCGGGAACAAGATCGGCGTCATCAGTGCAGGAGGGGCGATGCTCATCGCGAAGGAAGTTTTTCCGGAAGACACGTCGTTCTTAAAACTCGGTTTCACGAATCCACTTCCGATGAATATGATTCGCGAATTCTCCGAGAGTGTCGAAACGCTTTACGTAATCGAAGAGCTCGACCCCTTCATGGAAGAACAGATCAAAGCGGCAGGCATCGACTGCATCGGCAAACAGGTCGTGCCGCCCATGTATGAATTGAACCCGACACTGTTGCGCGAGGCGCTCACGGGAGAGATAGTCACCACACAGGAAGTCGATGCGCAAGCAATCCCTCGTCCACCCGTCCTTTGCCCGGGATGTCCGCATCGCGGTTTCTTCTATACATTGTCAAAACGTAAAGATGTGATCGTCACAGGCGATATCGGCTGTTACACGCTCGGCGGCTCTCCTCCGCTATCCGCGATTGATTCCGTCATCTGTATGGGTGCCGGTTTTACAATTGCGATGGGTATGTCAAAGGCGTTTGAGCAGCTTGGCGAGAGAAAGACGATCTTCGGCGTGCTGGGCGATTCAACATTCTTTCACAGTGGCATCACCGGTGCAATCGAGATTCTTTATAACAAAGGAAACGTCATCCCTGTCGTCCTTGACAACAGCATTACGAGCATGACGGGACAACAAGATAACCCCGGAACGGGCTATACGCTCATGGGAGACATCGCCGAAATCGTGTCGATGGAGGCGATCTTCAGTGCCGTCGGATACAAGAAAATATTTAACGTCGATCCGCAAGATCTCGAAGCAATGAAGAAAACAGTTGACGAGGCGATCGCCTGCGAAGAACCGTGCGCGATTATCGTCAGGCGCCCCTGCGTTCTGATCAAACGCATCAAGCACGAACGGGCTCTTTGCGTCGTCGACCGCGACAAATGTAAGAGCTGCCGCCGTTGTCTCACGGTCGGCTGCCCCGCCGTTTTCTTCAAAGACGGCAAAGCGACGATTGATCCGAATCTCTGCGTAGGCTGCACCGTATGCATGCAGGTCTGTCCATTCGATGCGATTTACAAGGAGGAAGAGTAATGAATAATGATGTCAGAACGATTGTCCTCGCCGGCGTCGGCGGACAGGGCACGATTCTCGTCAGCCGCGTTTTGACGACCGCCCTGATCGATGCTGGCTATGACGTTAAGATGAGTGAAATTCACGGCATGGCGCAGAGAGGCGGAAGCGTCTCGACGACCGTCCGTTACGGCAAGAAAGTCGAGTCTCCCCTTGTCGGAAAAGGCGCCGCCGACATTCTCGTCGCCTTTGAACAGATGGAGGCAGTCCGAAGCACGCCCATTCTTAAAAATGACGGGATCATCATTGTCAACGATTACAAGATCATGCCCCTTCCCGTCGCGTCGGGAAGGGCTGAATATCCTGACAATTACATAGAAAAACTCTCAGAAGCATTCCGCGTGATCGCCTTTAATGCGGGACAGGCGGCGATTGAGCTCGGCAACGCGCGCGTCATGAACATCATCCTATTGGGCGCGATGGTCGAAGCCTTCGAAATGGATCGCCTTGACTGGGACAGCGCCCTTGAAAAACAAGTTCCGCCGAAGTTTTTGGACATCAACCGCAAGGCGTTTGAACTCGGCCGTTCCATGGCGCGCAAAGAAAACGTATAACTGAAAGGATTCAAGATGACTGATCATAATTTGAAACAACCGGTTTCAGATTTCTCCCTAGCGTATGGTCGACAACGCTCAGCGATACGGGAGCTGTTCGAATACGGCAAAATGAAAGCGCGCGAGGTAGGCAGCGCATCAATTTTCGATTTTAGCATCGGCAACCCAAGTGTTCCCCCGCCGCGTCAGATTAATGAGGCATTTTTCTCACTGTTGAAAGAGAGTGACCCGCTCACGCTGCACGGTTATACGAGCGCCCCCGGCGATCTCGAGGTCAGAAAAGCGATCGTTGAGCAAATAAACCGTGAATACGGATGTTCGTACGATGAAAGTTCGATTTATGTGACGTGCGGCGCCTCTGCCGCCCTATCGATCACGTTTCGTGCGCTGTCAATTACGGGTGAGAAAAATGAGTTCATCACACTGGCTCCGTATTTCCCTGAATACGTATGTTACGTGGAAGGACACGGCGCGAAGCTCATCGTCGTCCCTCCGAAATTTCCTGATTTCGGCATTTCGCTTGAGGGAATTGAAGCTGCCATCACGCCTGCGACACGCGGGATCATCTTGAATTCGCCCAACAACCCGACGGGGCGCATTTATAAGACGGAGGAGCTGGCAGATCTCGCCGATCTTCTGCACAGGAAAGCGCGTGAAATAGGTCGCCCCATCTACATCGTCTCCGATGAGCCGTATCGAGAGCTCGTTTACGACGGTGCGGTCACGCCGTTCATACCAAATATCTACAAAAACACGATCGTCTGCTACTCTTACAGCAAAGCGTTCTCCATGCCCGGAGAGCGTATCGGATACGCTCTCGTCCATCCGGAAGCCGATGCCGCACGTGAAATCTGCGACGCCATCGCCGGCTCGGCGCGATCGCTCGGATACGTCTGCGCTCCCTCATTGATACAGCGAGTCATCAAACTTTGCGTCGATGTAAAGCCCGACCTCGCCTCGTACGATCTCAATCGACAGACGATGTACGAAGGACTGACGGAAGTCGGCTACAACTGCGTCAAGCCCGAGGGTGCTTTTTATATGTTTGTTGAGGCGCCGGGAGGCGACGCACAAGCCTTCTCCGACTACGCGAGACTGAACTATAACCTCCTCATCGTGCCGTCAGAGAGCTTTGAATGCCCGGGCTATCTCCGCATATCGTATTGTGTGTCCCTTGGCCGCATCAAATCGTCACTGCCATTGTTCGACATGTGCCTAAAATCGTTCAAGCGCGACAATAAATCAAATAACGCGTTACAAATGAAGACAACGTAATGCCGCAATCACGAGAGGTGGTTGCGGCATTTTTATTTCTTATTGATCGAAAAGAGAGTCTGTACCTGAGACGAGATATGGATTCCTCTCTAAAACTTATTTACTAATCGGTATTAAATTCAGCTCGCAGGAAACAATCTCATCGGAAGATTGAAGCGGTTTCAATCCGTATACCTTTCTAATTTTATTATACGGCTTTGGCATTTGCCTTCCTATTATTTTTGCTCCTATTAATTTTGCAATCGAAGAATACAAAACACTATTGACTAAACGGAAATAATACTGTAATCTGTTAATCAAAGCAAAAAGGGTGATAAAAGATGGCCTAAAATTAGCCGATTTTGATATTTTCAAAGTACAATTGCAACAATAGTTTTAATTTGTTTTTTGGCTTTGAACCCTTGTATCATGTAATACTAAAGCAGATGATGAGTACAGTCGCAAATCCGACAAGTAAAACCTTGCGGTACAATATCGCAAATATCTAACAAGTGTTTTCTGCCACAATCTGAAATTTTTAGTTACAAATATTTTAATTTAGAGAAGAAATAAGGTTTTTCGAAATCAATTATTTTGAACACATTGTAAAGATTTCATGAATGTTTAAAGGAGGAAAAATCATGAAAAAGTTTGCAATTGTTATTATCGGCATCCTGCTCATAGTAGGGCTCGTTGCCTGTGGCGGTAAAAGTGATTCCAGTCAAGTCAGTGAAGCCAGTAAACCCAGTGAAGCCGGTAAACCCAGTGAAGCCGGTGAACCCAGTGAAGCCAGTGAACCCGGTGAAGCCGGTGAACCCAGTGAAGCCGGTGACGCCAGTGAAGCCGGTGACGCCGCTGCTGAGAAAAATCCGTACAATCTGGACTACGAATCCGACCTGTTTCAGCCCATGTCGGAGGACAAAAAAGCGTCTGCAAAGACCTTAAAAGAGACTGCGACGGAATTGATTGAAGAGGATAGCATTTTTGTCAGGTCCAAGTACGCCGACTACACTTATGAGGATGTCGCAGAACATATCGGGGTTGATGCCACTCAATATTTTTATAATGATCAATGGCCCGGTCGGGAGTACATATGGTATGCCGACGACGACAGCGTATCGTTATTTCTCGTGTTCGCTGAGTCGGGCGGCGTTTGGAAATTGGCTGCTATGACGGTAGATCCGTTTGATTAATTATTGCATTCACCTGTATTATCGATTGTAACTATCGATTATAACTAATATATATAGGAATTATGCCCCAAATCCAATCCTCGGATGAGGAAAAGTTTTAGACACATTGTAAAGATTTCATGAATGTTAAAAGGAGGAATAATCATGAAAAAGTTTGCAATTATTATCCTCAGCATCCTGCTCATAGTTGGGCTCGTTGCCTGTGGCGACAAAGGTGATTCCAGTCAAGTCAGTGAAGCCAGCAAAGCCAGTGAAACCAGTAAACCCAGTGAAGCCGGTAAACCCAGTGAAACCGGTGAACCCAGTGAAGCCAGTGACTCCGCTGCCGAGAAAAATCCGTATAATCTGGACTACGAATCCACCGAGCTTCAGCCCATGTCGGAGGACAAAAAAGCGTCTGTAGAGACCTTAAGAGAGACTGCGAAGGAATGGCTTGAAGGACGTAGCATGTTTGCCGGGACCAAGTTTGCCGACTACACTTATGAGGATGTCGCAGAGCATATCGGGGTTGATGCCACTTACTATTATTATAATGAACAATGGCCCGGTCGTACGTATTCATGGTATGCCGAAGACGACAACGACGTATCGTTCGCGATCGTGCTCAGCGAGAGGGGCGGCGTTTGGAAATTGGATGCTGCGACTCAAAGTTCGTTTGATTAATTATTGCATTCATCCGTATTGTCAATTATGATTAATGTATATATAAATCATTGTCACAGAACTTTGTGATACGAAGGAGGTATATTACGATGGGAAAATATCAGGTTAAAACCACAAAAGATGGCTCCGGCTTCATCTTTAATCTCAAAGCGCCAAACGGCCAAGTAATCGCTACATCCGAAGTTTATAACACTCTTGAATCTTGCAAAAAGGGCATTAACAGCGTCAGCGTCAATGCTCCGATAGCCAATCTTGAAGATCAGACAGTTCCCGGTTTCAAAGTGGAAACAAATCCGAAATTCGAGATTTATACGGACAAAGCCGGCGAATTTCGTTTCCGTCTGAAGGCGAGAAACGGACAGATTATAGCAGTCAGTGAGGGTTACACAGCTATGGCAGGTTGCCTAAACGGCATAGAATCCGTACGTAAGAATGCAGTAGATCCGGAAATTGAGATGGAAGAATAAACTCTACTTCTCACGTTGACAAATAACTGGCTGGAAACAGCCAGTTATTTTTTGCGATTTTATATAATCAGATTATTTAAATAATCGTGAAATTTCTCCACATTCAATTTAAAAATCAACCCGTCATAAAGCTTTCCATTTACTTTTCTATAGTTCTCATCAACTCGGCACACCTCAAACCCAAGTTTTTCTGCCACCGCTATCATTGGATCATTGCCGGACCAAGTTTCTGTATACAAATCGTCAATTCCGCGAGACAGATAGTATTGGATAAATGCCGCGAAGGCTTGCGTACCTAATCCTTTGTACCAATACGATGATTCACAGATTTCTATACCAAGCGTATGTAAGCAACCGCCTTCAGATCGGGACTTCCAGTTAAACTCTTTATCATTCAGATAGCAGTTTACGCCGCCTATATGAACGCCATCTTTCGTATCTATTTCAAATGCCCATCGAAAATCATGATCATTTTTTCTCGCCGATAATCTCTTCAATGCCTTTTTAGTGAATTCATCTTGGTCGAATGTTCTTATATCTCTTTTCGTTTCCCAAGGAGCATCCCAATCAGACCAAGCTGTCTCTACAGTCATCCACCGAATGTCATCTTCAATATCTTCCCTCTTATAATCGCGCAAAACGATATCCATGTATTCAATGCGCATGTATTACACTCCATATTTTGAATGTCACACTTTGTGGAAACTCTGAAATCCTACCCGCTTGCCCGTCATTATTAGACTCAAAGTACAATCCGACTGTAGTGAAGCTCTCTTTCTTCAAACCAGGCGAACTCCTCAAAACCGAGACTATTCAGATAGGCAATCGTGTCCTTCACGTAACGGCCGTTCTGCTCTACGCGGTGAGCGTCCGACGCGACCGTCAGGAATCGTCCGCCCAACTCACGGTATCTGATCAGGACATCCGAATCCGGCATCGCCTCTTCCAACGTGTAACCTTTATCTCTGATCAAAGCTTCGATCGTCCCCGTATTGATCTCGAGAATTTGTTCGTTATCACGCATCGTTCGAAAGAGTTTATCGAATGAATCGGGAGTGTGCTTGTAGAGCATCTTTGATTTTTCTTCCGGCGCATAGCGCGAAAAGTAGTCGTAATGCGCCACGATACGTGAACCGGAAAGTTCTCGCGCCGATTGCTCGATCATGTCAATAGTACTTGTATAGAGTTTATTAAAATCCCGTGTATAAATCTTATCTTTATGAAGATATGGATCATACCCATCATAAAAGTGAACGGCAACGATCGTATAATCAAAGGGATACTGTTCGTCAACTTCTCTCAGCTGTGCACCGTTGTGCGGAGTCCAACCGAGTTCCAAAGACAATAGAAATCCCGGCTTATCGCCTGCACTTCGTTTTGAAGGCATCCTGCGACGATCGTAAAAAGTTTCGACGTAAGAGGCAACATCCACTTCCCAAGGGTTTTTCTCCGTCGTCAAGACATCGAGATCGTGATGATCGGAAATGGCGAACCCGTGCAATCCCCTTTCGATGGAAATGGCTTCGAGCTCATCAAATGTCTGCCGCGCGTCGGGCGACCAACCTGTCAAGTGGTTATGTGTTTCAACAAATTTCATCATATTATCCTTTGAGTTCTATCTCGCCGTGAAGGAAACTCTCCTTCAAAGCCCAAAGCTCTTGCGAAAGATCGACGTAATACTCCTGCGGGTTCTCAAAGCGTTTAATCGAATCCCACAAAGTGTCAAGTTGCGCACGGCAATACTCTCTAATCTCTTCTATATCACGCGCCTGATAGCACGATTTACCCTTGACGAAAATCGGCTGTAGCAGCAGTTCCGCCCTGAAATCGTACAGTGTTTTACGCTTCCATGTGTGTTCAGGATCAAAAATAGTCAGAGGTTTCGACTCGTCGATCGTCTCATGGACGAGCACAATCAGATCGGCCTCCACAAAACCTGTCTCTTTGTTGTAGAGACGATAAACTTGCTTTTCCCCGGGATTCGTCACTTTTTCGGGGTTATCGGAGAGTTTCATGCGCGGCTCGGCGATACCGTTCTCCTCAATGAGAGAGAGTTTGTAGACACCATTAAAAACGGGATCGTCACGCGAGGTGATCAGGCGCTCACCGACACCGAACGAATCGATCTTAGCGCCCTGATGCAAAAGATCGCGGATAAGATATTCATCAATGGCGCTGCTGACCGTGATGGAACAGTCAAACATGCCAGCCGCATCGAGCATTTTCCGCGCGTTGATTGACAGATAGGCAAGATCCCCCGAGTCGATGCGAATCGATTTCAATCGGCGCCCCATCGGCTCTAAAATTTCGTTTGCGACGCGTATCGCGTTGGGCACACCGCTCTTCAGCGTATTGTACGTATCGACGAGGAATTGGCACTCATCGGGGTACGCCATCGCATATGCTTTAAACGCTTCGTATTCAGTGTCGAACGCCTGGACCCAGCTGTGCGCCATCGTACCCAGCGCGGGAATATTAAACGCCTTACCGGCGAATGTACATGATGTTCCTGCGACTCCCGCGATGTAGGCGGCACGAGCGCCGAGCATTGACCCGTCGACTCCCTGTGCACGCCGAGCTCCGAACTCCATAATCGGACGTCCTTGCGCGGCACGAACAATACGCGAGGACTTCGTAGCGATCAGGCTCTGGTGATTGATGGTCAGCAGAATCATCGTCTCGATCATCTGAGCTTGAATTATGGGTCCTTTGACCTTGACAATCGGCTCGCCCGGGAAAATCGGTGTACCTTCCGGAACAGCCCACACATCACAGGCAAACTCAAAATGACGAAGGTAGTCGATGAAATCTTCTTCAAACAGACCAAACCCATTCAAATAGTCGAGATCTTCTTCCGAGAACCGAAGATTCTCCAAATAATCGACGAGTTGCTCGACCCCCGCCATAATGGCGAATCCGCCTCGTTGCGGAACTGTTCGGAAAAACATATCAAAAACGGCGATCGTGTCCTTCATGCCTGTTTTGAAATAGCCGTTCGACATGGTAATCTCATAAAAGTCGGTGAGCATCGACAAGTTATATCTGTCATTACGTTTCTCCACCTTATTACCTCTCTTTCAGCTTTCACCGTTGTTTAGCGGTTCGCCCGATTCAGGCGGGCAGTCATTCTTCACTAACCTTCTGCGATGTCGCCACAGTCAGATAGATGCCATCGTTCACTCGACAGAAGTTCCGCTCTCTTTGACTCGAATCTTTCATCTTCGTACGGCCAGCAGTCATCGCCGAACAAATCGGCTGCAAAATATACGCGCTCCAACACGAGACCCTCGGAAGGCATTGTCGGCCCCGCACACACTCTGTCACGAGCTTCGATTACGTAAGCAAGTTCGTTTACGGATATTTTATCCTGTCCGATATACACGAGCGTCCCCGCGATAATACGTGCCATATGGTAAAGAAAGCCGTCTCCCGTCATCGTGATCGTCAGTTCCCCATAACCATCAATTTGAATATCATGCAATGTTCTGACAGGGCGCTTCGTCGGTGACCCCTGATCCATAAAAGATGAAAAATCGTGCGTCCCGCGGAAATACTCAAGAGCGGAACGCATGGCATCGACGTTGAGCTCGCCCGGTACGAACGCCGTTGTACGGCGCTTAATAACCGGACGCGTCTCACCCGTCAAAATCGTATACCGATACGTCTTACCGAGCGCATCATACCGCGCATTAAAACCGCTAGGCACACATTGGGCGGCGCGAACGGCGACAGACTCCGGCAGCTTCGTATTCCACGCCCTTGCGATTCTATCGGCGGGGATCGATGTCGAGGAAGAAAAATCGGAAACGTGTCCGAGTGCCGAGACTCCCGCGTCCGTACGGCTTCCTCCTCGCAAAGAAATCGTTTCACCTGTCAGCGATCGCCAGGCATCCTCGAGGCAAGCCTGAACTGAAGGCGCATTTTTCTGTCGCTGCCATCCGTGAAAAGCGGAGCCATCAAACTCCGTCATGATCGCGTATCGCGTCCTATTGTCCCGGCTTGTGTTCACGTTTCTATCATATCACTGATTAATTCAGACGCCGATCTATTCTTATGCTTAAGTTTTGGTTCCATGCAGTGGAAAAAATCTCAAACGGCGATCAAGGGCGGCAAATACGGCTCTACGACGATGACGAGCAGCAGCATTATAATCAGGATGACGGAGAAAATAACATCGATGACCGATAACTTCAATGTGTGTAAGCGTGTTCTAGCGACGCCGCCTCGATAACAGCGAGCTTCCATAGCGACGGCGAGGTCGTCTGCCCGCCGGAAACTGGAGATAAACAGCGGGACAAGTATGCTGACGAGTCCGCGTATTCTGCGAAGCGGCCCACCCGTATCGTAATCGGCGCCGCGCGAGGACTGAGCCTTCATAATCTTATCGGCTTCATCGAGAAGTGTGGGGACGAATCGAAGCGCGATCGACATCATCATCGCGAACTCGTGGACGGGAAACCGAAGATGGCGCAGAGGCGACAACAAACTCTCCAGCGCGTCGGCGATGGCGAGCGGCGTCGTCGTCAATGTCAAAAACAGAGAAGTATTGACAACCATCAGCACTAAGCGCAGTGCCGTCATACCGCCCGAGATCAAACCCTCTCGTGTGACCTTGATAGTCCCCAGCTGTAAGATCACGTGCCCCTCAACAGTGAAAAGATGTAACAGCGTCGCGAAAATGATAATGAACAGAAGCGGGCGCACACTGCGCATGATCAGCTTGAGTTTAATGCGCGAAATCAGCATGACAGTTATTGTCCAAAGAAGAAAAACGGCTAAGATGCGTACATCGCGTGCGGAGAGCGTCGCCACCATCAGCACGATAGCGCCTATGAATTTTACGCGCGCGTCAAGGCGGTGTATCAGCGATGTCCCGGGGACTGACCGACCTAGCATACTGCGCGATTTCATAGCATCTCTTTCCTAATGAACGAACTATCGACGGCAACTGGCTGACATATCAGCCCTCGGCAACCGCTCTTAAGAGCGCGCAGGCCGCTTCTTCAGCTGTATAACAGTTTGTATCAAGTCCCGGGAACAAGTCAACAAAACAGTTGAGAAATCGTTTTGAGGACGGAATATCGAGGGAGACGCTCTGAAGGAAATCAGCCGAAGAGGTCATCTCGCGCGGTGTGCCGTATCCCGCTACTTTGCCGTTGTTTAATATCAGGATGCGATCGCAAAGGCAAGCCATCGTCTCCATATCGTGTGAGACGATGAGAAGCGTCGCCCCTTCGTCCACAAGCGTCACCAAGTCTGAAAAAAGCTCATCGCGCCCTGAAGGGTCAAGCCCGGCCGCCGGTTCATCCATCATGATGATGTCGGGTTCCGCAGCCAAGACGCCGGCGATGGCGACGCGTCGACGCTGTCCGCCCGACAGTTCAAAGGGCGAACGATGCAAAATTGATTCGACCCCAAGCCTTCTCGCCGCACTCAATACGGCGCGCTCGACTTCTTTCGGCGTACGATTCAGCTGCTTCGGCGCAAAGGCAATATCAAGCGCAACAGTCTCTTCAAATAACTGATCCTCGGGGTATTGAAAGAGAAGTCCCACGTGACGGCGAATGTCGCGAACCGTCTTTCTGTCGGAAAGATCACGCCCGAGAACGACAACCGTTCCCTTCTTTGAGGGGATAATACCGTTGATATGCTGTATCAGTGTCGACTTCCCCGAACCGGTGTGACCTAAGATACCGAGAATCTCCCCTTTTTCAACTGAAAATGAGACATCTTCAAGCGCTCTGACAGGTTCTCCCGCATCGGAGACGTAGTCAAATGAGAGGTTGGAAATCTCGATCACACGCTCACGATCGAGATCTTGCGATGCGTTATCCACACCGCGTCTTTCGCCGATTTCGTAACCTGCGTCGAGGTCTCCGGTCGATTCAGAGGAAGTACGGGATTCTATAACACCGCGAACGAATGAAACGGCTCCTTCAAATGAAAAAATATCTTCCGGTCGGTAATATGTGTCAGTCGTATCGGCGATGCGGCGGGCGATCTCAATATGCACGGGAACGGAAAGTCCTTCGGCGCGAACCCGCTCGAATTGATCAAAAACTTCAGCGGGCGTCCCCTCCAATACGATGCTCCCGTCACTGATCACGTACACGTAATCGGCGAGCACGGCCTCTTCCATATGATGCGTGATCTGGACGATCGAAATATCGGACTTCTCCTTCAGCTCGAGGATGAGCTCCATCACACTGCGCCTTGACATCGGATCGAGCATTGATGTCGCTTCGTCGAGAATAATGCACTCCGGTTCCATCGCCAAGATCGATGCGATGGCGAGTTTTTGCTTTTGACCGCCAGATAAATTGTGCGGGGCGCGATCGCGTAAAGCGGTAAGACCTGAACTCCGAAGCGCTTCATCGACTCGTGCGTTTACTTCGTCGATCGGAAGCTCCAAATTGCACGGACCGAAAGCGATGTCGTCAGCGACCGTCGCACCGATCAATTGATTGTCGGGGTTTTGAAAGACCATACCGCAGATACGGCGAATCTCAAATATATCGAGTGAGTCTGTCGTGTCCATGCCGTTGACGAGGACGGAACCCTCATCGGGAAGCAACAGCCCGTTGATCAGGCGAGCGATCGTCGACTTGCCTGATCCGTTGCGGCCGAGGAGCGCAACGTGTGAACCTTTTTTTACGTGGAAAGAGACGTGATCGACGGCGCGAATCGGGAGCTGCCCCTCTTCAGCGCCGTATGTATAACTGACATCCTTAAAATGAATCACCGGGCAACTCCTCCGGACTGATCAAATGAATTGATCGTAATCCACCCGTGCAATGGGTTGAATTATCGCGAGCATCTTACCTATGCAAAAGAAAAGACCGAATGCCGGGGGCGTTCGGTCCAACCATTTCCACGGTCAACGCCACGGAAAATGACGTGCCAGATAAGTCTAAACAAGCTCAATGACTGCCATCGGCGCGGCGTCACCGCGACGCGGACCGAGTTTCGTAATGCGCGTATATCCTCCGGAACGCCCCGCGTAACGAGGAGCGACCGTATTGAACAGGTGGTTGACTGTATTGACGCGCTTACCGTCTTCGTCACGTGTCTCAACGAGCACGTTCATGATTTTACGGCGAGCGGCAAGCCTCGAAGGCATGTCAACTTGTACTGTCTTCGTCTTCATCTCACGTTCAACGACATCATACTTGCGATCGTTTTTCGACGTCGCCGTGCGGAGAATCTTACGCCCTTTATCGTCAAGTTTCGCTCCTGATACTTGAACGGTTCTTGTTGTGAAATTGTTCTGCTCTTTCACGGCAAGCGAGATAATCTTCTCGGCGATACGAGCCGTTTCTTTTGCGCGCGTCTCCGTCGTCGTCACTTTGCCGTGAACGATTAGGGATGTGACGAGATTTCGCAGCATTGACTTCCTCGCAGCCGTTTTTTGGCTGAGTCTTCTATATCCTGCCATGAGATGGTACTCCTTCTTTCCTAGTTTTCCGGATCTGCCAATTTGAGATCAAGTGCGTCGAGTTTTTCGACGAGCTCCGCGAGTGACGTCGTCCCGAGATTTCTGACTTTCATCAAGTCATCGTATGATTTCGCGACGAGGTCGGCGACGGTATGGATATCGGCGCGCTTCAACGAATTGAAGATACGCGTTGAAAATTTCAATTCTTCAATCGGCGCGTCGTAGATGCTCTTCTCCTTCTCGTCAATATGAAGCGTTTCAGGCTCCGGCACCGTATTATCGTGCGTCATCGACAGGAAGAGGTTGAGATGCCCGATCAAAATCTCGGACGCCTTCGCCAGCGCGTCTTCCGCAGTAATCGTCCCGTCCGTCCAAACTTCTAGTGTCAGCTTGTCGTAGTCGGTAACTTGGCCGACACGCGTATCTTCGACGTGGAAATTGACCTTACGAATCGGCGTAAAGATACTGTCAATCGGAATCACGCCGATTGGCGCATTGGCGTCTTTATTCTGTTCGGCGCTCTTGTAACCGATACCTGAATTAAACGTCAGTCCCATAAACAGAGGTCCTTCGCCGTTCATGTGAGCGATAACGAGATCGGGATTGATGATCTCGAGCTCATCACTCTGAATAAACTCGCCGGCGCGGACGGGGCCGGAATAATTGGCTTCCTTGTTGATAAAGACTGTCTTCGGGCCCGGCACGCTCAATCTCGCGCGAATTTGCTTGATGTTCAGCAAAATTTCCGTAACGTCCTCAATCACGCCCGGAATGGTCGAATATTCCTGAAAAACGCCTTCAATGCGAATCGATGTCACAGCGCAACCCGGCAAGGACGAGAGCAGCACACGGCGAAGCGCATTGCCTAACGTGATGCCGTAACCGCGCTCAAGCGGTTCAGCGACGAACAACCCGTACGTTTCATCTTCCGAGTGTGTTTTGTATTCAATATTTGTATTTTTGACTTCAATCATGTGAGCCTCCATGGTCGAGCTGTTCCGATAGACATGCGAATTACTTCGAGTAGAACTCAACAATCAATGTCTCTTCGACGGGGACATCAATTTCTTCACGCTCGGGAACTCTGAGGATCGTGCCCTTGAGAGCCGAAGCATCAAACGTCATCCAATTCGGAACGATCGTGTTCGGCAGATCTTCAAAGACTTTCACGCTGCGCGAATTTTCGCGGACGGCAACTTCATCACCGGGCGATACCGTCATCGAAGGGATGCTGGCACGGTGACCGTTCAGATTAAAATGTCCGTGATTAATCAGTTGACGAGCCTGTGCGCGCGTTGACGTAAACCCCATGCGGTAGACAACATTGTCAAGCCTCAGCTCCAAAAGCTTCAGCAGATTTTCACCGCTCTTTCCGGGCATTTTCGTCGCACGGTCATACGTATTGCGGAATTGCTTTTCCAACACACCGTAAATAAACTTGACAGATTGTTTCGCCTTGAGCTGGCGACCGTACTCGCCTTCTTTTCTACGCGACTGCTTCGGATTTCTTCTCGATTTTTTATTGATTCCCAACATCTGAGGTGCGATATCGAGTGAGCGGGCTCGCTTCAGGATGGGTGATCGATCTTTTGCCATGTTTCCTGTCTCCTATTAAACTCTTCTGCGTTTGGGCGGGCGACACCCGTTATGCGGGATCGGCGTCACGTCTTTGATCAAGACGATATCCAAACCGCCCGTCGCGAGGGCGCGAATCGCCGACTCACGACCTGATCCGGGGCCACGTACGTAGACTTCAACTGTCTTCATACCGTGCTCGACGGCTTTGCGGGCTGCTGTCTCCGCTGCCAACTGTGCCGCGAACGGGGTCCCTTTACGCGAACCTTTCATGCCTTGTGCTCCTGAACTCGACCAGGAAATCACGTTGCCTGCAGGGTCGGTGATCGTTATGATCGTATTGTTAAAGGACGAACGGATATGCGCATGTCCGCGCTCGACATTTTTCCGGTCACGTCTTCTCGTTCTTGCTACTGGACGTCCTTTTCTAGACACGGTTCGTCCTCCTTATCTCTTTTTCTTCGCCATCGTGCGTCTCGGACCTTTGCGTGTTCTCGCGTTGGTGCGCGTACGCTGTCCCCTTACCGGAAGGCCGGTACGGTGACGGCGACCGCGGTAACAGCCGATCTCCGATAGGCGCTTGATATTCATTGCGCGCTCACGGCGCAAGTCACCTTCAACGATGTAATGATGTTCCAATACCTCACGAATACGCGTAATCTCATCATCCGTCAGATCACGGACACGCGTATCGGGACTGACTTCAGCCGCCGCGAGGATTTCATTTGATCGTGAGCGACCGATACCGTAAATGGCGGTCAGGCCAATCTCAACGCGTTTATCATTGGGCAAATCTACCCCGGCAATACGTGCCATTCGCTACCTCCAATTATGCTCGTATGGCTTATCATAAGCGACCACGGACAGTTGACGATTCGTCACAAATCCCGTGCCGCACATTATCTCAAAGCGAGACGCGACGATCAGCCTTGTCTCTGCTTATGTTTCGGGTCACTGCAGATTACCATGACACGCCCACGGCGCTTGATCACACGGCATTTTTCGCAGATTGGTTTGACCGAAGGTCTAACTTTCATGGTTCTCCTCCTTTATGCTGCGTGTCAACACACACAGCTAATAATTTTAGCGCGAGACGCTGTAAAATGCAAGCTCTCACTTCGAGCGCCAAGTGATGCGTCCTCTCGTCAAGTCATACGGAGACAGTTCTACGGTAACGTGGTCACCTGTAAGAATTTTGATGTAGTTCTGTCGCAACTTGCCCGAAATATGAGCAATCACTTCGAATCCGTTTTCCAGCCTTACACGGAAAACGGCATTCGGCATGGCATCGACAACGACTCCTTTAACTTCAATTTTATCTTCTTTCGGCATCTACTCCTCCGATGAGCTCTCACTCTTTTGAATCGGTGCACATGTCTCTTCCCATGCGCGAATCAACTGTCGGATGAACGTATCTCGCTCTCTCTCGCAAGTCTCCCGGCGGAGTGCCTCCGCCAGTTCCTGCGAAGTTATCGCATGTCCAACGGTTTGGACGTGCTTCGCGTTCTTGCGTTTCGCATTGGCAAGTGTTCTCTTATTGCCATCTGTCAGGAGAAGATAATTCTCCGACTCAACTCCGATGACAATGTACAATCGTCCTCTGTCGTGGCCGGCACGCGATCGGACGACCATGCCGGGTACGAACTTCGCCGGCAGCCGGTACGCCACGGCTCTGTCGCCTTCACACATCGACTTTCCGACCTCAAGGGCGCAACGTCAGAACGACGGGACCCTCATCCGTGATGGCAAACGTGTTCTCGTAGTGCGAGGACGGCTGCCCGTCCACCGTAACGAACGTCCAGTCATTCGATGTCATCACCACATTATACGAGCCGAGCGTCACCATAGGCTCAAGTGCCAGCGTCATGCCGGCTTGGAGCCTCAGTCCGCGTCCTTTTCTGCCGAAGTTCGGCAAATTGGGCGACTCGTGAAGTTCCCTTCCGACGCCATGGCCTGTCAACACGCGGATGACGCCGAATCCGTGCGACTCGCAATGTTGCTGCACAGCCGCGGAGATATCGCCGATCCTGTTGCCCGGTCGCGCTTTCTCGAGCCCTTTCCAAAAAGATTCTTCCGTCACTTCGACGAGCTCTCTTACGCGAGGCGGCACATTGCCGATGATGTACGTTCTCGCCGCGTCACTGTGAAATCCATCGAGGTACGCGCCGACATCGACTGATACGACCATACCGTCCTCTAAAAAGCGATCGTCGCTCGGAATCCCGTGAACGACTTCGTCGTCGATGGAGATACAAGTTGCCGCAGGAAACGGTACGACCCCGGATCCGCCGTATCCGAGAAACGACGGTATCGCCCCCGCTCCGACGATGACTTCATGCGCAACGCGATCGATGTCTCCGGTCGATACACCGGGTTTCATCAAGGGAGCGATCGCTTCAAAAACCGACGCGACGACTGCGCCCGATTTTTTCATCGCGAGAATTTCTTCGTCGGACTTAATCCGAATCATGCCTTCCCCTTCGCTCCGTCGATCAAGGCAAAAAGCCTGTTGCGTGTCTCATCGCTCGGCGGGCCGTCATTTGAGAACGCGACGAGCAGATCACGGTTTCCGTAATAGTCGATCAGCGGCGCCGTGCTTAAATGGTAAGCTTCCAAGCGCTTTCTGAGAGTCTCTTCCGTATCATCGCTACGGTGAACAACGTTTCCGCCGCAATGATCACACGTTCCTTCGACAGCAGGCGCCATGTTCTTCGCATTGTACGGCTGACCGCACTTGATGCACACGAGACGAGAAAGAGTCCGTTCGATGAGGATGCTTTCGTCAATGATGAGATTGATCACCACGTCAATCGCCAGACCGCGCTTCTCGAGCAATTCGCCCAGCGCTTCGGCCTGCGGGATTGTCCGCGGAAAGCCGTCGAGGACAAAACCGTTCGACGCGTTTTTGTCGGTGAGCGCCTTTTCGACGAGCTTAATGGTCAGCTCATCCGGCACGAGAGCGCCCTGTTCCATGTATGACTTGACTTCACAACCGAGCGGTGTCTCCGCAGCGAGTTCCGCACGGAAGAGGTCGCCGGTCGCGATATGAGCCAGACCTTTTTCGTCGGAGATAATCTTCGACCAAGTCCCTTTGCCGCTGCCCGGCGCACCCAATAATATTAGTCGCTTGCCCATGGTCAACTCCCTCATCAATCAAGGAAACCCTTGTAGTGGCGCATGAGCATCTGCGCTTCAAGTTGATTCACAATATCCATCGCCACGCCGACTAAGATCAGTACGGCCGTTCCGCCGAACCAGATACCGTGTGCGCCCGTAATCATGCCGAGCACCGAAGGCATCAGGACGAGGATGGCGAGGAACACCGACTCGAACCAGTTGAGACGGCGCGCCGTTCTGCCGATAAATTCAGCCGTAGGACGTCCCGGACGAATGCCGAGTATGTAGCCGCCATTCTTCTGCAAGTTGTTCGCGATATCGACCGGATTGAAACTGATCGTCGCGTAGAAGAACGTAAAAGCCACAATCATGATCGTGTAAACGACGTAGTAGAGAGGGTTCTGATTGAAGTTCATCAACCACATCGCGAATTTACCCGTACTTCCCGTAAAGGATGCGATCGTCGACGGAACCATCAGAACCGACATTGCGAAGATGACCGGCAGAACACCTGATTGGTTAACTTTGATCGGCAGATATGTGCTCTGTCCTCCATAGACTTTCCGACCGACGACACGTTTCGTGTACTGAACAGGGATCCGTCTCTCAGCGCTCTGTACGAACACGACGATCGTGATGATCGCTATGAATACGAAAACGACGAGTAAGACGAGTCCGATCGCGAGCAAGATGTTTTTCGTCACGGTCAAGCCTTGGAAGTAAAGGAACAACGTTTTAGCGCCGCTCGGCAGACGGCTCGCAATACCGATAAAGATAATGAGCGAAATGCCGTTCCCGACTCCGCGCGCATCGATTTGCTCGCCTAGCCAGACGACGAACGACGCGCCGGCCGCGAAGCTCAAAATCACGATCGTCAAGCTCAACCACTCGGGAATACCGGGTGTCGTCGCTCCGCGCGTCATCAGCGCGTACGACGTCGCCATCACGAGCGAAAGGACGAGCGTGACGGCACGCGTGATCTTTTGGATCTTCTTCTGCCCGACTTCGCCTTCCTTAGACATGCGTTCAAGCGCCGGGATGGCAAATGTCAGCAACTGCATGATAATCGATGCGTTGATATAAGGCGAAATACCGAGCGCCAGCACGGAGACCGACTTAAATGCACCACCGGATATGATATCGAGAAACTGACCGAGTTGGCCGAAACGCTCGACGAGCGCGGCGAATGCCGCACTGTCGATCATCGGCGTCGGGATCGCTGTCCCAAGTCGGTATATCAGGATCGCGACAAGCGTAAACTGGAGTTTTTTCCTGAGATCAGGAATTCTCCAAGCGTTTACTAACGTCTGAAGCATGCTGCCCATGTCAGATTACCTCACAAGTACCCCCGGCCTTCTCGATTTTTTCTTTGGCCGTGGCAGTAAAAGCTTTGGCTTTCACATTGAGTTTAATCGTCAGTTCTCCATCACCCAGAACCTTGAGGCCGTCGTTGACCTTCGGGAGGGAGATGACGCCGGCTTCCGCCAAGGAAGCGGCATCGACACTGGAGCCTTCTTCCATGCGCATCAAGTCGCCGACATTAACTGTAATGTACTGTTTTGCAAAACGCTTATTGTTAAAACCGCGCTTCGGCAGTCGGCGGTAAAGCGGCATCTGTCCGCCTTCAAATTGCGGGCGAACACCGCCGCCGGAACGCGATTTTTGACCTTTCGTCCCGCGACCTGCAGTCTTACCGCTGCCGGAACCTCTCCCGCGTCCGACTCTCGATGCTTTTGTGTTTGAGCCCGGAACGGGTCTCAGATCATTAAGCTTCATCGTCTTCTCCTTCATACGGTTCAGCGACAACGAGGTGACGGACATGGTGAACCATGCCGCGAATCGCGTCGTTGTCCTTCTGGATGACAGTCTGCCCTATCTTTCTCAAACCGAGAGCCTGCACTGTCGCCTTATGCTTTTTGCTGGCGTTGTTAGTGCTTCTGAGCAGAGTAACTTTCAAATAAGCCATGTCACCCTCCTTTACAGAATCTCGCGTGGATTCTTGCCGCGGATCTCCGCGACTTCTTCCAATGTACGCAGTGATTTCAATCCTTCGATCGTCGCGTTGACAATGTTGTTCGGATTCGGGCTGCCCAAAGACTTCGTACGGATATCCTTGATGCCTGCCAGCTCACAGACGGCACGGACAGCACCGCCTGCGATAACGCCGGTACCGGCGCTCGCCGGTTTCAACAGCACTTGAGCGGCACCGAAACGGCCTGTCACTTGGTAGGGAATCGTGTCTTTATACATCGCGATCTCGACCATGTTACGCTTGGCATCTTCAATTCCTTTGCGAATCGCTTCGGGAATCTCCGCAGATTTTCCGAGACCTTTACCGACGCGTCCCGCGCCGTCTCCTACAACGACAAGCGCCGTGAAGCGGAAGTTACGTCCGCCTTTGACCGTTTTGGCGACACGCCCGATATGAATCACGCGCTCTTGGAGCTCGTTTTCGCGGTCTCTCTCTTCTCTTCTGTCACGATCTCTGCGATCTCTATTATCTCTTCTCATCGTTGTCACTCCCTAAAAACTGAGTCCGGCTTCGCGCGCGGCATCTGCCAGCGCTGCGACGCGTCCGTGGTACTTATAGCCGCCGCGATCAAAGACGACCGTCGTGATATCGGCTTCGAGTGCGCGCTCGGCGATCAATTTGCCGACAGCTTTTGCAGCCTCGATATTCCCGCCGTAATTGATCTCCGCCTTGATCGAAGGATCAAGTGTAGACGCGGCAGCCAGCGTGCGGTGGGAGACGTCATCGATAATTTGCGCGTAAATATGCGACGTGCTCCTGAATACATTCAACCTCGGACGTTCAGCCGTACCCTGCACGTGCTTGCGGACTCGTGCATGGCGGCGACGACGGATAACATTGCGTGGTTCTTTCTTAATCATCGTTCACGCTCCTTACCTGACACCGGACTTACCGACTTTGAGGCGCAGAACCTCGCCGGCATACCGGACACCCTTGCCCTTATACGCATCAGGCGGACGCGACGCGCGAATCTTCGCGGCCATCTCTCCGACGAGCTGCTTGTCCGCACCCTTGACGGCGATACGCGTCGGTGAGGCGAGCTCAAACGTGATGCCTTCCGGCTCTTCAAATATAACCTGATGTGAATAACCGAGATTCATGACGAGCTTATTACCCTCTTTCATCGCGCGGTATCCGACACCTTGGATTTCAAGATTCTTCGTGAATCCTTCGTGCAGCCCGACGACCATATTGTTGATCAGGGAGCGCGACAGACCGTGTAGCGAACGCGTTTGGCGCGTATCGTTCTCACGTCCGACAAGCACCTGACCGTCTTCGATCGAAACAGTGATACCCGGCAGAATCACTTGTGAAAGCGACTGTTGCCCTTTGCTCACCACGACATGACCGTCGACAATCTCGACTTTGATGCCGTCAGGGATGACGATCGGCTTTTTGCCAATTCTTGACATGTTCTTCCTCCTGCTCTTAAGATTGCGGGCTTTTGCCCTTTTCAGAGTGGCGGGCGCTTTGCCTACCAGACAAACGCCAGCACCTCGCCGCCGACACGCGTGCGACGAGCGATTTTATCGGTCATCACGCCTTTTGAAGTCGAGATGATCGCGATACCGAGGCCGTTTTGTACGCGCGGCAGATGTTCCACATCGGCGTACACGCGCAGACCCGGCTTAGATATTCTTTTAATGCCCGTAATGACAGGCTTATTGCCATAATACTTCAACGTCAGCTTCAAGATGCCCTGCTTGCCGTCATCACGATATCCGACCTTCTCGATGTATCCCTCATCGACAAGGATATCGGCGATGGCGCGCTTCATATTCGAAGCGGGCATCTCACAAGTCAGTTTACCGGCCCTTCCGGCATTACGGATGCGGGTGAGCATATCAGCGATCGGATCAGTAACTTGCATATCGAGTCCTCCTTACCAACTGGCTTTACGAACGCCGGGGATCTGTCCCTTATAAGCGAGTTCGCGGAAACAGACACGACAGATGCCGAACTTGCGCAAGTATGCCCTTGGGCGACCGCACAATTGGCATCTATTCTTCTGGCGTGTACTATATTTCGGCTCGCGCTTCGCTTTAGCGATCTGAGATTTTTTTGCCATATTTTCCCCCTTATCTGCGGAACGGCATGCCGAGCGCTTTCAAGAGCGCCATGCCCTCTTCGTCCGTTTCAGCCGTCGTGACAATGGTGATGTCAAGTCCGCTGATTTTGTCGATGCTGTCGTAGTCCACTTCGGGAAAGATCAGCTGTTCGCGAGCGCCGAGCGAATAATTCCCGCGGCCGTCGAACGAATTCGGATTGACACCGCGGAAGTCGCGGACACGCGGGAGCGCGATGCTGATCAGCTTATCGAGGAAATGATACATACGATCACCGCGAATTGTCACCTTCACACCGTTCGGCATACCTTCCCTCAATCTGAAGTTAGCCACTGATTTACGGGCATATGTCACGATCGCCTTTTGACCGGAAATCGTTGACAAATCGCGAACTGCCGAGTCGACCGCCTTCGGGTTTTCACGCACGTTGCCGATACCCATGTTCAGAACGATCTTCTCGAGTCGAGGCACCTGCATCACCGAGCTGTAGCCGAATTCTTTCATCAGGGCATCGCGAACTTCTTCGGTATATTTATCACGTAATCTGTTCATGCGTTATCCCTTCTTACCTTTACTAATCACGGAAATGGTTTCGCCGCAAGCTTTGCAGAAGCGTACCTTGTCACCGTTTTCCAAGTATTTCTTGCCTGTTTTTGACGGACGCTTGCATTTCTGACAAACAAGCATCACGTTTGATGCGTCAATCGGCATCTCCTGACGGATGATACCGCCTTGCTGATGCTGGGATCTCGGTTTTACATGACGTGTAGCGATGTTGACGCCTTCCACGATCACGCGACCCGTCGCGGGAAAAGCTGCTATGATTTTACCCGTTTTGCCCGCGTCCTTGCCTGTCAGCACATAGACTTGGTCATCCCTTTTTACATGTATTTTCTTGCGCGACATCCTTCTCCTCCTCACAGAACCTCGGGCGCCAGCGAGAGAATTCTCATGTAATTCTTCTCGCGAAGCTCACGCGCGATGGGACCGAAAATACGCGTCCCTTGCGGGTTCCCATCATCTTTAAGAATAACGGCCGCGTTCTCATCGAAACGAATGACGGTTCCGTCTTTGCGGTGAATACCCGATTTCGTGCGAACGACAACAGCTCTGACGACATCGCCCTTTTTAACGGTGCCGCCGGGAGCGGCTTCCTTGACGGAACAGACGATCACATCACCGATATTGGCATAGCGTCGACCCGTACCGCCTAACACGCGGATGCACATCAGCTTCCTTGCGCCAGTGTTGTCGGCCGATTTAAGCCTGGATTGTACTTGAATCATTGACCTTTCCTCCTGAATTCAATCGAGTTATCTTGCTTTCTCGATTACTTCGACAAGACGCCAATGTTTATGACGGCTCAAAGGTCTTGTCTCCATCAAACGGACGCGGTCACCGATGCCGCACTCATTGTTCTCGTCATGGGCTTTCATTTTGACTGTGCGTCTGATGTATTTCTTGTAAAGCGGATGGCGTATGTGCTCCGTCACGGCGACGACGATGGTCTTGTCCATTTTGTCGCTGACCACGATGCCAACTCGCTGTTTTCTATTATTGCGCTCGCTCATTCCCTTTCCCCCTTAACTTGAGATAACTTCGCCGAGTTCTCGCTGGCGCATCACGGTCTTAACGCGAGCAATATCGCGTTTCACGCGCTTCAGCTCCATCGGATTGGCGAGCTGATTCGTGACGTGTTGAAAACGAAGCTTAAAAAGTTCAGCCTTCAGTTCATGAAGTTCATTTTCAAGTTCAGCCTGATTTTTTTCACGTAGTTCACTTGCCTTCATTTTCAAACCTCCTAGGACTCCGTCGCCGCATCTGTCGATGCATCAGCAGAGACACCTTCAGCCTCAACGCCCATTTCCTCAAGCTCGGCGTCCGTGAGGAGTTCTTCAGGTATATCGAGAACCTGAACCTCCGCGAATTTCGCGAGTTCTTCCTCCGTAAATTTACGTTCACTCTCTACAAAACGCACCTTGATCGGGAGCTTGTGACTGGCGAGTCGAAGCGCTTCGCGCGCCTGCTTCTCGGTAACACCCGCGACTTCAAAGAGAACACGTCCCGGTTTAACGACGGCGACCCAATATTCGGGTGAGCCTTTACCTTTACCCATACGTGTCTCGGCCGGCTTCTTGGAAACGGGTTTGTCAGGGAAAATTTTGATCCACACCGTTCCGCCGCGTCTGAAATAGCGGTTGATGGCGATACGGGCGGCTTCGATCTGGTTACCTGTGATCCAGCCTGGCTCCATCGCCTGTAATCCGTACTGACCGTACGTTACTTTATTTCCGCGAGTCGCTTTGCCTTTCATGCGCCCACGGTGCTGCTTTCTGCGCTTAACGCGTTTAGGCATTAACATCCGGCGCCTCCTTATGTTCCTGTGCGACGCTCTTCACGGTGAGAACTTCGCCTTTGTAAATCCAAACTTTAACGCCGAGCTGTCCATAAGACGTTTTCGCCTCGGCAAAACCGTAATCAATATCTGCTCTGAGCGTATGGAGAGGAATCGATCCTTCGCGATACTGCTCAAAGCGTGCAATCTCCGCGCCGCCCAGACGACCCGACACCATAACTTTGATGCCGCGTGCGCCGTTTTTCATCGCGCGGCTGATCGCCTGCTTCATGGCGCGACGGAAAGAGACGCGCTCTTCCAGCTGCTTGGCGATGTTCTCCGCGACAAGCTGTGATTCGATATCAACGTTTCGGACCTCTTTAACATTGATGAAGAACGTCCTGCCGAATTTCGCCGTCAATTTCTTCTTCAATTTCTCGATTTCCGATCCGCCGCGGCCGATAATGATGCCGGGCTTGCCCGTCGTGATCGTAATGGTCGTCTTGTCATCACCTAAACGCTCTATTTCAATGCGAGAAACACCGGCGCGCTCCGTCAGCTTCTTGACGTAATCGCGAATCTGTTTGTCCTCGACGAGATAGCGGGCAAAATTATTCTTGTCGGCGTACCAGCGGGAATCCCAATCTTTGATAACTCCAACGCGCAGACCGTGCGGATTAACTTTCTGACCCATACTAGACCTCCTGCTCCCTTTCTTTCAGCACAACGTGAACATGACATGTGCGTTTCAGGATCCATGTCGCCTGACCTTTCGCACGTGCGCGGATGCGTTTCAGCGTCGGCCCCTGCATCGCATACAAATCGGCGACGTACAGATCTTCCGCGTTCAACCCGTTGTTGTTCACCGCGTTCGCTTCAGCTGATTTCAGAAGTTTCGTCAGCGGTTGAGCCGCGCCATGCGGCGTATATAGCAGGACTGCATAAGCCTCTTCAAGGCTTTTGCCCTTGACTTGCTTGATGAGGGCATTAACCTTGAAAGCATTCATCCGAAGGTGTCTCAGTGTCGCTTTCCCTACATCGCGACCGACGCCCAGTACTTTGCGTTCCTTTTTCGTCAACGTGCGTCTTCTTGCACTTTTACGGGTAGGCTTGCTGTACTCCGCGAGAATCTCTTCGCGGCGCTCCAGAAGCTCCGATTTACTCATTACTTTCTTAGCCACAATTTCTCCTCCGGTTCCTTCTTATCTTCTCCGAGCACGTTTTTCGGAACCTGCATGACCCCGGAACGTCCTTGTGGGCGCGAATTCACCAAGCTTGTGACCGACCATTTCTTCCGTAATATAGACAGGAACGTGCTTGCGGCCGTCATGCACGGCGATGGTATGACCCACCATCTCGGGGAAAATGGTGGAGGCACGTGACCACGTTCTCAATACGCGATGCTCATTTCTCTCATTCAGCTCGTTGACGCGCTTCAGAAGTCTCTCATCAACATAAAATCCTTTTTTTGCGGAACGACTCATGATGTCTCCTCCATCCTTATCTCTTCTTCCGGCGACGTCTGAGAATCAGACGGTCGGTTGACTTGTTGCGTTTACGTGTGCGGTAACCATGGTTCGGCTTTCCCCACGGCGTCATCGGACTCGGGAGACCGATCGGCGCCTTGCCCTCACCACCGCCATGCGGGTGATCGACAGGGTTCATCGCTGATCCGCGAACGTGCGGACGGCGACCAAGGTGACGTTTACGACCGGCTTTGCCGATTTTCTTGATCTCGTTCTCAGGGTTGCTGACAACTCCGATCACGGCACGACAGTTCTGCAACACGAGCCGGACTTCACCGGACGGCATACGGATCGTCGCATAGCGGCCTTCCTTAGCAAGCAGCTGTGCCGACGTCCCTGCCGAACGGACGAGCTGTCCGCCGTGACCGGGATTCATCTCAATGTTGTGAATTTGCGTACCGACGGGGATTGAAGACAAAGGCAAGCAATTGCCCGCGACGATGTCAACGTCCTTGCCGGAGATTACCGTATCTCCCACCTTGAGATTGTGCGGGGCGAGAATATAACTTTTCTCTCCGTCCGCATACACGATCAGTGCGATAAACGCCGTGCGATTGGGATCGTACTCAAGCGCCTCGACTTTTGCCGGAATATCAGTCTTGTTGCGTTTCCAGTCGATGATGCGGTATTTCTGACGATTTCCGCCGCCGCGGTGGCGAACGGTGATACGCCCGTAGTGGTTACGTCCGCTATGCTTCTTCTTCTTTGAGAGAAGGCTCTTTTCAGGCGCTTTCTTCGTCAATTCGGAAAAATCGGTGCCTGTCATCTGCCTTCTAGCGGGCGAAGTCGGGCGATAACTTTTCAATGCCATAGATATCTCCTTACTTTCTCACGCGATCGGCTTACTGGCCAAATCCGAATTCCGTGATCTCAGTCTTATAACGTTTCGACGTTGTCTCAACTTTTCCGCCGGGGAGACTGTACTCTTCCGGTTGCGGATCGAGATCGATCGTAATAACGGCCTTTTTCCACGATGCCGTGCGGCCTCTGTTCTTGCCCATGCGACGCATTTTGCCCGACAGGTGCATCGTATTGACTTTGAGCACCTTGACGTCAAACATGTCTTCACAGGCTTTTCGTATTTCAGTCTTCGTAGCATCCTTCGCCACGACAAACGTATATTTGCCGTACATGGTCTCTTCCATGCTCTGCTCGGTAATGATCGGCTTCAGAATGATGTCTTGCGGAGTTTTCATGACTCATAAACCTCCTGAAATGTTTCAAGCGCCTCTCGTGTCGCAATCAGGCGATCGTATTTGAGAATGTCGAGCACTGAAAGCGCATTGACGGGCGCCGTCTTCACTCCTTGAAGATTGCGCGCCGATCGGACGACGTAATCGTTCTTGCCGGTCGTAACGACGAGCGACGTCGAGTCAACGCCTAAATTCTTGAGGACTTCGACCATCTCGCGCGTCTTGCCGTTTTCAATCGTTAAGTCATCGAGGACGATGATCTTGTCGCTGTTTGCTTTAACGGACAACGCGGAAAAGAGTGCCAATCGACGAAGCTTCTTCGGAAGCCTTACGCGATAACTGCGAGGTGTGGGACCGAAAACGACACCGCCGCCGACATGCTTAGGCGACCTGGATGAACCTTGGCGTGCGCGCCCCGTGCCCTTCTGACGGAACGGCTTGCGACCGCCGCCTCTCACTTCGCTTCGATCCTTGACTTTATGTGTACCTTGGCGCTTATTCGCCTGTTGAGCGATAGCGACGCGATAGAGCGCGTCCTCGTTCGGCTCAATAGCGAAAATATCGTCCGACAATTCGATCTTGTCGACGATTTCACCTTTCATGTTATAAACATCGAGTTGCATAAGTACCTCCCCCCTCTACTTCTTCTTCGCCTTGACAGTCGACCGGATTTCGAGGAGACCGCCATTCGGTCCGGGAACGGCGCCCTTCACGACGAGGAAATTTCGCTCGCCGTCGACCTGAACGACAGAGAGATTCTGGACGGTCACGCGTTTATACCCGAGCTGACCCGGCAGTTTGTTGCCCTTGAATACTTTTGCCGGCGTGGCGGCCGAACTCATGGGACCTGCTTTACGATGGTATTTTGAACCGTGCGTTCTAGGCCCGCGCGCCATGCCGTGACGACGAATCGCTCCGGCGTATCCTTTTCCTTTCGAAGTTCCGGACACGTCAACAGCATCACCCGCTTCAAACATCTCATCGACAGGGATAACCTGTCCCGGTTCGTAATCATCATCGGAGCGAAACTCGCGAATAACGCGCATGGGTTTGACACCGATTTTTTCAAACTGCCCGCGATGGGGGCGGTTACCTTTTTTTGTTTCTTCATAGCCGACGCGCACAGCGCTGTAGCCGTCTGTTTCGACTGTTTTATTCTGTAAAACAGTTACGGGGCCGCAGGCGATGACTGTTACGGGTATAACCGACCCGTTTTCATCAAAGACCTGTGTCATCCCGGCTTTTCGACCGAGCATGAACTTTGCCATGTTATAACCTCCTGAGTTATTGGTTTGCCGCTCCATTCGGCAAACATTGACCCGTGAGTGCGGGTTTACAGTTTAATTTCAATGTTGACGCCGGCGGGCATTTCGAGACGCATAAGCGATTCAACCGTTTTCGACGTCGGGGCAAGAATATCGATCAGACGTTTGTGTGTACGGATCTCAAATTGTTCGCGAGAGTCCTTGTTGACGTGGGGTGAGCGCAAGATCGTAATGATCTCTTTCTCCGTCGGGAGAGGGATCGGCCCTGAAACACTTGCACCTGTTCTCTCAGCCGTGTTGACAATGCGACGCGCGCTGTCATCGAGAATGCGGCTGTCGAACGCTTTGAGGCGAATTCTGATTTTTTGATTAATTGCCATTTCCTAACATTCCTCCTGTTGTCTGCATTCAGAATCACTATCGGTTCGGGCGTATCACTCTTTACCAATTGAAATCCCAGACGAGCATCTCCTGATGCAAACGCTGGGAGCCCTACTGCCAAGGGATTCTGCGCCCGATATCGAGTTCGGGCTACTCGAGTGGAGTGACCTTACGGATTGCAGCAAATCGGTAAGCAATCTCCACCGTCATCGTTATCCTTTTCGCACGATAAGCCGCACGAAAAAAGGCGCAATGAGAAGTATACAACAGGATATTCAATGATGCAAGTGCGAAAATGAAGATGATCAATCCGCCGTGAAGCCGTCATAGCAGAGAACAGAGACAGGCTTGTCACCTTTCCGCCATTATACTTGCATGGTAAAATACCGATTGTATACAGTCAAGTATTAAAGACGCCAAACGTATTCAAGTAAACAAATAGAGTTAGGATTCGAACCATGATGACTGAATCAAGTAAATTAAAGGATACGGAGCATCCGAAGACGACACAGCTCCCCGCCACGGCGACTCTCCCGCGCTTTTCCGATCTCGCTGTCAAAAGGACACCCGATGACATCGTTTCTTCGATCACGGGGCACGACATTTTCGATTTCAACAGAATAGCGGAACAGATCGCGCCGGGGAAGACGATTTTTTTCGTCGGTATCGGCGGGATCAGTATGTGCGGTTTGGCGGAGTTCGCCAACCACGAAGGCGTCACGTGCTTCGGCTCCGATCCGCACCCGAATGCGCGGACATCCTATTTGGAGACGCTCGGGATTCCCGTAGTCCACTATCACGCGGCAGATTCGATCGACCGCGCCAATCCGGATCTTGTCGTTTATTCAAAAGCCGTTTTCGATGATAATCCCGAGCGTATGCGCGCTGCCGAGCTCGGCATTCCCTGCGTAGAGCGGTCAATTTTTCTGGGCGCGATCAACCGGTTGTTCGACCGCGTAATCAACATCAGCGGGACAAACGGGAAGTCGACATGTACGGCGATGTGCGCCCTGATCATGATTGAATCCGGAATTGATCCGATGGTACATCTCGGTGCGGAATTAATCGAGTTTCAAACAACCGTTCGACTCAGCGAAACGAAACAGCGCGAACTTATGTTGTCCGAGGCGTGCGAGTTCAAACGCGGTTTTTTTCACTACAGCGGCACGGCGACCGTCATTTTGAATCTCGTACACGATCACATCGATTGCTACAAAACGCACGACGACCTGATCGATGCTTTTGCGAGGTTTGTCGCGCTTCAACCTGCGGGATCTGTCCTCGTTCTGCCGACATACGATAAAGACGTCAACGCGATGCTCGACATCGTCGAGGTCGTTCGTCCCGGTCATCTGGACGAACTCGAACTCATCTGGTTCGGCGAGGAAAATGAGACGAACCGGTACGGGCAGAGACCCGACTACTATTACTCGGGTCTACATTACAACGACCGCGGTGAACCGTGCTGCGACGTCTACAGACGAGGATCTTATTACACCGACATTACATTGACCGTTCCGGGCGAATTCAATATACAGAACGCGATGGGCGCCATCGTCGCGGCCGACTTGGCGGGCGGAACGCCCGAGGCGGCAAAGAGAGCGCTTCAATCCTTCCGAGGAGCCGAAGGGAGATTTACGAGAGCGGGACGCTATAACGGTGCGGAAGTGATCGTCGATTACGCGCATCACCCGTCGGCAGTACGCGTCACGATCGAGGCGGCGCGCCACCTTCCGGCTAAGCGCCTTTGGATCTGCTTCCAACCGTTGACCCACAGTCGCGTCCGCGGATTTTTCGATGATTTTGTCGACTCGATGTTGGACGTCCGCCCCATCATGATGTCGGAAATCTACGATGACCGAGAACGAGATACGACCATCAGTTCTAAAGATATTTGCGATCGTATCAATGAACTGGGAGGACAGGCGGAGTATTACCCAACGAATGAAGCACTTGAGGAGCACTTGCGCCGGATCGTCGAGCCGGGCGATGTGCTCCTCATCATGGGTGTTGACCTAAGAAATGTCGGCGATCGCCTGACGGGACGCACCGACCATATGAAACCTGTCGAATAAGCCCTAAAAAAACTGTTCGTCAACACAATTATTGACAACTTGATTCAGCACGCGCTGAAAAGCCAGAAGATCAGCTTCCGGAATACCTCGCACGCAATCTTCCTTAAATTTCTTGACGATGGCACAGATCTTATCGTTAATCTCTGCACCCTTCTTTGTGAGGACGAGATTGTTCCGGCGCCGATCATGTGACGACGGTTCGCGCTTCAGGAAACCGTTCTTTTCCATACGATCGATCAGCCGCACCATCGTCGGTTCACGGAGCCCCATTAAATCGGCTAGCTCCCTCTGCGTAATCGATTCACCTTTTTTCAGATCGATGTAATACAGCGCGTTCCACTGCACTCTCGTTATATTGTATGGAACTAACCTTCGATCGACGGAATCGGCGATGCGTTTCGCATCGCGACACGCCATGAACGCAATACAATCCTCCAATAAGGATTTATCTATTGACATGCCATCCCCTCCTCATTGCCATAGAGTGGGCACTACCCGACTCGACGATCGCATTGTCGTCCGATCCGGCGAAAGGCTCGTCCGGCTCGACAACAACTTTCGCAGATTCATCTCCCGGCAACGGTTTTGGTTCGACGGCGTGTGCCTGATAGATCGCTTCGAATTCATCCGACTCGATCTTCTCTTTCTCTAGGAGGACATAAGCCAGTACTTCAAGCAGTTCGCGATTCGTAATAAGGACGTTCTTCGTCGCTTCGTAAGCTTCGTCAAGAATTGTCGCAACCTCTTCGTCAATCGTCGCCTGTAACACGTCGCTGTGACCTTGGACATGACCGTAGTCGCGACCGATGAAAACTTCATCCTGATCTGCCGTCACAAGGTTGCCGAGACGACTGCTCATACCGTACTTAGTCACCATATTACGCGCAATCTGGTTGACATGTTTGAGGTCAGAACTGGCTCCCGTGCTCGTTTCACCGAAGACGATCTCCTCCGCCGCGCGACCGCCAAGTGCCATCATAATCTCGCTCAACAGCTGAGATTTCGTTTTGAAATAAAAATCTTCGTTCGGCTTATACGCAGTATAACCGCCCGCACCTCCGGCGGGGATGATTGAGACGCGCTCAATACGATCAGTCTGCGAAACTTCCCGCAAGACGATCGCGTGCCCTGACTCGTGGTAAGCCGTCAATTTTCTCTCTTCCTCATTGATGACGCGGCTCTTCTTCTCAGGCCCGATCGTTACTTTGAAAACGGCTTCCGAGATATCGGAATACCGGATCAGCGTATCGTTGCGCCTCGCCGCTAAGAGGGCTGCTTCATTCAAGAGATTCGCTAGATCGGCCCCCGTGAAGCCGGGCGTCATCTTTGCGATCTCGGCGAGGTCGATATCTTTGGCGAGTGGTTTATCTTTCGCATGAACGTGCAGAATTTCTTCACGCCCCAAAAGATCAGGACGCATGACGAAAATGCGCCTGTCAAATCGTCCGGGCCGGAGGAGGGCATTGTCAAGAATATCGGGGCGGTTCGTCGCCGCTAGGACAATGACTCCTTCATTAGGGCCGAAACCGTCCATCTCAACGAGAAGCTGATTAAGCGTCTGTTCTCGCTCATCGTGTCCGCCGCCGAGACCGGCACCGCGATGACGCCCTACGGCATCAATCTCATCGATAAAGACGATACATGGCGCTTTTTTCTTCGCGTTGAGGAAAAGGTTGCGTACGCGCGAAGCGCCGACGCCGACAAACATCTCGACGAAATCTGAACCGCTAATCGTGAAAAACGGGACGTGCGCCTCGCCTGCGACGGCCCGAGCCAACAGCGTCTTGCCCGTTCCGGGCGGCCCGACAAGCAAGATACCTTTCGGGATCTTGGCACCGAGTTCAGTGTACTTTTTCGGGTTTTTCAGAAAATCGACGACTTCCTGCAGTTCTTCTTTCTCTTCTTTCGCACCTGCAACATCGGCAAACGTCACTTTGTTTTGACCGGGATCGGCGAGCGTCGCACGGCTCTTCCCGAACGACATCGCCGTCCTGCCGTCGCTATCCCTGCGCGAGTATGAGAGAAAGACGAACGCGCCGAGCGAAACCATCATGAAGAGCAAAAGAGCGCCGTTCAGGATGCTCCCGATATCTGTCGGACGATTGTAGTCGAAAGAGGCAATTTTACCGTTCACTTTCGCCTCGCGCAAAAGTTCGAGGTAAGAAGGAATTGTTTCAGACGGAATGGTTTTCTTTACGACAGCTGGATTGCCGGCCTGGACAGCGCTTTCGCTCATCTTCAAATTGAGCGTCGCTCCGTCAATCGTCACCGACTCGACCTGACCGCCCTGAATCATCTGCTCCACTTCGTAGAGCGTTATATCTTTTTGATCTGATTTCGACAACATGAACGTCGTCGCCAAAATGGCGATCATCAAAATGATATAGAAGGAAAATCCACCGAATCTTCTTTGCTGGTTCATATTACGATTAGTATCCTATTAGTTTAGTGTAGTCATATGTGCCTGAATGAGAGACAATTACTCCTTGTCGCTGAGGACGACGACTTCAGGCAAATTTCGGTAGAACCCGTCAAGGTCGAGGCCGTATCCGACGATAAATTCGTTCGGAATTTCCATCCCGACGTAATCGACGTGAATATCGACTCTCCGACGCATCGGTTTATCAAAAGCCGTCACGATGCTGATACTCGCGGGATTTCGCGTTGACAGCAGCGCCTTCAGGTGATTGAGCGTCAGGCCTGTATCGACGATATCTTCCACAATGAGTACATGTTTACCGGCGATGCTGCGGTCAAGGTCTTTGTTGATCTTCACGACACCCGTCGACTTCTCACCTTCATAGCTTTTAACCGACATAAAGTCAACTTCACACGGAAGATCAATCTCGCGAACAAGGTCGGCCATAAACATGAATGAACCCTTGAGGACACAGATAAAGTAGAGTTCCTTCCCGCTAAAGTCTCTGCTTATTTCTTCGGCAAGACGCTTAACGAATGCATTGATCGTCTCACGATCAACAAGCGTATGATCTATCTTTTTTTCAGTGTAAGGCATAGGCAACCACTTTCTCTTCGGAATAAAAACAAATTGTACACGATCGAACGCGTCAATTACAATCAGACAACATAGTATCATCTGCAACCATTTGCATTCTATCACAGCACTTCTCAAACGGATAGCATGCATATGATTCGAAACGCATGACACATCGGGAGCAAAACATCATCATTCCGCCGGATAAAACAGTCGACCAGTTTTACGCTTTACCCTCGGGAAAGATGATAAACAGACACCCGTCAGAGATACGCGCGCTCATACCTCCCGGCAAAGAGTACGATGTATCGCGCCCTTCACCGCTCACGCTCAGTTCAACGCCCTTCACCAGCTGATCGAGATGTACGGAGCCTAGTGTAAGTTTCAATGCAGTATGACCTCGATCATCCCTTGCGGCAATCACCTCTTCGAAATAGCGCGCGAGCACGCGTTTCATGATCGCCGGCGGACAATCCCGCAATGACGACACGGCCATCTTTCCATCAGGCAAAAGGGCTGTCCTGTACGAGGCATCAGCCCATTGCAGCAATGCCTGTTCGTCTCCCTCCGCCGCATCGCCGAGACGCACAAGAACGGGAACAGGGTCATAGCCGAGGACATCGCGCCACGCAGGTATGAGAGTGCGGCGCACTCTGTTTCGGAGAAACTCGTCCGAGCGGTTCGTCTCATCCTCGCGCCACGGCAGATCAAGCGCTTCGGCGGCAGACTCGATCTCTTCAAGGCGCACATCGAGTAACGGTCGAATAAAAACACCGTCAACGTATCGGATACCTACAAGACCCGCCAACCCCGAACCGCGCCCCACATGCATGAGAATACTCTCGGCGCGATCATCCATATGATGAGCGAACGCGACGCGGAATCGCTCAGGACTGCCGGCGTATTCCATTCCGAGTCGTACCATCGTGTCGCGCCGGACATCTCTTCCCGCCTGTTCGAGACTGACCCCGAGCTCTTCAGCGAGCTTGGGAATATCAGTGCGAACCGAAACATAGGGGATGGCGCGCTTCATACAGAACGACTCGACGAGGAGTTCGTCCAAATCGGCGTCTTCGCCGCGAATCATGTGGTTGAGATGACAGGCGAAAAGGTCGAAACGGTATCGCGACCGGTAGTCATCGAGAAAAGCGAGCATCACCATTGAATCGACACCGCCGGACACACCCGCCACGACGACTGCGTCGCGAGGGATCATATTCCGGCGTTCACATGTCGAAGCGATCTTCTTGAATAATTCGAATGTCTCTTTCGGATATCTCATTTAACGAAACGGAGCGAAAGGCGCTTCGGGAGTTCCGCCGTAGTCATCTTCGGTAAACGTGAGAATCTCGGGATTCCATTGAAGCGTGATGAGCGCACGTTCACCCTGCCTGTTTTTCTCAACGATAAGATCGACCTCCGTGATCTCCTCTTTGTAGTCTTTATCGCCTTCCTTGGCGTCAGGATCGTGTAAAAACATGACGACGTCCGCATCCTGCTCGATCGCCCCCGACTCACGCAAGTCGGCAAGTCTTGGCCGGCGTCCCGCCTTGTCGACTTCACGGCTGAGCTGCGACAACGCCAAGACGGGAACATCGAGATCGCGCGCCATCACTTTCAACATACGCGAAATTTCGGCGATCTGCTGCTGGCGATTCTCGGCTCGTGAACGTCCCGAGGCAGTCCCCATCAGCTGCAAATAGTCAACGACGACCAAATCCAATCGCTTGTGTTTCAGTTGCAGCTGACGACAGCGCGCGTGGATTTCGACAACATTGACGGACGAGTGATCGTCGATGTAGAGAGGAACATCATAGAGTTCGCCTAAACCGGCGGCAATTTTATCCCATGCCCTCTTATCCTTCTCATCGAGCGTCTCGAGCTGCTGAAACGACATAGCCGTCTTAGCAGATAGAAGTCTCGTCGCGACTTCTTCTTTACTCATTTCCAAAGAGAAGATGGCGACGACAGCATCGTAATAGCGCGCGACATTGTGCGCGATATTAAGAGACAGTGCCGACTTACCGACGCCGGGTCGAGATGCCAAGACGTAGAGCGCGCCTTTTCGAAGACCGCCCAGTACGCGGTCAAGGCCCGGATAACCTGTCTTCGGTGATTGAACCCTCACGCCTGTCGACATGAGATGAAGTTCATTAACGCGATCGCTCAACACTTCGCCGACGCGCACAAGTCCCAGATCGCTCTCATCTTCACGGATGTTAAGTATCCTCTGTGCCGCCAGCTCAATGAGCTGTTCCGCTTCCAGATCGGATGAAAATGTGTGTTCGATGACGCCGTCAAGCGCCATGATCAGGCGTCGTTTCAAGGACAATCCCCTGACGAGCTCGATATAAGAAGCATAGTTCGCAACAAACGGAACAGATCCGGGAAGTGACAACACGTACTCGCGGCCGCCTGCCGAACCGATCTTCTCGTTCAGAATGAGCTGGTTCGTTACAGTCAAGATATCGCACGGTTTCTGGTCTATGTGCAACATCTCGATCGCTTCGAAGATCAGCTGATGGCGCGGATCGTAAAAATCGGAAAACCTTAATTTTGAGATCATGGCTGACAGCGCTTCAAGCCGCAACATCGCGCAGCCGAGAACGGACTGTTCCATCGCGATGTTGTGGGGAAGAGCGTGTCCCTTCAGCCGCTCCGACAAATTAATAGGCTTGCCGGGGAGCGATGCCTGTTCACTAATCATTTAAATCAGCCTTTACGTCGAGTGTAAAATCAACGGAAATCTCAGGATGGAGACGAAGCGTCACTTGATGGCTGCCGATCATCTTGATCGGTTCGCTCACCGAAATATCGCGCTTGTCAACTTCATATCCGTGCTGCGAAAGCATATCGGCGATGTTCTGATTCGTCACCGTTCCGTACAGCCGCCCTGCGGAACCTGTTTTTGCCGCCCAGACAAAACGCTGTCCTCCGACGGCAGCCGCGATCTCTTTCGCACGCGCCAGACGCGTCTCCTGTTCTTCAATCTTCGCGCGCCGCTTCATCTCGACAACGTTCAAGTTGTCTTTCGTGACGGGAACGGCCAATTTACGCTTGAAAAGAAAATTGTTCGCATAGCCGGGCTTGACCTCAACAACATCTCCGGCTTGCCCGAGACCTTTGACACCTTCCAGAAGCAATACTTTCATATTTTTCCTCCTTAGATTCGTATCGGAACTCCATGATACCGCAAAAGCTTCCGATTATGACGGACACATCAAAAACACCTAAACAAAAAAAGCCTCCGCCTCGCAACTATCTGCGAAACGGAGGCTGTTCGATTCGAGAACGAAACTACTCTGCTTTGTAAGGCAGCAATGCGACCTGTCTCGCACGACGAATCGCGTTCGTCAAGCTGCGCTGGTGAAGCGCACATGTACCCGTCATACGGCGCGGGAGAATTTTGAAGTTCTCAGCCGTATAGCGTTGCAGCGTATTGACATCCTTATAATCGATGTGATCGATGTGGTCGGCGCAAAATACGCAATACTTTTTACGACCGTAGCGCCTTTGCCCCTGATAGCTTCCGCGTCTTCTTGTTTCTGCCATATTCATTACTCCTTCAAGGCTTCAGTTAATTAAATTAAAAATCAAATGGTAGGGATGTGTCATCGTCGGGCGCCGGGAGGAAACTGTCACCTCCGCTGTCGACCGTTGTCGCCGATACGCGATCCGAACGGTCATCATCGCGTCGACCGCCGCCACCGCGTTTCGATTCGCAAAACTCGACTTCGTCAATGATCACTTCCGTCGTATAACGGCGATTTCCTTTATCATCTTCCCAGCTCCTCGGTTGGATGGAGCCCGAGACGAGAATACGATCACCCTTGCTGAAATAGCGGTTGATAAATTCTGCTTGTTGACGCCATGCGACGCAGGGGATGAAATCAGCCTGATTCTGCCATGACCCGTCAGCGGCACGGCTGCGACGATCACAGGCGACGGTAAAATTGCATACGGGAATCCCGCTTTGCGTCGTCCTGATCTCAGGATCACGCGCCAGTCGTCCCATTAAGATTGCTCTGTTCATTCATGTGTCCTTTCTGTCATCAGACAATTCAGCGGGGTTTAACTCTCATCTGCCGGCGTTTCCGGCACTTCTTCCATATTCTGCCCGGCTTCAGTTTCAACCGGCTCTTCGGATGCCACCTCTTCCGGAGCGTCGGCTTCCGGCTCATCCGCGCCTTCTTCAACTTCCGCCGGCGCGCTTTCGGCCTCCTTGGCGGCAGCTTCTTCCTCTAATAATGTACGCCTCCCCGTCGGAACAAAATTGCCCTCGGCGACGACGATGAGGAAGCGAAGCACAGGATCATAGATACGCAGCAAGCGCTCAATCTCGCGCGGCGCTTCCGGATCGGCGTTGAAGTACACGAGAACGTAATATCCTTCGCGGATATCCTGTATCTCGTAAGCAAGACGGCGTCGGCCCCACTCAACGATGTCAACAATCTCGGCGGATGCTTCAACGATACCGTGCACGCGTTCCATCTGCGCTCTCAGTTCATTTGCCTGAAGTGTTCCATTCAGGACATAGATCAATTCATATTTTTTCGTCATGGGATTATTAACCTCCTCCCGGACTTTACGGCTCTACACTTTGTAGAGCGAGGACTGCGCCTGTTTTCGCAGGCGAATCACACTCTAGCACGGAAACGGAATCCCCGTCAAGTTTTGTGTTTTACGGCACATCCCGCTGAATTTGCCGTCATTGACATATTAAGTCGGTTCACCTAGTGTACCGGAAAGATGACGTCGAATTTTTGCCTGTACCGAAATCTGAACGATTTCATCCCTTCAAGAGAAGATGATTTACGTAAGATCCAACTCCTGTAAATACAGATACAAGTCCTGCATAATTTCATTCAATTCGTCGCGGACGCGGCGATAAGAGACAATCGTCTCACCGAAAGGATCCGCGATATCGTGTGAGCGCTCCGACACGTCAGCCATCGAGATGATCTTATCCTTCAATGCGGGAGCAGCACATCGCAGCCACTCGCGCTGCATCGTCGTCATCGTGATGACAAGACTTACGTCGTTTAGCATCTGCCTGTTGACGGGCTTTGATGTCATGCCCTCGCCATCGATCCCGAATTCACGCAGAACTTCCACCGTATGTTCCGAGACCGGCCAGCCGGGAAAAGTCGAAAGTCCCGCCGAAATCGCTTCCCAACCTTTGTCGCGATAACGATCGTTAAACAACGCCTCCGCCATGGGGCTGCGACAAGTGTTGCCATGGCAGACAAACAATACTTGTCGAACATCGGCATCTTCCTTCGCCGCGGCGGCATGCGACAGACGATCCATATACGCGACGGCGTCCTCTCCTTCAAACCCCTCGGCATAGATGATATCGACACCCTGCTCATCGAGTGTGCGCATCGCATCAAACAGGTGATGACTCGCCCGCGAAAGATCACTCGTACCCTCGTACGTATAGACGTGCGGCGCTGATGGCAACTTGTCAGCTTTCGACCGCAACGCATCCCGGCACGCCTCGCTGATAAATAACCCGACAGAAGTCCCCGAACCTTCGATCATCTCCAACAGTCGATCGGACAATGCTACTCCCTCCTCGGGCAGAACGACGCGCACCGCGGCTCTCGGCGCGTAGTGGCGATATTTCATACCCGGCGAAACGGGGCGCACAACTTCACCGTCCTGATCAATGTCTTTCCAAAAGACGGCCTCAATACCCGTTTTCTCGAAAATCGCCTCCGCCGTCACGACACCCGGACGCAATATCCGAATAGGCTGACGCGTTAAGTCGATCACCGTCGACTCAAGGCCGACGTCACATGGCCCGTCATCGACAATCCATGGAATGCGTCCTGAAAAATCATCAACCACATGATGAGCCCTCGTCGGACTGGGCCTGCCCGAAACATTGGCTGAAGGAGCGACAACGGGTACGTTTGCAGCCGCAAGCAGAGCGCGCGCGGCAGGTTGAGACGGGAAACGCACGGCGACGGTGTCGAGACCTGCCGTCACTTCATCGGGAATACGCTCTCCGCGAGGCATCACATACGTTAAAGGACCGGGAGAGAAGGCTTCGTACAATACATGGAAAACGTCAGGAACGGAAGAGACGACGCCTTCTAAATCTTCGTCCGACAGAAGATGGACGATCAGAGGATTATCGGCCGGTCGACCTTTCAGGCGGAAGATCTCACGTACGGAATCGGGAAGCAACGCGGACGCTCCGAGCCCGTAAACGGTCTCCGTCGGAAAAGCGACGACGGAACCCGAGGCAAGCGCTTTTCCAACTTCGTCAAAATTGCTTTCATCAATCGGATGTTTGACGAGAAGAACGCGCGTATCCATAGACTGTTTTCCCTTATGCTCCGCTACGCCTGTAAAGCGGCTTCGTGCTCAGCAATCTGCAAGGCATCGATGATCTCATCGAGATCACCTGCCAAAATGCGGTCGAGTTTATACAGCGTCAACCCGATGCGGTGATCGGTAACGCGGGACTGCGGGAAATTATACGTACGAATTCTCTCGCTTCGATCTCCGGAACCTACTTGACTCCTGCGCTCGCTCGCGATCGCGTCGGCGCGCTCCCGCTCCGCCATATCGAGCAGAATGGCGCGCAAGTGCGTCATCGCCTTATCCCGGTTCTTATGCTGAGATCGCTGATCCTGACACGTCACAACGACACCGCTAGGAAGGTGCGTTATCCGAATGGCGGAGCTCGTCTTATTGACGTGTTGACCGCCCGCGCCCGACGCGCGATACGTATCGATCTGAAGATCTTTCGGATCAATCTCGAAATCAACTTCATCGACTTCAGGTAAAACGGCGACGGTGACGGCAGATGTGTGGATGCGTCCGCCCGCCTCCGTCTCCGGTACGCGCTGCACACGATGTGCGCCGCTCTCATACTTCAGCCGGCTGAAAGCGCCCTTGCCGTCAATAATAAAAACAACCTCTTTGAAACCGCCCAATTCAGTCTCATTGAAATCCACGATTTCCGTTTCCCAACCGCGTGCCTCCGCATAAGCCGAATACATGCGATAGAGATCGGCAGCGAACAGAGCGGCTTCCTCACCGCCCGTCCCCGCGCGTATTTCTACGATGACGTTGCGCTCATCATTTTCGTCTTTCGGCTCGATCGCCTCCATGATGGATGCCTCGAGAGACGATTCTTTCTCTTCAAGCTCAGCAACTTCTTCGCGGGCAAGCTCGCGAAGAATCGGATCGTCTGTCTCGTAGAGGAGCGCCCGATTCTCCTCCAAGTCTTCCTGAACCTGCCGGAGCTCGCGGATAAGCTGAACAAGCGGCTGCAATTCCGCATGCTCCTTGACGAGGCGGACGTACGCCTCGCGGTCGCGCATGAGATTCGTATCGGCGAGCATTTCCGTCAGCTCGTCGTAACGTTCCTCACTCGTCGTCAATTTTGTCAGTTCACTGATGTCCATAATCGCTCCGGATCCAAATATTCTGCCCACATCTTACCAAACACTTCTAACCGGCCTCCATACGGAAAACTATAACTCTCGTGTGACCGGCCAAATCTTTTATCCTGTCGCACTCACGCCATACACTGTCTCGCACGAATAAACGCATGACTTCTTCCTCCTGAGAAGCGCCGATTTCGATGATCAGAACACCGCCATCGCGCAAGTAACGTCCAGCCTCCCGCGACAAACGGCGATAATAGTCCAATCCGTCATGACCGCCATCGAGTGCCGACAAGGGCTCGAAGCGGTTCACTTCAGGCATCAGGCTCGTAATCACCTCAGTCGCAATATAGGGAGGATTTGCCGTAATGACATCGTAACGACAATATGTCGATGGCCAAATGTCGGCACATTCAATTTTCCAATTAACCGGCGCGATGATACGAAGCGCGTTTTGCCGCGCGACGTCTAAGGCATACCGTGAATTATCGGTCATCACCAGCGAGACATCTTTCCCCGCATCATAGAGCTTCCGCGCGACCGATATCCCGATCGCGCCCGTACCGGTAAAAGCATCAAGCAGATGTACACTTTGCAGTGAATCCGTATATTCAATCGACGCATCGACGAGCAGTTCGCTCTCAGGCCGAGGCGTCAGTGTCTCTTTTGTGACCGTAAAAGTCTGATCGTAAAATATTGCCTTCTCGATAATTTGCGACAGAGGCATGCGATTTTCACGCTTCACGAGCGCTTCATCAAGAGCGGCAAGCTGTTCATCGCTAAGCAAGACGTCGGGAAAGGCAAGCTGATGCGCGATCGAAATGCCGGTAACGGCCTCAATCATCAGGCGCGCTTCTTGACGTGCATCGTCAATCCGCGCCTCGCGAAGTCGGTTCGCTGCCTGATCGAGAAATGTCTGTCGACTCACACTCACAAGGCTGTCGACTACCAGCGATCACTGTCGGGGTTCTCGGGAATGACGGCGTTCATGGCGGCGATCGCGACTTCAAGCATCTCGTCGTCCGGCTCCGCCGTCGTCAAACGCTGCAAAGCGAGTCCAGGTTTCGACAGCGCCCGCGTCAATACGTTGTCGTACGTGCCCGCCAGTTTAATGATTTCGTAGGAAACACCTGTCACCAAAGGCAACAGGGCGAGGCGAACCAGGATATTGATCCAAAGCGTGTAGCGTCCAACGACTGCGAACGCGAGGATCGAAATGAGCATCACCAAAAACAGGAACGACGTCCCACAGCGCGGGTGGAAACGGCTCATAGGACGAATATTCTCGACAGTCAACGGTAAACCGGCCTCATATGCCGCGATCGTCTTGTGCTCCGAGCCGTGGTACATCCAGATGCGCTTGATATCTTTGCTGAGAGAAGTCAACCACAAATATGAAATAAAGATCGCAATTCTGACGAAACCTTCGATAAACGATAAGGCAAGAGCCATACCTCCCGACTGTTCACCGGCACCGAACCCCGTCACTTTACGCAGCAGATCGGTCAAAGCGCTCGGCAGCAAGATGAATAGAGCCACGGACAGACCGAGCGAGACCACCAGCGCAAACCCTGTCATAATATGAGGATATCGTTCGGCAAACCGATCAAAGCGCGACATCTCCTGATCGTCTTCAGTCTCTTCTTCCTGCATAGCAATATCGGCAGAATAACCGATCGCACCTACCCCCGTTTTCAACTGCGTTACGAGACGGACGATCCCTCTGAGAAAAGGGATATTGAATCGATTGGCAAAGGAAGAGCGATCTTTGACTTGCAGGACGATTTCGCCGTCGGGTGATCGGACGGCGATCGACTGTTTTTCGGGTCCGAGCATCATTAAGCCCTCGATCAGCGCCTGTCCGCCGATCGACGTCTTTTTACAAACGCCCATCCCCTCCGATTTTTTTTGGCACCCTGCCTGATTATTTTCCATATAACTACAATGAATTAAGTTGGCAGTTATAACTGCCTGTCTACGACGCATCAAAAAAAAGAGGAGCCGTTGAGCTCCCCCCTCGGCTTATTTTTGCCGTTCCATGCGCCTTCTGAACTTATCGACGCGCCCGCCCGTATCAACGAGTTTCTGACGCCCCGTATAGAAGGGATGGCACTTGGAGCAGACGTCGACGCTAATCGCTTCTTTCGTCGCACCCGTCTCGAATGTCTCACCACATGCGCAGCGCACAACACTTTTACCGTATTTAGGATGTATTCCTTCTTTCATTTCTTTCACCTCTCATGGCAACCGCGCGAGAAGCCACCTGCCCTCGTATGCGATCCCAGAAATAAGCGCCCCTCGGGGCCGCTCGCTAAAAGATTGTACAACGCTACCGCCAAAGCTGTCAACCCGACCACAAACGCCAAATCATTTACCTTAGTTGCAAGCTGAATGCCAAAGTAAGAGCATCTCTTACCTAACCGCAAGTTCTGCAAATTGGAGTTGAGCCGGAACAGCATAAGCGACACCCGACCTAACGACGATCCGCAGCATCATCGCATGAGTTCGCACTTGCACACGACGGATTTTACAGTAAAGGAACAAATCCAAAATGTTACACAATTGCGAGCCGATCTCCTCATGCGATACGCTGAGATGGAATGATTATGAAAAGGAAAACAATATGAACGAAAAGACAATCACCGTTTATTTCATTCGCCACGGACTGACCTATCAAAATCTCTGTCGCGAATACCAAGGTCAATTACAAAACAACGACGTTCTCCCCGAGAGCGCCATGCTCATCCGCCAAAGAAGGCTGCGCGGCGTCGTTCCTGAAGTAAATACACTGTGGGTATCGCCGCTCATAAGAGCGCGAACAACTGCAGAACTCTACTTCCCCGGAAAAGAATATGAACTCATGCCTGAACTGCAAGAAAGAGAGTTCGGCCAATGGGATGGCAAGACACATAACGACCTCCTCGACGACCCGCTTTACATGGAGTTCATCAACTCTTTCGGCAACGTCACCCCGCCCGAAGGCGAGTCGCCTGAAGCGTTCGATGCGCGCATGCGCGTTGTGATCGAAAGGATCGAAGAACTCGCACACTCTGCACCGGAACAATTCCCCCTCGCACTCGTCTTTCACGGCGGAGCAATCCTCAACCTTACCGGCAGGCTTATTTCTCAAGGTGAACCGTTTTGGCGTTACTATTCACCCGGCGCCGGCGGACTTAAGCTGGAACTCGCTCTCAATCCGCTCAGAGTCGTCACTGTGGAAGAAATATTCAACGACGACGTACCGATCGAGAAGACACCGTTCTACCTTGATTTTACAAAGCCATAGTGAGCCAAGTAGAGTCAACCTATTTTCTTCTTGGTCACCAACTCTATTTTGATTTTGACTTTTGATCTGTATGATTGAAAAAAGATATGTCAGACTAAACGAAATAGGCTACGTGCCAGATTAAGTTGGGCGCCCCGTGCTTCTCACTGTTTACTTTGGCATTCAGCTAATGATGTCGGCAATGACGTTAAAGAATATTTGAGACTTGAAAAACTAAAATAATAGTGTAAACTAGTAATCGATAGGACTCCCCGCACCTCTCAACGATGTGTCCCAGGGGAGACGTTTTTTATTAAAAGAATTATGTTTAAATATGTTGGAAATCAAGTCTCCTAGAACCTATGAAGAGCAAGTTGAAAAGCTAACGCAGCGCGGTTGCATCATCTCAGATAAAGATGCCTGTAAGAGGGTCTTAGCTTCAGTTAACTATTATAGATTGTCCGCATATTTCCTCCCTTTCAAAGTAAAGGGGGGACTTTATAGTAAGGGTACAACGTTCAAGCAGATTTATCATATCTATGAGTTCGATAGAAAGCTTCGCAACATTCTCTTTGCTGCTCTTGAAGTTATTGAAATCTCATTAAGAACACGACTTGCCTACCTTCACGGACACAAATATGGTGCTCTAGGCTACCTAGATTCAAGCAATTTCAATAACAAGCACAACGAAAACAAATTCAAGGAACTGCTTAAAACAGAAATAGCTAGAAATCAGAAATTACCTTTTGTAAAACATCATCTAGTAAAATATCATGGCGCTTTTCCTATTTGGGTCATCATCGAGCTGTTCGGCTTCGGAATGACCTCATATTTTTATGCTGACCTTCATACAACTGACAAAAAAGATATTGCAAAGCAATACAAGGTCAATTACAAAAACTTAGAAAGTTGGCTGCGTTGCCTAACAGACCTGAGAAACGTATGCGCTCATCACGGCAGACTGTACTACATGATTTTTTCTTCTTCTCCTTCAGGCTTGAATATCTCTGAAAGTGCTAAAAGGCGACTCTGGGGACTTATGCTCGTTTTAAAGTCTGTTTATCCTTCAAGAAATAAATGGCAACTCGAGGTATTGCCTCAATTAGAATCTCTCTTTTCTAACTATTCCTCTCATATCAATCTAGACCATTTGGCTTTTCCGGAAGATTGGTTTCATCAACTCAATACATAGCGACCATCTGTCACCACGTCTTGCATGAATCGTCGAGTGACAAGACTTGCAAAGAGCCATCATATTATTATGTTTGTTCGTCCCGCCTTCTAACAAAGGAACAATATGATGGACCTCTTCTGAAAGGACAAGCCGCCCGTTACGCTTGCACTCCTCGCACAAAGTATGAGCTCTTATGTAGCGGTCACAGATTCCCTTCCAAGCTCTGCCATACATTCTTCTTGTTTCCGGATTTCTCTGGTACTGATCGTAGCACCTGTTTTCCTCCTTCAATTAAGATCAATTCAGCTAGCTTCAATTAAGGTTGAGGAAAGAAAAAATACCGTTTGACACCAAGACATCAAATCATGTATCCTAATCTTCGGTTCGGGTGATTAGCTCAGCTGGTTAGAGTACCTGCGTGACATGCAGGGGGTCATAGGTTCAAGTCCCATATCACCCACCAGAAACAAAGCCGCTGAAACGATGACGTTTCAGCGGCTTTTGATTTCAGGCAAACAGTGGACGTTATAGTCTCGTGTGCCAATATTTGTTTCATAAACTAAGTATTCAAGCTAATAAGATCACACTCGCACTAGATGAATAACATAACGAAAACGCTCTAGCAAGTTGCTCTTAGACTGGATGTTACAGATGTTGTTATGGCATTAGGTTACACTTTGATTGTAGGCGGATAAGCCAGATTGATTATATCCGAAACTATCATGTCTGTCATTCAATATTGGATAACTGAACGTGAACAAATGGAAAGGAATTAGTGATTATATGAAAAAGCTACTTGCTATCACGCTTATTATGATAACGATTCTTGTTACTGCCTGTGGAAGTCCAATCCTCTCGCCTGAAAAACCGTCAACTGAAGAAACGCTTGATCTATTACCTCCACCAACTACTGTCTCTGAAATAACTGAGCCAATGAGTACAGACGCGACTATACCTGAGTCATCGGTAACGGTCACAGAAGAAGATGTACAATCGAGTGACCCAACAAGCAAGCCCACAACGATTACGAAAGCTTCTTCAACGAAGAAGAATGCCGACAAGCCTTCAACCACAAAAGCCACAACGACGATAAAAACTACAACAACCAAACCAACCACGAAAACAACAACTACAACAACCACAACGACTACGAAAAAAAATACTACGACTACCGAACCGTCTACTACAACTACCACAACTACGTCGATAAAGACTACCGAAACAAAAGGTGTATCCGTCGAATACCAAAATGCGCTCAGGAAGGCTGAACAGTACCTCGACCTCATGCCATTCTCAAAAATCGGATTGTTCAATCAATTACTGTTTGAAAAATATTCAAAAGAAGCAGCACAGTATGCTGTTGATAATGTCAAGGTGGACTGGAAGAAGGAAGCCTTAAAAAAAGCAAAAGACTATCTCGATGTTATGGCATTCTCAAAAGAAGGATTGTATGGACAATTGGTTTTTGAAAAGTTCGTCGCAGATGAAGCTAGGCATGCGGTAACTAATGTTCAAGTCGACTGGAAGGAACAGGCCGTACGGAAAGGAAAAGATTATCTAGACCTGATGCCCATGTCGCAAGATCAGCTGCGTGATCAACTAGTATTTGACAAATTCACAAAAGCAGAAGCAGATTATGCGGTCAATAAGCTTTTCAATTAGGTTAAGACTTACTCGACTTGACTTTACTGCAAAACAATGGATGTAAATGTAATCAAGTATTACTTCTATAGCTAACGACAATGTGACCCATTCCTCTCATCCGAGGGGGGTGGGTCATTTAAATGATATTTACTAATATCTCCTCACTGACAAAAAATCCATGGCAAAGCCGTATAATCAATTACGAAAAGCTCAACTAACGGTTGAACAACAGAGCGTTGAGTCAAAAAACAGGTGATTCAACCAGACGGTGATTGTTTTCATTCTTTTACGCGTCATACTGAAAGTGACCGTGAGCGATGCGCACGGTAACAACAAATGGACAGCTGACACTTGTTGCGAGCTGTCGACACAAAAGGAGAACAACAATGGCATACGATGTTGCAAAGCTGGGTGTACGTATAGCCCAGATGAGAAGAGAAAGGAACCTCACGCAGGAGGCGCTCTCACAAAAGCTCGGCGTCTCCCCTCAGGCAGTTTCAAAATGGGAGACAGGGATCGGCTGTCCCGATATCGCGTTATTGCCGGCGATCGCCGAAGCATTCGGCGTTACCATTAATGACCTTTTCAGCGACGACGTAGAATCTATTGAAACTGTAATAGAAGATGATTTTTCCTTTCCCGCTGAATACGGCAATCTCAAATTCGTCGCGAAACTGAAAAACAGGGCGTGCTACGCCGACATAAAAGGGAAAATTGACGGTTCGGTTGTCCGATTCGATGACGGCAGCGAAGCAAATTTAGATGAAATGGTCGTGATCAACCGCGGAAAAGGTAATATTCTAATTCGCACGAACGATGATTTCGGTACCGGTGACTGGGAAAGCGATAAAGGAACCGTCAACCAAAACAACGGTAATGAGAGCGGTATGGGAATCGACAGCTTAGATTTTGATCTCGCTGGCGCGTGCGACATTGAGATCGCGCAATCACAAGATGGGGAAACACATTGGTTTGCTGACGGCACTGCTTCTTTCATGTCAAATCTTTCCGTGGAACAGAGGGGATCGATACTTTACATTCGTGTTAAAAAATATCAGAACAAAACGTTTTTCGGTGTCAACATGGGGAATAGAAACATTTCCGGCAGTATACGTCTCCAGATCGCCCGCCCTGTTCTCAAAACACTAAACGCAAAGGTCAGCGGATCCTCCAATATCAGCGGCGCAATCGATGCGGAACAGGCAAATATTGTGATCGCCGGTTCAGGTAACATTACATTGAGTAATGTCGAAAGACTTCAACTTAAGTTAGCGGGTTCCGGAGACTGTGATTTCGGAAATGTTGAGGACGCATCGATCAACATCGCGGGATCGGGAGACGTCACGATCAAGGAGCTGTCTAAGTCGGGTCAGATCAAGATCGCGGGGTCGGGCGATGTCTCGATCTTGGGCGGTGAAGCGGAACGTCTTGAGGTGTCCATCGTCGGATCAGGTGATGTCGACGCGAAACACTTCACTGTTGACGAGCTGGATATTGAGATGTGGGGAACGGGCGATGCCGTCATCGGGCGCGTGCGCGGTCAGTCCATCGAGCGCATTTTCAGGACATCCGATCTTAAAATTCTTAACAGAGATTAGACGAGCAGTTCTGTTATGATGATGAGCGCATACAATGCTTGACTCTTACTCAAGCGAAGGAGGATATATGAAAACCAATAAAGAACATCTCGTTGAGATGGCTGTCCAGGCAAAGATCCATGCACCTACATGGAGAGGCGAGTATAAAGTAGACAACATGGGATTCCCGCATGTACTCCCCAGCGTCGGCGGAATCGTTTACAACTATCAGATCGGCGACTGCTGCATGAAGCTCGCCGGAGATCACATTGAGCCCGGTGTCAGCCTGCGCAACGAAACCAGAACTGAAAACGACAGCGTCATGCACGTCGCTTGTATCGGCAATCGCGCAATCGTCGTCGATGGAGACGCCAAAGGAACGGAAGGTTTTGTCACAGGTAAACATGGAGGTATTGAACACACGATTTGCTATTTTCCGGTCGAATCACTCGACAAGATGAAAATTGGAGACCAGATTCTAATCCGAGCGAAAGGCCTAGGATTAAAATTGACTGACTATCCCGACATCGCATGCATGAACTTGTCGCCCGAGCTTCTCGAGAAGATCGCGCCCGAGGAAACAAACGGAAAACTCCTTGTCCCCTGTGTCGCGGAAGTTCCGCCCTACCTCATGGGTTCGGGGATAGGCGCCTCATCCGGTTACACGGGAGACTATGACATTATGACAGGCGACCTCGACGCGTTAAAAGAATACGGCCTGGACAAATTGCGCTTCGGAGACCTCGTCTTGCTCAAGGATTGCGACAACAGATACGGGCGCCAATACAAAAAAGGGGCACGCACACTCGGCGTCATCGTCCACTCGAACTGCGTCCTTTCAGGGCACGGCCCCGGCGTCACGACATTGCTCAGCTGTTCGGAAGGTGAGCTGCTCATCGGCCGTCATGACCCCAATGCGAATCTGGCGAATTACTTTCTCGGAGAGTAACACTAACTCATATTTATGTTGTTTCCGTAAGCCCGTTTCGGGATGACTTCTTAGGAATTTGCTGGCGGACAAAACGCGTCAATTCAAGGCGAGCTTTAAAGAAAGATAGGCGGTGAGGCTTCCTGACGAGTGTCGTATCGATCGGGTAATAAAGTCTCCCGCCGTTAAAATCGATCAACAAGGGATAGAGGCTCGTCTTCTTTTCAAGTCGACAGAGATAATTGACGACCCCGGCAGCGGCAGATGTGACCTCTTCCGCATTATTCATGTCGGTGAGAAACACGATCATGTTTTTCGGAGCGGGCGCCGTCTTGGAGCTTCTTCTAATCGCGCGCTCACACATACTCAGCGTCTGATCAACTATGAGGACATTGAGCATGGGATGGTAGAAGATAAAGAGACGATCGACATAAGGTGCCCGCCCGAAAGACGGAATCTTACGCCTTCGCTGCAAAACGACATCAAACGGTCTGCGCTCCAAGGGACGCCACCCTTTATCGATATAAAACCGGCACAAATCCGTCCGCGCTTCCCACCATGTTTCCTGCAACTTCCTGTAGCGTTCAGGCAAGTGAAACCGACGCATGCGGTCAAGACGTGCCAGACTCTCCGGATTTCCGGGGCGAAAACGCTCCAGTCTCACGCGCGTGAAGACTTGCCTGATAAAGACGATCACCATCAAAGCCAGCAAAATAGTAGCGATGGTAAAAACGGTTGAAATCCAACGCTCACCTTTTAGATCCGGCGTGTTCATCGCTTTCTTGTACAGCAAAAAGAGACCTGCTCCCATTAGAGACACGATGATGAAGTGAGAAATGATGTCTTGCAGCCAGCCTCGACCTCGCATGGTCACTCCTTCTCTAGAATTCTTCAGATGCGTCTTGTTTGCTGTGTTCGAAACGATGTATCTATTCAGATGAACCGAACGTTAAAGAGATCTCCATCACTCGATCGCCTCGATACACCTCAAGGACGACCGTGTCACCGACATTATATTGATTTTTGGCGTCGGACAGCTCCCTAACCGTCGTCACATCTTTACCGTCCATCTTTGTAATTACATCGCCCGCTTTTAGGCCTGCCTTACTGCCGGGGCCGTAGCGTTCGACCGAGGCAACGACGACTCCCGGGAAATGAAGATTTCGTTGCTCAGCAAGTTCTTCCTGTACGGTTGACACGGTAATTCCCATCATAGGCCACTCATGTTTGCCCGTACGGATGAGACTCTCAATGATTGTTTTTGCCGCATTCGATGGGATGGCGAAACTGATCCCTTGAATCGGCTCTTCTCTCCCCGAATCGGCGTACACAATTTTCAGCTGATTAATCCCGATGACTTCACCGTAAGCATTGAGAAGCGCACCGCCTGAATTGCCGGAATTAAGCGCGGCATCAGTCTGGATAAGAGGGATGGGAGATTCGGGCATATCGCGATTGAGCGCCGAAACGATACCGGACGTCACCGTGCCTCTCAAGTTCCCTGTCGGATTTCCGATGGCGATCGCAAGTTCACCGACGAGCAGTTGATCAGAATCGCCGAGCGGTACGGTCGGAAGGCCCTCCGCATCGACTTTCAAAACGGCGACATCGGCATAAACGTCGGAACCTACAATCGTCGCTTCAAACGTGCGCTCGTCTTCTAAATAGACTATTACGCTTCGCGCATCTTCAATGACGTGTGCATTCGTCACGATGTAACCGTTTTCCGTGATGATAAAACCTGATCCGGCAACCGTACTCTCCACCAGACCGAAATACGCTCCGCGGTCAATCACGACGTTCGTGTAGATCGCGACGACGGCCGGCTTTGCCTTCTCCACGATTTCTGGAATAGACAAAAGCTCCTTGCCCTCTTGCGGGGCGGGACGCGCGAAATCTTCCAAATTGAAACGCGGATCGACGACATCCTCAGACGGCGTCGGCTCATCACTCGGCAGAGGCTCGACAGGATTCGTCTTGTCGGGCGGCAAGGTTTCGACGACCTTCGGGGGTGTCTCGACCAATTTGTCGTAACCTTTATATAGGAACAATAGCACCCCCGCAATGGAAGTAAAAATCAATACCGCCACCAATCCGACGACGATAACGCCGAGCGCGACGCCTCCTCCTCTCTTTTTAGGCGGCGGAGGCGATCCTCCGTAGTTCGAGTAATCATCTCGTGTGTCGTATGGGTTCTCGTTATGCGAATGATAGTCTTGATGATTGTATGAACTCCCGCTTTGTCTTTCGGGATCATATTGGTAAGGATTGTTTTCGTTGTTCATGGCAATATCCGCCACACAGCCTCACTTATAGGGAGAGAATCGGCCGTGCGATAACCTCCAATCTTGTTCTTCTTCCGCTAATTCTCTCTTAATTCTCTCTCTTCTCTTTCTGTTTCTGCCGCCATCGGTTCTTGAGCGCCCGGTTTCCCCTTGCGGGTAAACGTGTCGTGATATCCGTCCCGGACAAATCTTAGTTTATCCACAATGCGGAATTTATTTACCGAACTCTCACGATAGGCCTCATCCGGTTTCTTGTCCGTCACAACCGTTTCAACCTCCGACGTCGCTTGAACAAGTTCGTCCCGATCTCCAGAAGATTCAGGAACAACAACTTCATCGTCTTCTTTTATGGGTGAAAGCGGGGCAGCCTTTGCTGTTTCCGTCTGTCGCTCCTCCTGAACCGGATCTTCGACGACTATCGGCAACTCCGGCGCTTCAACTTCATCGTCCTCACGAACAGGCCTAAACCGAACAGTATTGACCGTGTCAGTATCCAACTCTTCCTGAGCCGCTTCCTCTTGATCGACGGGAAATTCCGGCACGCAGACTTCATCAACTTCAGGCACGGGAACAAACCGAACAGTCTCCGACTTTTCTATTTCAGATTCGAGCGATCCCCACGCATCTTCTTCATCATGCGGCACGTCATCCGCTACCTCGTTTAGGCGGTGTTCCCGCCGCTCTGCGAACGGTTTCGATAAGCTTACGGTCTTCTCCTTCTCCGTATCGTCCGCGACATTCCCGAGCCAGGGAATATCTTCAATTGTAGCCGGTCTGCCCCTCATGATGAAACGATCGATCAATTCATAAAGGCCTATATCAAGCGCCTGGCGCACACCTTTTAAAAGCAAAATTGCGGCGAGCGGAACAGCGATCAGGATTAGAACGACAAGAAGTCCTTCGGCAATAATCCAAAAGGCACCGACAAGTACGCCGGCAACAGTAGTCAGTACTCTGCCGGAATCTCCAAATCGATCGATCGAGCGCGTCATATGATCGTCCACGCGTTCAAGCAAAAAAGCGGGAAGCTTCATTTTATCGACTGTGACGAGCGGAAAGAAAATATGAACAAGCGTATAGAAGAGCAGAATGTACTTCATCGCGTACAAAATCAAAAGGAAAGGTCTGACAAAAAAAGGCACGCGATAATAAATACTCGATATGAGCGGTGTCGCCAACATCAGGACGATAAGAAGCACGAGAGATAGCGGATACGGGACGAAGACCCACTTCGACATGGCATCCGAGAAAAAAAGAAATATCGTGAAGGCGGCACCCATCAACGTGGCAAGGAAAACGTGCGCGAAATAATGTCGACGCGTTCGATAATCCGTGTCACTCCATATCGGTCCAATCAGAAAGCCTTCTAAGTAGTCCATCATTTCCTTACCAAACCATCATCGTCTCGCGCATCAAGGCGTATCGCATTCGTCCTTTCCGGCGATCGACGCGTCGGTTTTTCTGTCACCGGCGGTTGATTCAACACGAATTGAACTCTTTCCAAGTGAAATCATTCAAGGTGTTGATCTGCTTAAGTATACCACTCCCTACGTTTCCGATTCTTCACGCAGGCGCTTACTCTCGAGAGCGCGAGCGAGCCTCCGAATCTTCGAAAAACGATGACTCATCCCCGACTTGCTCACTGGAGGCGACATGCCGGCACCGAGCTCTTCAAGTGATGCGCCTTTGTTCTCGAGCCTCGCCTTCGCCGCCTCCGCGAGTACGGGAGAAAGAGAGTCGAGGCCGCGCATGCGTTCGATCGTATCGATGGCACGAAGCTGTTCCGAAATCGATTGAGCACGGCGACCTGCATTCGCTTCATCGAAGTTTACGATGCGATTAACTTGCCCGAGCAGCTCTCTCTCACTCCTCCTCTCCTCAAATTGCAAGAGGGCGCGGTGCGCGCCGCACAGGAGCAGAAAACGCGAAATATCCTCTCCGTTTGAGAAAAACAGCAAACGCTTACCTTGATGTCGTGATTCACCCGGCGTCAATTCGGCACGATTGAACACGCGTTTCATAAGTGAGATCGCACTCTCAGAAGAGGGAGTAAACGCCAAACGATAACGCCCCGTGGCGGGATTCGACATCACGCCGCACGCGAGATAAAAAGCGGAGAAGATCGCCTCGAGCCCCTGCTCTCCCGTCCATCTCCACCAACGTTCAAAGTCAAAAAACAAGAGGGCGCGCTTCTCAAAGGCAACGGAAAATGTCAAACAGATATCGCGTTTGCCCACCTTTTTATCGACGATCGGAAGCGACAGCGTCGCGGCGATCTCCTCGAGCATTTTTGCGATATAAGAGCCCGTGATACGTATCGAGACAAGCCACCCATCTTCCGTCCTGTCGACCGACCCCGAAAGAGCCGACAACACGGCAAAAGAGACGATCGCCCACTCTCGCGATTCTTCGCGAGCAGAAAAACGATCGACTAATTCCCTGCGTACACCTGCGGAAAAGGTCATGAATACAATTCAGTAGCTTCCATCGCGTCAATCTGTCGCTGACGCACGTCTCGATGCAAATCGCGATGCAAAACGATGACGTTGTATCCTGACTGCTTCAGATGATCGGCAATCCGTTCGGCAGACATGACACTGCGGTGGCGCCCGCCCGTGCAACCGATACCGATGTTCAGCCGCTGTTTCCCTTCGCGGATATAAAATGGAATCGTGTAGTCGAAAAGCTCACACTGGCGCTCAAGGTATTCGTCGGCCTCCGGGTATTGCTTCAGAAAATCTATGACAGGCTGATCTAGCCCTGACAGAGGTCTCAAGTGATCTATGTAATGCGGGTTCGGCAGGAAACGGACATCGCATACGATGTCGGCGTCGGGCGGGATCCCGTATTTAAAACCGAACGATTGTACAAATATCGTAATCTCATCGCGCAATTCTGTATGGCTGAACAATTGTTGCAGTCGCTGTCTTAAATCATGACGCGATAAGCTGGTCGTATCGATAATATCGGTGGCGAGCGCTTTGACGGGCGCCAACATTTCGCGCTCCGACGCAATCGCCTCCGAAAGGGAGCGACCGTGCGCCAACGGGTGATCGCGCCGCGATTGATTGTAACGACTGATCAGCGCGGCGTCCGATGTCTCGAGAAAGAGAATTCGGACGGGAACGTTACTGTCCCGCAAGTGATCCAATACCGGGTGCAAATGTTTTACAAAACCGGGGGTTCGCGTGTCCATAACGAGCGCAAGACACATATCGGTGGCGGAACGTTCAGCAGTAGCCTGCCACTCAGCTAAGACGCGTGTAAGCTCCGCGATGAGCTGAGGAGGCATATTGTCGATACAGAAAAACCCCATATCTTCCAACAAATTTGCCGTTAAACTCTTTCCGCTTCCTGATAAACCGGTAACAATCGTAATGTTCATCCAACAGCCTTTCCGAATTTTTGACTCTTCATAATTCTGTGTGGTTTCAATGAGCCCGGTCGCCGTTCATAAAAATCAACGGAGTGCAGCTCAGGACTCGAAGGCAAAAGGATCATCATCCCATTCACCGACCAGCCTGACTTCAGGCATGAGAATGACGCCTTCCATATCGTACACGGCAGTACGGACATCTCGGAATATTTGCACAATCTCCTCCGCCGTCGCCCCTCCATGGTTAACAATGAAACCGGCGTGTTTGGAAGATACGCCCGCATTCCCGCGCCTATAGCCTTTCATGCCGGCATCGGAAATCAGCTTGCCGGCGAAATAACCTTCCGGCCTTCTAAAAGCGCTGCCTGCCGAATAGGCGTCAAGCGGTTGCGACTTGTATCGCCTATAGGCATTCTCCGCCATTTTGTCATAAATAAATGGCAGATCGGCAAACTCGAGCCGAAGCTCCGTCTCGAGGATAACGGATCCCTCTAAGCCGACAAATAAGCTGTGTCGATACCCGAAATCGTGTTCTTCACCGACAACTTCCCGAAGACAACCGTCGCCATCGATGAACGTCGTTCTATGGACAACATCCGACATACTACCCCCGAACGCGCCGGCGTTCATAAATATGGCACCGCCGACAGAGCCTGGAATTCCGCCTGCGAACTCAACGCCACCGAGCGAGTGCCTTGCTGCAAAAGCCGCGACATCGGACAATGAAACACCGGCCTGACAGAACAAGCTGTTACCGTCACGGCGTAAGCCGCCCAGTCCGGGAAACAGCCGACACGTCACACCGCGAATACCGCGATCCGAAACGAGAATATTCGTGGCACACCCAATGACCGTCAGGGGCAAACGGCTCTTCTGAACGACCCTGATCAGCTCGATTGCGCTCTCCGAAGTGTGGGGATGAACGAGGATGTCAGCGTTCCCCCCCGCCTGAAAGCGCGTGAGATGTGCGACGGATACGTTGCGCTCAAGCGTTAAGTTCTCTATTTTCGTGAGGGCAGATACGACCTCATTGATGGCAAAAGCATCCATCTCTTCTTTACCCACCCGTTCTATCCCCTCCGTGTTTCGCCATCTCTTATCTTATCGGACTGTTACGAGAATCTAATATTGATAGGATCCGTTAAAGACGCGATCTTCAAGCTCTCTTGCAGCGTTGTACCCCATCTTCTTATGATGGAAATTGATTGAGGCAAACTCGACAATAATCGCAAGATTCCGCCCCGGACGCACTGGAATCGTCACAGACGGAATGGAGACACCGAGAATCGTCGTCGACTCATCTTCAATGCCAAGGCGATTGTAGACTTTACTTTCATCCCAAAACTCCATGTTGATGACGAAATTGACGTTCTCCTGCACCTTAACAGACGAGACACCGTAGAGTTCCTTGACATTGAGTATGCCGAGACCGCGAATTTCGATCATATGTCGAATGATCTCGGGGGCTCGGCCTAGAAGTGTCGTATCGGATACGCGCCTAATTTCAACGAGATCGTCAGCAATTAGGCGATGCCCGCGCTTGACGAGTTCAAGTGCCGTTTCCGACTTACCGACGCCGCTCTCGCCGAGAATGAGAACACCCTCACCCAGAACCTCGACGAGCACACCGTGAACCGAAATGCGCGGGGCAAGTTCGACATTTAAGTGTTTGACGAGCGAACTGTATATTGACGCGGTGGAGTGATCACTTTGCAGAATAGGGGTCTCGAATTTATCGGCGCAACGCAACATGACCTCGCTTGGTTCATGGCGCCGAGAAAGGATCAGGCAGGGAATGCCCGTCGCAAAGAGGCAACTGAGGCACTCTGCCTCCTCTTCGGGCGTCAAGGTCTTCAAGTACGCCATTTCCATGTTACCGATCAGCTGTATACGATCGGGACCGAAATGCTTGAAATGACCGGTAAGCTGTAAACCCGGTCGCGTAATGTCGGCAACCGAAATAATCGTTCTGTCAATCTTCCCGTAGTCGCGAATGACATGGTAACCGAAATAATTGACCACGTCTCTCAGTCTGACGCCTACCACACCGCTCATGAGTATACTTCCCTTTCTCTCCGGCCGGAATATATTCGCCTTTCTTTTTCGGATGTGTGGTGTCTCGTTTCCGGTACGAAATCTTCCGTATCTGTAGGAATCGAATAGGTAACAATTTCCGATTCGACAATTTCCTGCCCCTCCGGAGCATACACTATTTTGACAAATCGCGTCGCCGCCTCGGCACGCGTCGTACTTTCATAGAAGACGAAACTGTTTTGCCGGTCACCTCCATATGCCGCCATTAAAGCCGTCTCCATACTGACAGCGACATCGGTCTCAGGATTCGTCATGTCGATGACGTAGCAACAGGCACCTGTAATTTTCGAGAACTGCCGAAATTCCTCTTCTTTCTCCAAGGGCAGGGCAGACTCATTCGTCTTAAGGAGCACGGTGTAGATCGGAATTCCTTTTTGATTTGCCATAAGCCAAACGTAGAGTGAGGGCAACATGACGCCTGTATCTTCACCTTTGGTTATAAGAATGATGGCACCATAATCAGGTGTATGATCGAATGCCAGATATAGTGATTTCCAGAGAGCGCTTTCATCAGCTCCTTCTTCCAGCTTACTGATAGCATCGAGAACTTCCTGTTTATTTCCGGTTACTTCGCTGAGAACCGTTTCCGAATCGGAAAAATGCATGAGCCCGAGGGCATCGCCTTTTCGGTCTGACTCCTCGTCAACGAAATCCATAGACTCGACAAAGGCTGTAAGCGATGATCGCAACACCTCAATACTTAACGTTTTCGTCATCGCCTGACTGGTTTCAGCGACAATCAGCAGCTTTGAAACCGATTTCTCCTCCGTGACAAATTGTTTCGTCCAAGCGCCGTCCTCCGTCTCACTTTCAAAAACGGACAGGAAACGTATGTCGAACGGCGGCGGGATAGAAGATTCACCCGGCGACTCTTCAACGGGTACCGACGGATCTGTTTTCGATCCGTCGTCAGGCACTGTAGGCTCCGAGGTTGTCGACGGCTCTTCAGTCTCGGAAGAAGCCTCTCCGGGCTCACTTGAAGGGGTCGTTTGCGGCGGAGCATACGAAAAGTGAAGCCTTACGCCCGGCCACATGTCCATGTGCACGTTATCGATCGAAAGAAGGGCTTGAGGTTGGCTCTCCGTCGTCTCGGTCTCTTCTTCGGGCGTGGTAGGAGTCGTTGTCACCGTCGAAGGCGAAGTAAATTCCGGAGTCGTTACAGACTCGGTCTCGTCAAGAGTCGTCTCTTGCGCCGCACCGGAAGTCGGTACAGGTACCGTCTCGGTCGATCCTGTCGCAGACGGTTGTGTCACGGGAGGAGTTGTGGCGCGAGGAGTTGTAGTGGGCGGATCTGTCACGGCCGGAGTTGTGGTGGGCGGAGTTGTGGTGGGAGGATCTGTCACGACGACGACCTCAGCTGAAGGAGGAGTTGTGGTCGGCTGCGTAGTCGGCTCCGTGTCGGTCGTGCTCTCTGTCGTTGTCGTTGTCGTCGAAGTCGTCTCCTGAGTAAAATCACCACTCTCAGTCGTAAATGGCGTTGTCGATTCCTGATCTTGACGCTGAGGCGAAAACACTAAATTGTAAGTCGGTTGTGTCGGATCGGAGAACTCGGTGTCTTCTCTGTCCTCCGAAAAAAACTGCATCCAAATCCCGATGATCAAACCTGCCAGCAACAGGACAGAAAGCAAGGACACAGCGATCGGCACCCATCTTATCGGGCGTCTGTCGTTATCGTAAGACGAAAACACTAGATCATCGTCGATAGCGTCGTCATCTAAAGCAAAAAACATCTCTTCGTCAGTCAGAAAAGATGCTTTATCATCATGCAAATCGCGCGCTGCGCCTTCATCGTGCGGGGCGGCACGACCGGCATCAGCCATCCATTCCGCACCGCAAAAAGCGCAAAACCGATGACTCGTGTCAATCTCATGACCGCACTGGCGACAACGCATAAAAATACTCCCGCACGTCTAATTTATCGGTAATCCAACGCAATAAATTATAACATAGCGAGTCAGCGCAAAATGCAAATCGCGACAGTTTCGCTCCGACAGATCAAAGACCGCCGGAGCGATGGAGCGATTGTAAAAACAAAAGGAAGGTCTCTAGTCGCCCAGCATAGCGAGCCGAGCTTCGGCCTCCTTGAGAAAAGCGTCCTTCGAGCGTGCCCCCACAATCTCGGCACCCACAACATTCCCGTTGCTGTCCATGAAAACAGTCGTCGGAAACGCCTGTACAAATTTGAATAACGAGTCGTTCATGTTTTTATTAAACTTGACGTTCAGATACGAAGCACCTGCTTCGTCCAAAATCTGCTTCGCCAAAGCCAACTCCATTTCATGATCTTCATCAACCTCAACATCGGTCACAATCCCGAGAACCTGAATATCTAATTCGGCGAATTCATTTTTTGCGAGCGCCGCGATGTCGGGTATCTCGACGCGGCAAGGATTGCACCACGTCGCCCAAATATTGACCATCGTCAACTTTGCCTCAGCGAAAATCGATTGATCGACGGGTTGACCGTCAAGATCGACAGTGTTGAACGTCCAGTTCCTGATCGCGTCAAGTGATTGCACAGATGATACGGGCTTAGCAACCTTAACACTCTTGACGAGTTCATCGACCGACTCGATGAGTTCGGCAAAAATTGCCCGATCCTTCTCGGGCAAATTATGGCCCGCTTCTTCATTCGCCCATGAAACGATATGGACGACGTCCCCTCCCACTGCAAAAACGCGATTGTGCGGAAATTTTGTCAGCTTCTCCAAACTTTCCGCTTTATTGAAAGCTTCGCGCCGGAAAAGCTGCACGCCGAATATTTTGATCGCATTCGACCACACGTCTTTCGACATCTTCTCGTATTTCTCTTCATTCGTCAGCGTGGCGTCATTGATGATTTCCTGAGCACATTCAATCAGAGCTGTCTCCATAAAATCGTAATAAAGGCACTTGTAGAGATCCGCCTTGGCGTCACTCGGGTCTCCTTCCGCATAGGGATCGAGGTAATCGAGACGTTCCACCCAAGCCTTCGGGAGCTGATATTTAAACCCAATGTCGCCATGTGCAAGCCACCCCTCTTCGGCTTCTTCCTGTGTGACATTAAGATTAAGCCCCGGGGCTTCTCCGATCGTCTCTCCCGTTTCAGGATCCGTAACGGTCGTCATCGGGCCTTTACCGGTTGACGCACCGTCATCGGCAGGCGAACCCGTTTGACATGCGTTCATGAAAAGAACGAGTGCCAGTGCTATAACAAGTAATATCGTCAATTTTCTTTTCATCGAAGGAACCTCTGCGATAGATATTTGCCTTACATCATACTGTCTTTCGTCAATAAAAAATGGTTCGTATGCTACGGATTTGTATCCCGGCACAATTGACAGCGATTTTCCCGTTGAGGATAATATGGCATAACACATGAAAGCACGGTACTTTTATGGACAACAGTCGACACGAGAAAAGAACCTCAAGTACGATGATTCAATTCATACGGCTCAACAAGCGGCCAATTCTCATCGCCGCCATCGCGGTCGCCTTTATCCTGATCGGTCTCCTTCGTGTAAACGGTGACGAGGTAAAAACTCTCCTAAGGAAAGCGATCAACATCTGCATGGAGTGTATCGGCATTGGGTAAGAGAGAAAAGAAAAAAAAGATTCCGGGCTACAGGCGTCACCTCATCCAATTGCTCGGCGCCGCCGTCTTTAACGGCAATTTCAAGGGCTTCATTTCAGGGGAAATCTACAAGGGTAACTTGAAATCGTTCTGCGTGCCCGTCTTGAACTGCTACTCCTGCCCCGGCTCTCTCGGGGCCTGCCCGATCGGCGGATTGCAAGCCGTTGCAGGAAGCGCGAAGTTCCATTTCAGTTTTTACGTGATCGGCCTCATCGCTCTGTTCGGGATTTTACTCGGCCGTTTCTTCTGCGGCTATCTTTGTCCTTTCGGTCTGCTGCAAGATCTCCTGCACAAAATCCCGACTCCAAAAATCAAAGTCCCCGCCAAGCTTAACCGCGTGCTCTCCTTCGGAAAATACGTGATGCTCGTAGTCGTCGTCATTTTGCTACCTATCATAGCTCGTGACAGTCTGGGCATGAGCGATCCGTATTTTTGTAAGTACGTCTGTCCCGCTGGCACGATTGGCGGCGGCATACCGCTCGTCATCCTAAATCCCTCACTCCGAGCGGCAATAGGAGCGCTATTTACGTGGAAAGTGGCTTTGGCGCTCGTCATCCTCACGCTCTCCATCTTTCTCTATCGCGTCTTCTGCCGCTACCTCTGCCCTCTCGGCGCATTCTACGGAATCTTACAGCCCGTCAGTTTCTACCGCTTCAAAATTAACGACAAATGCAGCAATTGCGGCAAATGCGCGCGCGTCTGCAAGATGGGCATCGATCCCGTTAAAACACCGAACAGCCCCGAATGCATCCGCTGTCGCGACTGTATCCATGAATGCCCGACAGGCGCTATCGAAAGCTGTTTCGGTTTCAAGCCTTCAAAGAAAAAGTCAGAAGGTCGTAAATCGGATTCGACCAGAAGAAGCAACCGCTTATCCCGGCTGGAAAATCTGTGAAGCAGATTTTCAGAACAAAGGGTATGGTCCAAAGATTATCATCATGCTGTTTGATTTTCTTTTTACGGACAAGGAAATCAACTCTCCTCACGAACTAGAGCGTATCGTCTGGGATACCATGCTGGAGAATACGCGCGCTCAACATGTATACGAAAACAAGATAGGTGCGAAGAAGACGAAAATCGTCGAGAATTCGTGGCAGGATCAAACGGGAACTTGGCGCACCGCTATCTACTATGAAATCACAAGAGAGACATTCTACTCCTTACACTTTTAGAGCCAGTGCAAAGTCACCCGTTTCAACCACATCGTTAGAAACTTATACGTATTGCTGCCGATTATTTTGAATTTCTGTTTCACCTGCTAAACTTCGAATAAATGCAATAATCTCTCACAATACATCTTGAAGAAATGCAGATCTAAAGCCAAATCTATCTTGAAGAAATGCAGAATATCAACCAAGAACACTTTGAAGAGATGTATAATAGAGGCGATCAAAGCTTTGAAGAAATGCGGGTTTCAGGAGCGAATGAGCCTTAATACTATGTAAGTTAAGCTGAAAATCTTTAAAATAGCATGCAAGGAGGCAAGAAATGTATTTTCGTCGAAAGGCCTATGATCAGCTTTTATCTTGGAAAAAAGAATACGCTGACTCATATGCAATCCTGATCGAAGGAGCGAGACGTGTCGGCAAAACAACGCTTGTAGAAGAATTTGCAAAAAATGAATACAGTTCATATATCTTACTGGATTTTGCCAATGTTTCAGACACCGTCATCTCTTGTTTCGATGACATACATAACTTGGACTTTTTTTTCCTCAGACTGCAGGCGGCGACCGGTGTTGATTTGGTCAAGCATGACTCCGTCATTATTTTTGATGAAATACAGTTGTTTCCCAGAGCAAGGCAGGCGATAAAATATTTGGTCAAGGACGGAAGATATCACTATATCGAAACAGGCTCACTCATTTCCATTAAGAAAAATGTAAATAATATCTTGGTACCTTCTGAAGAAATGAAACTTACGTTATATCCTATGGATTTTGAGGAGTTTTCCCTCGCTATAGGGAGCAAAACGTATGAACAAAGCAAGAAATTTTTCTGTCAGAAAATGCCTGCGGGGCAAGCGTTGAATCGCCAGTGGATGCGTGACTTTAGAATATATATGGCAGTAGGAGGCATGCCGCAAGCAGTAAAAGGCTTTGTTGAGGGTCGAAGCTTTTCCGCAATCGACAGGATTAAACGAAATATTGTACAGCTTTATGAAGATGACTTCAGGAAGATCGACAATACCGGTAGGATTTCAGCTATGTTCCATTCCATTCCGGCTCAATTATCGCGTGATAAAAAAAGGTTTCTTATATCAGAAGCGTTGGGAAAGAGGAAAAATATGAGTGACGAAGGCTTGATCTACGATTTAGTTGATAGCAAGACAGTTTTGATATCCCACAACACAACAGATCCGAGAGTAAGCCTCTCGAGCACAAAGTCAATTGACAGTTATAAGCTGTATATTGCTGATACTGGTCTATTCATGACTCTTATGTTTATCGACCGTCCAGACATGCAAAATGAACTATACTCCAAAATGCTATCATACAAATTACCTGCCAATTTAGGATATCTCTATGAAAATGCTGTTGCCCAAGTCGTCGCATCGAGTGATAGGGAGCTTTACTATCACACTTGGGAAAAAGAGAACAGCACTCACTACTATGAAATCGATTTTCTGTTATCAAAGGGCACCAAGGTCTCGGCTATTGAAGTCAAATCTTCCGGACTGGGTGAATTTAAGTCCCTAAAGAGGTTCAAAGAAAAATTCTCAAAATCAGTTGCGCAAACCATCTTGTTGTCCCAGAAAGATATGAAGCACGAAGGGGGAATCGACTTCCTGCCGATCTATATGGCACCATTTCTTGCTGAACGTTGAGATTTACGATGTCGGAATCGCTTGAGCGTCTCCTCATCTGCCTGCCATTTTTTTTTAAGCGACCGAATCGGGAGGCTGTTACTTTTTGCTTTTTAGACAAGCCAACAATCAGCGCTTCAACATTCAACTTTTGCTAGAATGCAATTGAGAGTAAAATCTCTTGAGAAATGGGGAGGTAAACACATGATCACGTTTCTAGAAAAACCTGTGACACCCGGCACTATGATTTTGCTGATTGTTTTGATCATTGCTTTAGTTTTGGGGGTCACCGCCCTGCAAGTTTCGTGCAAGAAAAAGCCTCCTCAAGACGGCGATGACAGTCAGATGACCATCACCACGACGACCGATCAGGACATAACTCAAAAGACCCGTAAAACGATCCGCCCAACTGATGTTATCGAAGGGGGACATACAACTTGGAACGATCCCGACGCGCCGAAAGATATCACTTCGACAGACATCCTCACCTTTGATATGTCGATGACAAACGGTTCAGGCGACATACAGGGCTATGTCGATATCTCACTTTGCGTCTTTGATGAGAACGACAAGTATCTCCTTGAAAAAGCGGCAGCTAACGTTCAGTCATTTAAAGAATCGGGTTACATACTGTTCATCGACGTCGTGGCCGACCGTATTCCTGAGTATATGAGCGAAATCGCTGTCGCACTGCCCGTCGACAAAGACTTTACGGTCCGTTTTGCCGAAGCAATAAGACAATCGGGCGTGATAGAAATGAACGGTCAAGGAGATTGGACTTCCGGAATTCCCGTAGACGCCGGGGAATTTGTATTGGCGGTCAAATACGCTTCAGGCGATTACCTCAGCACATCAATCAACTCTACCATTCCTGAAAAGGGAATCGCTCTTTATCGAGCGTTGAGACCGCTTCTCATCGACGCCTGCATGGCAGTAAAAGAAAATTATATACCGCTCCTGAACCTCGACGGCGGCACGATGACTCCCGAAGAACTGGTTAAAAGCATATCTATGAGCCAATCGCATATGTTAAAAACCGAAACGTACAATTTTTCACTGATGATTGATGCCGGACGCGGTAAATTGACAGGCAACTATTCTGACGAAAAAGGAGAATACCATTGTAGTTTCGTAGAAATTGAGAACGCCGACTGCGAACGGCTCATTCGTTCATTCGTGCGAACCCGCTATTATTATGCGTCGGAGAAAGAAAATGACGATTCAAGCAAGGCAGACAAATATCCCGGTGTCATCTATGACGAGACGACATCTTCCTTTTCAGTATCGTTCCATGGAGTTCGCAAAAGTTTTCTTCCTATTCACGGAATAGCCGATAACACAAATGAAGACCTTTATGCCGTCTTTTGTGAGCTGGTCAAAAAATATGATGGATGATGTGCCTTTGACATAAGCTCTTTGTAATGTGGTTTTTATAGGCAGAAACACCATCTTCTTTCCCGATCACCTTCTTAAAAGCCGCTATTATGACATTTGCCCAACTAGGTTAGGTTGTGCTAACTTTGCGTTGTGCGAATTGGTTAGCTAATTCTAACCTCTGTGCGTAAACTAGGTGATCTATGCTGGACAAATTGCTTTTTCGATACATAGGTAATGCAAAGAAATACATCGTCGTCAGTGTCTTGCTGATGATGTCAAAAGTTGTCGGCAGTTTCTTTATTGCTCTTTCACTCGGCCGAACACTCCAGAATCTCTTCTTAAATACGTCGGTAAAATATACAACCACCATTCTTTTCTTCCTGCTCGGATTCGTTCTGAGATCGGGCAGTCTCTATCTTGTCACGCGATACCAAACGAAGATTACGGGCGAAGTAAAAACGAATCTCAGGACGGAAATGATTTCAAAGGCCATGCGTATCGGCCCGTCTTACTTGAATTACACATCAACGGCCAACATGATCAACATGGGCTCAGATACAATCGAACAGCTGGAAAACTACTACGGGCGTTTCCTGCCGCAATTTTTCGGCAGTTTTGGCATGAGCTTGGTGACTTTCATCGTGTTGCTCCCGATCAGCCTCTCCTCCGCCCTTTTGTTCTTAATTCTGGCGCCCATCATCCCCTTAATGTTGAAAGCAATCTTGGAAATGGTCGCTCGCAAGCAGAGAAAATACTGGGGTAGCTACCAGGATGTCGGGCAGTTGTTTTTAGATAGTCTACAGGGCATGACGACGCTGAAGATTTTTTCCGCCGATGAGAAGAGGGCGGAAGAAATTCATGAAAAATCGGAAATCTTTCGCATTGAAACGATGAACATCTTGCGGATGCAGTTGAGATCGATCACGCTCATCGAGTGGATCGCCTACGGCGGCAGCATCGCCCTAATGGCCATCGGATTGCCGAGCATTCCTTTCACGGCCGGGAACGTCGCGTCGATGGTCGTGCTCATCTTCATGTCAATGGAGGCATTCAGCCCGATGTCAACTTTAACGTCCAGTTTCCATGTCGCCATGACGGGAGTCGCGGCGGGACGCAACTTAATCGACTTTTTCGCGCTGCCCGAGCAAGATGAAAAACATAAAAATGACATTAAATATGATGCCGCAGGCGTCACCATTAAAAATCTCTCTTTTTCCTACCCCGACAGTGAACGAAAGGTATTGAACAATATCAGCGCTATCTTTGACAAACCGGGCTATACGGCAATCGTCGGCGCCTCGGGATCGGGAAAGTCGACACTCGTCCGCCTCATCGCAGGACAACTTGACGGCGGCGAAGAGGCGATTTTCTGGGGCGATAACGCCTATTCTACGTACAAAAAACAGTCGATAACAGAGAACATGATCCGCATCTCGCATGACGCCCACGTCTTCGAGAAAACGGTTCGACGCAATTTACTGATGGGCAAGAAAACAGCGACGGATGAAGATTTAATCGCCGCGCTTAAGACAGTTCGCCTCTACGATGAAATTGCACCGCGGGGAGGGTTGGATTTAGAGATCAAGTCAGGCGGGAGCAATTTGTCGGGAGGACAAAAGCAACGGCTCGTCCTCGCAAGAGCGATCTTACACGATGCCAAAGTGTATGTCTTCGATGAGGCGACTTCCAATATCGACATCGGAAGCGAAGCCGTCATTTTACAAGTCATGAGAGATCTGGCGAAAGATCACATCGTGATTCTCGTATCGCATCGCCTCTATGCGGGCAAAGATGCGAAAAGAATCTACGTCCTGGATGACGGCAAGATTATTCAGGAAGGGACTTTTGAACAGCTCGTTAAGAGCGACGGAGTTTATCGACAGATGTGGCAGGCGCAAGCGCGGTTTGAGTCGGAGGTGAACTCATGAAAAAACGAAGTTCCCTGAAGATCATGCTCGATTTGATGATTCTGGCAAAGGTTCACATACACGACCTCCTGATTGCTACGCTTTCCGGCGTCATCTCCTTTTTCTCAAGCACGGGGATTGCCGTACTCGCCGCACTGTTAGTCGTCAGGCTGGGCGGGTTCATCAACGTTCCTTTTTACAAAATCACAATATCGATGGCCATCCTCGCTTTCGTAAGAGGGCTTACGAGGTACTTGGAACAATACATGAACCACTTGGTGGCCTTTCGCGTGCTGTGCACACTGCGCGACAAGGTCTTTGCCGCTGTCAGAAGGCTCGCCCCGGCAAAAATTGAAGGCAGCAATAAAGGCGCGCTGATCTCGATGATCACGAGCGACATTGAGCTCATCGAGGTCTTTTACGCGCATACGATTTCTCCGATATCGATCGCCATCATTTGCGGGATTACTTATGTCGTGTTGATATCTCTTTATTCACCCGCCGTCGCCTTGGTGACATCGATCTCATACCTCATCATGGGCATCGGCTTGCCGATTCTTTTCTCCAAGTGGTCGAAAAAGATAGGCCGCGCACTTCGCCGTGAGATCGGCAGCCTCAACAATATTTTCCTCGACCTCCTGCGCGGCATTACGGAGATCATGCAATTCTCCTATCGCAAAAGAGCCATTCGCGTTGTCGAGAAGACGAACAAATCGCTTGTTGACCATCAAGCCGTCCTGATTGAGCAACTGGCCTTGCTGTTAGCGTTGGAAGACGTAATCGTCATCTTAACGACCGGCGCCGTTATCTTGACAGGTATCTTGACCGGACTATCACCGAGCGTTCTTTTACCCCTCGCTTTCGGTGTCTTCTTCAGTTTTCCCGCAATCGCCAATGTCGCATCGTTAGGCAACGGCTTGTCGCAATCGTTATCATGCGGTGAACGCGTCCTCAATTTACTTGAAGAGAAACCGGTCGCCGACGAAGTGACAGACGGAATTGATTTGAACCTCGAAGACAGTTCAAACCCGCTCATTGTTATAAAGGATCTTTCATTTTCTTATGGCGACCAGCCAGTCCTTGAGGACTTCAATCTCGAGGTTGCGCAAGGTGAAATTTTAGGCATTCAAGGAGAGAGCGGCTGCGGCAAATCGACACTGCTCAAGTTAATCATGTACTTTTGGCCATTGAAGATTGGCGAAATTCATATTTCAGGCCATCCCGTTCATAAGATCACTACACAGTCCCTGTGGAGAAACATCAGTTACATGACGCAAAGCACTGAATTCTTCGAGGGCACGATCAGAGATAACTTGCTGATCGCTAAGCCGGACAGTACGGAAGAAGAGCTGAGAGAAGCGCTCGATAAAGCCGCAATCCTAGACTTCGTCGACAACTTGGAACACGGACTGGATACAACGCTCACGGAACTTGGAGACAACTTCTCCGCAGGTGAAAGACAGCGTTTCGGTCTTGCCCGATGTTTCCTGAAAGATACGAAAATCCTGCTCCTTGATGAACCGACAAGCAACCTCGACACACTCAATGAAAACATCATTTTAGACGCCCTGAAACGCAACAGCGACGGTAAAACAGTTCTCTTAGTCAGTCACCGTGACAGCTGTTTCAAGATCTGCGATCGCGTGATCAGGATGCAGGATAAGCAGTTACCGGACAAAGCAAGGCAACGACTTAGAAAAATCGAGGTGCAGGATAAACAGTCGTCTGACAGGGCAAGGCAATGACTTAGATACATCAGGATGGGGACAATCAGTCGTCTGACAAGACAACGACATATAAAAAATTGAAACTCAAAAAGATAGATACATAGATACCGAGAATCATTCACATGAATGAAAGGTGAAAAATGAATAACTTTCGATTTCAGGCATTTACAGTGAAGGACATTGTGTTTCTAGCCGTGATAACAGCCGTCACGCTGCTGGCAGCAGGTCCTCTTGCTCCGATTGTGATGACCGTAACGAAAATAGGGCCGCAAGCGTTCGCCATGGCGCTGCCTTTCGCCCTCGTCACATCGATCGGATTGCGCAAAGTCAAAAAAAGCGGTTCTTTACTCATCATCGGCATCTTCTCCGGTCTTGTCCTTTTATTGATGGCGCCCATTATGTTCTTCAACCAATTCACGGGCAGCCTTTTGTCAGAAAGTCTCGCATTGCTGCTCTTTAAAAACTATGAAAACAGAAAAGCCGTCATTATGAGTTCAGGTTTGTTTGCGTTCTTTACGCTGCCGTCAACAGCTATCGTCAATATTCTAGCGAAGGGAAAATCAATTTCAGAGCAAATCGGGAACCCGATTACCTTCGCTCTGTTTGCTTTGGGAGCTATCGCGTTGGGTCTTATAGGCGCTGTGATCGGGAATAAAATAGCCGACGAGCTGCAAAAAGCAGGCAAATTATAGGCTCGCGTATGGATCTGAGAGGCGGACATGTGTTGCGCAAGTACGGCACCGAAATGGCAAATTGCAGGTTCGTGTATGGATCAGAGGTTCTGCGATCACCTCACACTTTCTTTGCGTAGAAAGAGGTTTACGCATGTGTAAGAAAACGCGAGACATCCATCCGATCTTGTCACTTGTCTGCAGCCTACTGCTGTTTGTGTCGGGTCTCCTGTTCGTTAAGGAAAGTTGGTTTTGGGCTTACGTCGTCACATTTTTAATTCTCTTTCTTTTATTCCGGTACGAAAGCCAGATCGTTAATCTCGGACCGTTCATCCTTATCTTCGGCATCATTATGGGAGGTCTGACGCTCATAAACGGCAGTCGACACGATGCCCTGTACGCCCTTTACAGGGTGCTCGCCTTAGGTTTGGCAGGTGTGCTCAGCATGAGCATCAAGCCGATTAACCTCGTCCGCTCCCTTAATCAGCTGAGCGTTCCCCGCTGGGTCAGTCTGGGACTTTTAATCGTCATACGTTTTATGCAGATCTTTCGCGAAGAGATCAGACGCATCAGACAGGCCATTCGGCTGAGAGGCATTCGCTTCGCCGCGACGCCGGGCTTATGGAGCAGAGCCTTCTTTATCCCGCTCACCGTGCGCATGTTGAGTATTTCCGAAGGATTAGCGACGTCACTGGAAACGCGCGGTTTTTCTACGGACTCCGAGGGGAGCTCTTTTGAGGTTATCCGTTTTAAGAGAAGAGATCTCATCTTCTCCCTCCTGTTCCTTGCATGTCTGACCTGTTACGGCTATCTGTTTCTGCGAGGTCGTTAAATGAGCTGTGCTTTGGAAGTAGTCAATTTATCCTTGTCTTACGATTTTTCAGAAGAAAAGACAAACCGGGAAAAACGGTGGATCTTTAAAGACCTGAACTTCAAGGTCAATCAAGGTGATTTCATCATGCTTACGGGCCACTCAGGCTGCGGCAAATCGTCACTGATCAACATGATTAATGGCGTTATCCCGAATCTAAAAAAAGCCGATGTCGAAGGCGACGTCTACATTCACGGACAACGTGTGACTGACAGCCCCGTCAAAGAGCGAACGAAATCGGTTGGCAGCGTATTTCAAAATCCGAGGGAACAAATCATCTTCGATCAAGTCGCGGATGAAATCGTTTTCCCGATGGAAAACATCAATGAAACGCCTCGGAGGATGAGGGATAAGCTGGCTTCTCTATTACAAATGACCGGTTTGTCGGGCGATGCTAAAACGGCAACCTTGTCGGGCGGCGAAAAACAGAAATTGATGACAGCTTGCACCTTAGGCATGGGACAGAAGATCCTCCTCCTAGACGAACCGCTCGCCAATATGGACGCCCGTTCAGCTGAAGAGCTTTTGGAACTTCTGAAGCAATTATCGGACGATGAAGGATACACCGTCGTCTTATCGGAGCATCGCAAAGAGCTCGTTCTGCCGTACGCTGACAAAGTCTATTCCTGTGTCAAGAGCGACGACGAAAACGTCGAGATGACGCTGGAGATCTTTGAAAATGCGAAAGACTACCGGTGCGGCATTTCACTCCTCCCCGATCGCGTAAGCCGCGTGACAGCGAAAATGACAGGTAGCGCGGAAACAGTATTCTCCTTTGAAAACATCGATTATCGGATCGGTGATCGTGTTTTGTTCGAGGATTTTTCCTGGAATCTGAAAAGAGGCGAAGAGTGGGTTGTTTTAGGTGAAAACGGATGCGGCAAAACAACATTACTCAACTTACTGTTCGGATTTGTAAGACCAACGGCCGGCGCGATCATATCGCCGTATAACAGGAAAAACAACAGAAAGAAGATCGGTTACGTATTACAAAATCCCGACTATCAACTCTTCATGCCGCGTGTCAGAGACGAACTGTATTTGAATGCCAAATCTCCGGAATTTGTGGAGCAACTGATACACCTCTTCGGTTTTGAACATATGCTTGAACGCCACCCGCTCAGCCTAAGCGAAGGACAAAAAAGAAAGCTTGGATTCGCCTGTATCCTCGCCAATGAGCCGGAAGTCCTGCTCTTGGACGAACCGACCGTCGGCCTTGACGACGAGGGCATGGAACAATTGCTGCACGCCTTAACATTGCTTAACGCAAGAACTGGCAACGACCGCACGATCGTAACGGTCAGTCACGACAAGAGAGCCATCCCTTACTTGGGCGATCAATTCCTGATTCTGAGCGATTGCGCACAGTATCAGCCGATCTCTGAACAGTTCCAAACGGTCAGATATTCGATTTGACAAGTAGAAAGAGTCTTGCTAAGATAACTGGGCGCTGATCGTTCGATTACGCAACCGGACGACATGCTTGTGCGGGATTAACTCAGTGGTAGAGTGTCACCTTGCCAAGGTGAAAGTCGCGAGTTCGAATCTCGTATCCCGCTCCAAGAATGATGACCGGCAGATTTCTGTCCGGTCATCGTGCTATAGGGCACCATAGCCAAGTGGTAAGGCAGAGGTCTGCAAAACCTCTATTCTCCGGTTCAAATCCGGATGGTGCCTCCAACTTAGAACGCAGTCGATGATACAATTTTCTGTATCAGCGGCTGTTTTCTTTTGTGTTGAAGTCTTCTTCATTAGGATAGATGAGCTGTTAACTGGAAGAAAGAAGCGGAGCAGAAATCAGTTTCTGCCCGGGATAGTAAGCGAAATTTCGCTGCCGTCCTTAAATCTGTAACGCAAGGTATTATCGCTGTTTACGGTCACCGTGTCCACAGTGCCCATCCAGAGCGTATTGCTGAACTTGACGGGCAGGATGTCCGAGTCAAAGATGGCAAACATAAAGCCGCTCAGGATCGAGCTTTGATGGTTTTTATCCTTAACAGCGGACTGTGTTTCCTCAAACTCCGCCTGTAAGGTCTCATAGCGGGAGACCTGCATGTCGTAGCGCTTTTGGTAATCTTCCTGATCAAGTGCCCGAGTGGCGTTCTCATTTACAATCCGCGAGATCATTTCCGCCACAACCTCCATCTCCTGTGAAAGTTCCTCAAGCCTGGCTTCTTCTGTGGAGCAATCCGTCAGTTCGTCTTTTAATTCCCGGCAGTGAATCAGCAGTTTTTCTTTATCGGCTAAAAGCAGGCTCAGAGCCTTGACAAAAGATTCCTGAATCTCCGCTTCGTAGAGGTGCGGTGTGCCGCATTTCTCTTTCAGCTTGAACTTGTCATTGCATTGCCAGACGGTTCGCTTGTACTTTGTGTTAGAGTGCCAGACCTTCGAGCCGTAGAAGGCTCCGCAATCTCCACAGATGAGTTTTGTTGAATAAGGCGTGCTGTTGCTGTAGTAGGTCTCTAAGCTCTCTCTTCTGGCGTACTCCGCCTGCACGAGGTCAAATTCATCGGGATCAATGATAGCCGGATGGCTGTCCTCCACATAGTATTGCTGTACTTCGCCTTCATTGACCTTTTGTCTCTTGGTGAGAAAATCTACTGTATATTTCTTTTGTAAGAGGGCGGAACCCCGATATTTTTCATTTCTTAAAATACTGGCGACGGTGCTGCCATACCATTTTTCTTTGCCCGTCGGCGAGAGGATGTTTTCTTCTTCGAGCCTTTTTGCAATGCCGTAGGGTGTCATGCCTTTCATGAACAATCGGTAGATATAGCGTACAATCTTCGCTTCCTCCGGCACAATCTCCGGCAGTCCGTTTTCACCTTTCTTAAAGCCCAGAACGCTCTTGTAGGGCATCATGACCTTGCCGTCGGAGAACTGCTTCCTGATGCCCCAAGTGACGTTTTCCGAGATAGACCGGCTTTCTTCCTGAGCAAGAGAGCTCATAATCGTGATGAGAAGTTCTCCCTTTGAATCCAAGGTAAAAATATTTTCTTTCTCGAAATAGACCTCGACCTGCTTTTCTTTGAGTTTTCTGACATAGGTCAGAGTATCGACTGTGTTTCTCGCAAAGCGGGAGACCGACTTGGTGATAATGAGATCAATTTTCCCGTTTAGGGCATCATCAATCATTGTCTGAAAGCCTTCCCGCTTCTTGGCATTTAGTCCCGAGATACCTTCATCGGTATAAAGCCCGGCAAACTCCCAGTCGTTTCTGCGTTTGATGTAGTCTGTGTAATAGCTGATTTGTGCTTCATAGCTGTTCAGCTGCTCATCACTGTCTGTGGACACACGGGCATAGGCGGCAACTTTCCGCTTGCTGATTTTCCCCTGATGCAAATTACCGGGGAGATTCTTCTTCGCCTTGATGACGGTAACTTTTCTCTTTCCCCGGCTCATTTTCTATTCCTTTCCCTGTTTTTCCTGCTAACTTCCGCCCGCATCTCGGCTGTCCAGGATTCCGAGCGTGATCTGTCCTGCCAGCTGTATTCCTTCTCCTTGCCGCTTTTTAGGATTATCCTGACCTTGTTGGCTTCGGGGATGATGATCTCCCTGACGTTCTCTCGGAAGATGCCACTGTCAAATTCCTCAAGGTGCAAAGCCCTGGCAGCAAGTCCCTCCAATATCCGCTCGGGTACGCCCTTCATCGAGCATTTGTAGTCTTTTTGTCCCAGATTGGCGGCACAGCGCCAGAAGACCTCCGTTTTGCTTTTCTTACGCTGAAAGTTTGCTCCGCAGTCTCCGCAGCGAATCATCCCTCTAAAGGGATATTTAGGTATGGTCTTGGGCGGATTCTTGTTTGATGTGCGGCATTTGACTTCTTCAATCACAGCCTTGTAGGTTTCCTTGTCAATAATCCCTTCATGCGTATCTTCAGCCAGATAGAAGTCCTTTTCTCCTCTGTTGATATGCTTCTTGGGGCACACAGCGTCGTCCAGGTAGGTCTTTTGCAACAGAGCCGAGCCTGTGTGCTTTTCATTAAAGAATCGTGTAATATCGCCCGGCTTCCATTTGCCGCCGAGCTTCTTCCGAATCCCTAAGGCATTTAACTTCTCGATGATTTCTCCGCTTTGCATGCCGGAAAGATAATCCCTGTAAATCATGCGGACAATTTCCGCTTCCTCATCGTTGATGACAAGTCTCCCGTCAATATAGTCATAGCCGTAAAGATGAGCCATGCCGACGATTTCGCCTTTCTCAAAACGTTTCTTGATGCTCCAGCGGCTGTTTTCTCTGGCGGAAAGACACTCTTCCTGAGCAAAGGAAGCAAGGAGCGAGAGCATCAGTTCTCCGTCCGCTGTCAGGCTGTTGATCTTCTCCCGCTCAAAGTACACAGCGATGCTGAGGTCTTTTAACTCCCTGACGGTTTCAAGAAGCAGCAGGGTGTTTCTCGCAAAGCGGGAGATGGACTTGGTAAGGATCAAATC